>QZIZ01000023.1 GCA_003599195.1 Deltaproteobacteria bacterium | reverse complement strand
AGGCCCTGTACATCGTCGGTGAAAATCCGGCGCTCACCGATCCCGATTCCAACCACGCCATCAAGGAGATGCAGGAACTGGAACTCCTGGTGGTCCAGGATATCTTCCTCACCGAAACCGGGAAGCTGGCGGACGTGGTACTGCCCGCGTCCTCCTTTGCCGAAAAGGACGGCACCTTCTCCAACACCGAGCGGCGGGTGGCCCGGGTGCGCCGGGCGATTCCCCCGGTGGGGCAATCCAAGCCCGATTGGCAGATTATTTGCGAAATTTCCAAACGCCTGGGATACCCCATGGACTACAAGAACCCCGAGGAGATCTTCGAAGAGATTCGCAAGGTTACCCCATCTTATGCAGGAATTACCTATCAGCGCCTGGAGGCGGGGGGATTGCAGTGGCCCTGCCCCACCGAGGAGCATCCCGGCACCATTTTCCTGCACAAAGACCGGTTTGCCCGGGGCCTGGGCGCCTTTTTCGCCATCGATCACAAAGACCCCGCGGAGATGCCGGACGGAGAGTATCCGCTCTATCTCACCACCGGCAGGTTGTTGTACCAATATCATTCCGGCACCATGAGCCGCCGGGCCCCCGGGTTGACGGAAAAGGCCCCCGAATGCCTGGTGGAGATCGCCGCGGCGGATGCGGCCAGATACGGTATCGGCGAAGGCGAGCAGGTGCGGGTGCGCTCCCGCCGGGGGGAAATCACCGCCAAGGCCCAAATCTCCAAAAAGGCCGTGGCCGGCACCGTCTTCCTGCCGTTCCACTTCGCCGAGGCTTCGGCTAATAAACTGACCAACGCCGCGCTGGATCCGGTCTCCAAGATTCCGGAATACAAGGTCTGTGCGGTGCAGATCGAGAAAGCGTAAGGAGGCCGACCATGACTGCTCATTCAGGATGCGCCTGCCAGACGGCAGCCCCACTCAGTTCCGAAACCTTGAATCAGGTCGATGCCATTATCAATCGGCACAAAGATCAGCCCGGAGCCCTGATGCCGGTTCTCCAGGAAGTCCAGGAGGCCATCGGCTATCTGCCCCCGGAAGTCCAGGAGCGGATCGCCGCGGCCTTGAACATCCAGGGCAGTGAAGTCTTTGGGGTGATGAGCTTTTATTCCATGTACACCTGGAAACCCAAAGGCAAGTATGTGATCCGTATGTGCGAATCTCCCCCCTGCCACGTGAACGCTGCCGGCGATATGCTGCAAGCCTTGAAGCAGGAGTTGGGCGTCGGCGTGGGTGAGACCACCAAGTGCGGCACCTTTACTTTGGAAAAAACCGCCTGCTTAGGGGTATGCGAAGTCGCGCCGGCCATGCAGATCAACGAGGTGGTCATCGGCAACCTCACACCGGCGAAAATTAAGCAGGTGCTGGCCGATTACCGGGCCGGAAAAGCCCCGGACTACAAAACCCTGCCATACAGCACCAAGGATTTCCGCTCCTATAAGCAAAGCCCCCACGACTTGATCCTCCTGGACAACGTGGGCGTCACCGATCCCCAAAAGATCGATGCCTATCTGGCCAAAGGCGGCTACACCGGCTTGAAAAAGGCCGTGACCGCCATGACCCCGGAACAGGTGGTGGAGGAAGTGAAGACCTCCGGCATCCGGGGCCGGGGCGGCGCCGGCTTCCCCGCGGGCCTCAAGTGGTCGTTTACCCGGCCTCTCACCGTCACCCCCAAATACGTCATCTGCAACGCCGACGAAGGGGAGCCGGGGACCATTAAAGACCGCTACATCATGGAAGGAGACCCCCACAAGGTCCTGGAAGGCATCGCCATCGCCGGTTACGCGGTGGGGGCATCCAAGGGCTTCATCTATGTGCGGGGGGAATATTATCTCTCCAAGGCCCGGCTCAATGAGGCCATCGAGCAGGCCCGGGCCAAAGGATATTTGGGCGAGAAGCTCTTCGGCACGGAATTTTCCTTCGATATCGAAGTGCGCTCCGGCTTCGGCTGCTACATCTGCGGCGAGGAAACCGCGCTCATCGAATCCATCGAAGGAAAACGGGGCTACCCCCGCATGAAGCCGCCCTTCCCCGGCGTGGCCGGATTGTGGAAGAAACCCACCATCGTCAACAACGTGGAGACCCTGGCCTCCGTCCCGGCCATTATCAATAAAGGCGGGGAATGGTACAAATCCCTGGGCACCGCGGACACCACCGGCACCAAGATCTACCAGATCATCGGCCACGTCCAGACCCCCCAGATTGCGGAAGTGCCCGCGGGCATCACCTTGCGGCAGCTCATCGACACCTTCGGAGGGGGAGTAAAGGCCGGGTCCAAGTTCAAGATGTGCCAGACCGGGGGCGCGTCCGCGGGCATCGTCACCGCGGCAGCCCTGGACACACCCGTTGATTACGGCTCCATGTCCAAAGCGGGGGGGGCCTTAGGTTCCGGAACCATGCTGGTGATGGACGAGAGCGTCTGCGCGGTGGATTTCATCCGCTCCGTGGCCGTATTTTTCGCGCACGAGTCCTGCGGCCAATGCACGCCCTGCCGGGAAGGGACGCCGGTGATCCTGCGGACCATCAGCCGCATCTGTAACGGCCAGGGGACCATGGAAGACCTGGCCCTCATGGAGCGGCTGGCCGGAGTGATGGCGGACGCCTCCTTCTGCCCCCTGGGCCAGACCGCGCCCGCGCCCATGATGAGCGCGCTGAAAAACTTCCGCCAGGAATTCGAGGAGCATATCCTGGAGAAAAAATGCCGGGCCGGGGTGTGTCAGATGAAATAAAGTTGTCAGTGGTCAGTGGCCAGTTGCCAGTTGTTTCATTAAAACCCCAGTGGAGATAAGGGAATACATCTCCCGGTGAAGCTCCAAATAAGAAAAAAGGGACAGGCATTTTACCTGTCCCTTTTTCTTTGCCGATATCGAAATTGGCGTGCATCTGCGTTTATCGGCGGTTAAATAATAGCCGCGGATGCACACCGCTGCACAACAATGCCCATTTTTTAACTGGCTACTGGCCACTGGCCACTGGCAACTCTCATCACCCCTCCCCTTCTTTCGTTTTCGGCTCGGCTGAACTCTCTTTGGGCGGCTCCACCACGTTCATCCTGACCAACAGCCGGGCCGCCAGCCAACTGAGGGCCGAGGGTTTCAGGGCCCGGCGCAGGGCGCCTTCGGAATACCAATCCAGTAAATCGAAGAGATAAGTAAGGAGCACCAAGCCAAGGGAGCCCCACAGAAGCCCCGGCAGTGTGTCTGCTCCCAGGAAGCCCAGGACGAACTTGGCTATCAGAACGGCCGCCAACAGCCGGATAGAGAACTTGAACGGGATATTCATGGTCGGCATATTATACCGGGGATACCCTGGTGACTCAAGCTGCGGCTGAGTTCTTAAGCATCTTAAAGATGCCCAGAACGCGCCCACAGCCAGCCACACCAAAATTATCTATTTGCGTCTCTCTTTGCGCCTTTGCGTCTTTGCGTGAGGCTCATCTTTTTCGAAACTTAAGCCTTCAGGTAAACAGGCAGAGCTTGGCTTCTTTGGCGTACTTCATGAATTGTTCGGCGTCCCAGATGGTCACATTCTCGATCATCTCTTCCTCTCTCATTTCCATCATGTCGAAGGTCATCTTGCAGGCGATGAGCTCCACCCCCTCCAGTTGGGCCATCTCCATGAGGTCAGGCAGGGCGGGAATATGGGCCTTCTCGATCTTCTTCTTCATCATGGCCGTGGCCATGCTGGACATGCCGGGCACCGCGCCCATGACCCCGGGGGGAATGAACTTGGCCTTTTCGATGCCGCCTTTACGCACCAGGTTGACGCCCATAAAGGTGTAAAACACCTTGGCCTCCATGCCCAGCCGGGCGGCGTTGATCCCCAGAATGAGGGAGGGATAGGCTCCGTCCATGGTGTCCCGGGAACAGATAAAGCAGGCTCTTTCTTTTTGCTGGCTCTGCAGGTCCATTTGTTAATCCTCCTAAACTGCGTTCCATCTTTACCCTGCTTTAAAATTAATCACGCCCCGGCGTCCTGTCCCGACCTTTTTAGGGGATAAACGGAAATGCAGGGCAAAAAAAAAGCGCCTTGCTCCCGGGGGGGAACAAGGCGCCTGCAAGTATCGGCTTTTAGGGGCTTACTCTTCCTCTTCCTTGGGTTTCAGATGCTCGGGGATGATGGCCATCTTGATGAGCAGGGGTTTCAGGAAGGTCCACCTGATGCCCAGTTCGTAAACCTCTTCCAGGTCCCGGATGGCGTCCCAGCAGTTGTGACAGGGGCTGATCACCAGCTTGCAGCCGGTGGCCAGGATCTGGTCCCGCTTCACCTTCAGGCCCACATTGCGCTGCTGCCGGTACATACCGATGCCGTTGATGCCCCCGCCTCCGCCGCAGCAGAAGTTGTGTTCCTTGTTGGGAGTCATTTCCACAAAATAGCCGGGCTCCACCAGGTAGCTCATGATCTCCCGGGTGACGTCCTTGAGGCCGTAATTGCGGATGTAGTTGCAGGAATCCTGCAAGGTCACTGGCTCTTTGATCCTTTTGGCCGGGTCGATCTTGATCTTGCCGGTGCGCAGGGCCTCGGCCACCCATTCGGTATAGTGCAGATAGGGCGCGGGGGGCCTGCCGTCGGCGCGGCCTGCCCAATAAGGCCCTTCAACGACCATGCAGCGGTGCGCATGGCCGCATTCGGTGCCCAGGACGCGCTTGGGTTTGAGCCGTTCGATGGCGCCGTAGACGTTTTCGATCTGGGTTTTGCAGCCGGCCCAATCCCCGGCGAAGAGCGTCAGGCAGGTCTGTTCCCAACCCTCGCTGGGCACGGTCCAGTTTTCGCCGGCGATATGAAAGAGGATGGCGGCTTCGGCGATGTCCTCGGGATAGTGCTTGGGCTCCCGGGCGTTACAGGTATAGAGGATGTCCGCGCCTTCCTTGTCTACGGGGATCTCCAGGCCCGGCCATTCATCCTGCTGTTCATCGGCCATCCATTCGCAGGTCTCCACCCAGTCTTCCGGGGTCACGTCCATCTGGGCCTTGAAGATGCGGTGCATACCCGAGCCGATCTTCAGTTCCCAGGGCACAAAGCCTTGGGAGAAGCAAAGCCCCCGTAAGTAGCCGAACATGACGCCCATGTCGATCCCGTAAGGGCAAAAAGAGCCGCAGCGGTTGCAGCAGGTGCACTTGGACCAGGCCACGTCCATGCAGTAGCGCATGTGCGCGTTGTCCACGTTGCCGTTCTTTTTGACGATCTTGCCCAGGGTGGACAGAATTTTGTAGGAAGGCACCTGAGTCGGGTCCTTGCGGTTGGCCAGATAAAGAAAGCAGCTATCCCCGCACAAGCCGCAGTGGGCGCACATTTCCAGCCAGGTTTTCATGCGGGACTTGAAAGTGGCCTGCAAGGTAGTCTGAAGCTTCTCTACGTCGATCTCGAGATGCTTCATCTCTTCGTAGTATTTTTTCCCGCCCTTGTCGGCGAGCACGGCATCGAGTTGTTCTTTGGTGGTTACCGGGGTTTTATTACAGAGGATTCCTTCAGGCATGGCTCCTCACTCCTTTAACTTGCTATCCCTGCTGCTTTGTTATGACACAAAGTCTTATATACAAAGTATATTCTACCATAATCTACCAGGCAAAGCCACCTTTTGCCTTGAAACCGCGCTTGACTCCGAAATCCACCCCCAACTGGCCCCGGGAGAGGAAGTACCCCACCACGTGGAAGAGCTTGGTGAAGGGGATGGCAATAAGCAGCAGCTCGCCGCTGAGGATGTGGGCATAAAGCCAGAAGTCCTGAATGGCCCACGGGTTGGGGGCCTGGTACACGGTCAGGAAGCCGGAGGCAAAGGGGGTTACGGTGAGCAGGAGCAGGAAATAGTCATAAAACGTGGTGACAATGCGCACTTCCGGGAGGGCGATACGCCGGATGGCGATGCAGACGGTGGCGGCCATGACCCCGATGGTCAGGGTGTCGGCCAGCCCCATGGAAATAGTCGGCCAGTTGATGCCCCAGCGCTCCTTGAGGAGGACCGCATGACCCTCCAGGAACAGGGGAGTGACCACCAGGCCGATATGGAAGACGAAGAAGATAATAGTGTACAAGGGCTTGAAGCGCCAGCCCACGGACCCGAAGGGTATGAGCCAATGAATGATAGACTGCAACGCGCCTTTGATTGCCATACCCGGATGCGCCCGGTAGGCCACCCGGTCGAGTTGCCAGTCGAGACCGCGTATGTAGTTGACAACCCGCACCAGCAGCCCGACGAAGAAGATCCCAAAGGTCAGCCACAGCAGGGGGCCGGTAATAAATTGATAAAACATAGAGACTCCTCCACAAGCCGTCAGGCGGCGCTTTCCCTATTTAATGAACGTCTCTTCGTCCCGCCCGGTGATAAAGAGCCAGAATCCCAGGATGCCCAAAAGGATTACACCCATCAAAATGTAGGCGGAACCTTTGGTAAAGACGAAAAAGTCATGCAGTGTATAAAAAGTATTTTCCATGGTCCCTTCCTCAGTGCCCCAGGCTTTGGGGGTGGGGTTTCAGTTCGTGTTCCACAAACTCGGGGGCTTCTTCCTCTTCGCCCTCATGGGGCACGTGTTCCCGGAAATTAGGATGCTCATAGAAGATGGGCATCTTAGTGGCGATGAACCGGAAGACCAGGAGGCCCAGGGTGACGATGAAGACGGAAATGGCGATTTCCATCCAGCTCGGGAAGTACTTTTGAGCCGGGGGCAGCTGCCAGTTGAAGGCCACCAGGGAGACATTAAAGCGGTTGAGGACGATCCCCAAGACAGTGATCACTGCGCCCCAGCGGACGAGACAGGCGTTGTGTTCCCGGACGGCCATGGCGTAAAGGAACGCAGGCAGGGCCACGAAGCCCAACAACTCGAAGAGGAACCAGGCCCCGTAGCCGGTGAAAAGGTAGTGCCAGTTGTTGTCCAGGGTGATGCCCACGATCTTGATAAAGAAGTAGACCACCAACACCACCGCCGCGCCCTTGGCGAAACCGAAGGTTACGCCGTCGTGCTCCTTTAAGTAGGTCTTGTCCATCTTAGCGTGCAGATAGTGGTGAGACAGCGTCCCCTCGAAAATGACCATGGACAGGCCCGCGGCGATGGCGGAGACGAAGAAGAAGAGCGGCAGGAACATGGAGTACCAGAGCGGGTGCATCTTGGAGGGCGCAATCAGGTACAAGGCCCCCAGGGAACTCTGGTGCATGGTGGACAAAACCACCCCGAAGATGGTCAAGGCCAGGGTCATTCTGACGATGACGTTCCGGGGTTTTTTGAAGCCCAGCCATTCCAGGGCCGACGGCACCCACTCGACGAAGAGGGTGATCAAATAAAGGAAGACGCACAAGCCCACTTCGAAGAGCACCGAAGTGGTGCCGGACTGGACGAAGAAGGGGTACGGCAGCCGCCAGGGCCGGCCCACGTCGTAATGCAGGGCGAAGACCACTAACGAGTAGCCCAGGAACGCGGTGAGGATTGCCGGCCGCACCGCGGAGTGGAACCGTTTCAGGCCGAAGATGTAACACGCCGCGGAGGTGGTAAAGCCGCCTGCGGCCAGGGCCACTCCGCATAACAGGTCGAAGGAGATCCAGATGCCCCAGGGATAGTTGTCCGTGAGGTTGGTCACCCCGGCCAGACCTTTGGTGAAGCGCAGGATGGTGACGAACCCGCCCACCAGTAAAATGATGCCCACTATGATGTTAAAGGGAGTGAGCCACGTTTTTTTCATCGGGGTAGCGGTGGACATGCTTACTTGTCCTCCTCGGTCTGGGCTTTGGCCGCCTCTTCCAAGGCCTTTTTAACTTCACGTTCGATGGCGGATTTTTTATCGGCTGCGGCGTCGGCCTTGGCCTTGGCGAGTTTGGCGGCCGCCTCCTCCTGGGCCTTGGCCACCGCCTGGGTCACGGCCTGGACCTGCTCTTCATGGGCCACCTTGTCCATGCGCCGGTGGATGGCGTAGACGCCCACCAACAGCGCCGGCCAGGCGGTGGCGATGATGGGCACCACGGCCAGGGCCCCGGAAGTATACTGTGGGGCCGAGGTAGTGCCCAGGTCCTCCCGGAGGCCGATGTCCTTGAAGGGCACGCCGGAGATATAGAGCCAGTTGGTGCCGCCCATTTCGTGTTCGCCGTAGATATGGTCCAGATAGCGGCCCGGGAAAGCGGCGAAGCGGCCCCGGGCGATTCTCAAGAGATCGGCGCGTTTGCCGTAAACCAGGGCCTCCACGGGACAGGCGCCCACGCAGCCGGGCACCGTCAGTTTCCCCGCGGTGATATGGTCCCAGCACATGGTGCACTTCATGATCCGGGGCGAGATGACCTCCCCGTACTCGAAGGTGGGGATGTCGAAGGGGCAGGCGATCATGCAGTAACGGCAGCCCACGCAGACCGAGCCGTCCCAGGTGACCGCACCCTGGGGAGTTTTGGTGAAGGCCCGGACGAAGCAGGACGAAGCGCAGGCGGGCTCCAGGCAATGCTGGCACTGGTTCTTGCGGAAGACGGGGCCCGCCGCGCCGGGAATATTGTCATAGCGGTTGACAATGGTATAGGTCTTGGCGTTGGTGCGCCGCGTTTTATTTAAGACGCTCAGGTCATCGAAAGGCTCGGGCGGTGCCGGCAAGCCGTTGACCTGGTTGCAGCCGGCCTCGCAGCGGCGGCAGCCGATGCAGCGGGTGGCGTCGAACAGCACCCCGAAACTCCCGGGATACCCTGGAAACTCTTTTGGTCCTGCAGCCTGGGCCGATTGCCCTAGAAGACAAGCCGCGCCTCCGGCTCCAAGCAGGCTGAGAAACGCTCTTCGTTTCATGAATACACTCCTCTTCTGACAACCCTAGGCCGATTACTTCTTTCTCTCTTTATGACACTCAGTACAGGCCGTGGCTTCCGGCTTGACCGCCATTACTTTGTGACAATTCATGCACTGTCCGTGCTGTGCGGCCAACAGTCCCGGGCGCGTCGCTTCTATGTTGGCAAAGGTCTGGCCATGGGCCTGGGGATGGCAGTTGGCGCACTTGGGCGGATTCTTGGAGGGGGGGCTGTTGTGATGGCACCCCTGGCAGATGGTGCCCGGGTCCCCATGGAAGTACTGGGCCAGCTTGTTGTCCTTCAGGCCCTTCATGAGCGCCTGGACATGCTGGCGGTGGTTCAGCTCCACCGGCTTATACTGGTCCATCAACTCCTGAATGACCACTTTTTCCGGAATGTCCTCCACCGGGTAGGTGCTTAAGGTGGGGGTCCGTTTTTTGAGCAGGGTCTCGGCCATGCTTGCCTTCTGGGCCGGGCTCAAGACGTCCTTGCCGCTAATCCCGGGGACCGCGGTGTGGCACTGACTGCAGGAGGCGTCGTCGGCCTTCCGGGCCGCGGTGAGGCCGCGATGGCAGCCCTGGCAATTGGGCGTAGCCTGCTGCTCATTATGGCAGCCGATGCAGCTCTGCTTGTTGGTCTTGGAGTGCATCGCCTGCTCGAAGGTGACACCCTTACCGTCCTTGGACCCCGCCAGGGTGTGGCACTTGCCGCAGGCCTCCAGGGACGCATGGTGGCAGACCTGGCAGGATTCGCTATATTTCTCATGATTCTGATGGTCGAAGGGCACCGGGTTCATCAAGAGCGGTTTTACCGGCTTGTCCTCGAATTTCGGGTCGTAGGTGATCATGGTGGCGTTGGGCTGGCCCCGGTTAATCCTCAGGACGTTCGGGTCCTTCAACTTGGCCGCCACCGCCTGGTTATTCTTGGCGGTCTGGGCCTGGCCCTTGGCGCCGTGGCAATCGCCGCAACGCACCGGGACCGGCTCCTTTACGCCCTTGTTGGCCAGATCCAGATGGCAGAGGACGCACTGCTGATGCGCGGCCTGCTCGTAACTCTTGACGCCGGCCTGGGGCTGGGCCAGATGGCAGTAGCCGCAGTTGCTCTCCTGGCCCTTGGCGTAGTAAGTCTTTTTGGCCTTCTGATCGTATTCGTGGTGGCAGGCGGCGCAATTGTCCTTGGCCGGGGCCTGGGCCGGGATGCTCTTGGAGTCCACGTGCCGGTAATGCAGCACCTTTTCTAACCCCGCGGCCAGCCTGGTGGACGGCACCTTGGGCTTGGCGTCATGGCAGGAGCGGCACAAGCCGTCCGGGGGGCCGCTTACTTTGCCGGCCGCGGCCGTCTCCATATGGCAGCCGATGCAGCCCTTATGGTAGATGTCTTTGATCTCAGCCGGCTCGGTTCCCTTCTTGCGCAGGAAGGTGAGGGAAAGTTGCTTATCCTCAACCAGGTGGCAAGTCTCGCAGCCTTTCTTCTCCTTAAGCAGAGCGTCGGTGTGCTTATCATGGAAGAAAGTAACCGGGGGCAACTCCAGTTTTTGAAACGCGGCCAGGGTATCAATCGTGAGGCGATCCGACCGCCCCGGTTCGGGTGTCTTCACCGGCCCCGCATCACCCCGAACCTCGTTACCCATCAACGAGACGGCGGCGAATACCAACAAAATTCCAGCCCAGCGAAGCAGAGGTCTTCCTTTCTCCATAACTCCAGTCCTTAGCTGATATAAGGGTGATGAGAAGCCATAAAATTTCGAAATTTCAGGCTGAAAGGGATTATGTGATAAATTTCACTTAAACCTGCCAGGTCCCTTCTTGAACCAACTGCCGCCTTGCGTCTGCTGCCGGCGGCGGCGGTGTCGGCATCGGTTTGTTTAACTTCTTATTTTTTCAAGGGAAAAATACTTGCAAATGGAACCCTTGTGCATAGTAGCACAATTTCTAACTATGTCAACATGGTCCGTCCAAAAAAACGACAGTCCTGATCGATAAAAAATTGACTGTCGAATAATGCAACAATCCAGACTCAGTCGCCCGGTTTTGGCCTTCAGCCATCCGGAAGTCCCTTCGCCCGGCTTCAGGTTTCCCCTCTTACCTTGTTTTGCCCAATATAATGACTAGTTTTTTTTAATGGAAGGAGGCAGCCATGAAAATTTCCGATTCCGCAGCCACGAGGCGCAACTTTTTAATAAAGAGCGGCAGCTTCGTCGGCCTGGCCGCGCTGGGCGGCCCGGCGCTGCTGCCGGGTTGCCGGCCGCAGGCGGAAAAGGCCGGGGAGGTGACCGCCACCGAAGACCTGATGCGGGAGCACGGCGTGCTGCAGCGTCTGCTGCTGATCTTTGAGGATTTGGAAGGGAAGCTGAATCAGGGAACAAAATTTGCCCCGGAGTTGCTGGTGGACCCCGCCTATCTCATCCGCACCTTCATACAGGACTATCATGAAAAACTGGAGGAAGACTACGTTTTCCCCCGCTTTGAGAAGGCCGGAAAGCTGACGGGGCTGGTTCAGGTCTTGCGCCGCCAACATGAAGCGGGGCGCAAGATGATCGATTTTCTCCAAATCTCCCCTGGAAGCAATGGCTCCGGAAAACCGTGAGAAAACGTTGGCCTATCTCCGGAACTTCTCCATGATGTACCGCCCCCACGCGGCCCGGGAAGACACGGTGCTCTTTCCGGCTTTCCGTGCCGTGGTCTCTCCCCGGGAATTTGCAGAGTTGGGGGATAAATTCGAAGTCCAGGAGGACCTCCGCCTGGGAAAAGGGGGGTACGAGAAGGTCGTGGCCCAGGTGGCCGATTGGGAGAAGGCCCTGGGCCTGGAGGACCTCTCCCGATTCACTGCCCAGGTGTGATAGCCGTTTCCGGTTTTCGGTTAAAAGAAAGGGCGTTGGTCTCTCCCAACTGGAAACGTGTCAAAATTTCCGGCAGTCATTTTTCTCATTGGGATTAAGGAAGGCGCACGAAGGACCGCGATCAATTTCGGAAGTAGGCGATACTTCAAGTTATTTCTCGACCGCGGCATCTTCCGTTTCCAGGAAGAAGCGCTGTTGGTTAATGCGAATGCGTCAATTACCAGTCAATTTCCCGACGCCAATCCCCTAAAAACTCCATCCGCCTCCAGCAAGGCCGGTCAGCGCGGGGCTGTCAAAATTATTTCACCGCCTCCATCAGATTATCCCAGCCCTGGCGGCGGCTCAAGCCCGCGGCATGGCTGGTGAGGGAAGTCAAAAACCATTGCTGCCGGCCGTCGGGCCGGGTGAGAAGCTGGAACTGGGCGGCATAAATCGTCTGCTTCAAGAGGGGATCACTGGGATTCACCAGGGAGACGTAAGCCACCTGGGTATGTCCCGCTGCGTCTCCGGGCTGATGGAAGCCGTAGAATTGCGCCACCTTGCTGTAAGTGGGGTTCCAGTTATCCAGGGTCTGTTGGGCCGCGGTGACGCTCAGCGGGGGAGGCGGAGGGGCCGGGGTGCAACCCCAAAGCCCCAACAGAATCAGACACAGAACCAATCTTGGGCCCCAGCCAGCAGATTTCATCGTTCTTACTCCTTTTAAATGGGCCGCCCGGGTTCCCGGCCCGATTTTTCAGGTTGCCGGAAGATTGACGCGGTTTATTTCCCGGACTTGGGCAACAGTTCGGCCTTTTGCAGCCAGTCAATGATTATTTTCTGAGCCTCAGGCCCTTCGGCCGCCAGCTTTCCCTCGGGTTTGAAGATCATGAAGTAAGGAACCGATTTCAAGCGGTACTGCTGGGTTAGAGGAGATTTCCAATCTATGCCCCGCACCTGGGGGCGATTAATGTTCAGTTTGACAAACACAGTCTCCGGCTTCCGTTTCGCCAGTTCATCCAACAGGGGAGCTACTTGCACGCAAGGCGGACAATAGGGGCTGTAAAAATCAACAACGGTGGCATGGTCCCGGCTCAACAGGGGTTTGAGGTCCAGAGTCTCGCCGCCCCTCCCCGGATTGCCGTCCAGCACCTTGGTCTCGGCGGCCAGGCCGCCCCCGGCACACGCGGCCCAGAGCAAGACTCCGCCAACAATGCCGATGAGCCGGAGCCACCTGCCCCTAGACCCTTCATAGTCCCGCGTCTTGAGATTGTCAATCATTTTTCCGCCTTCCCGGGTTCGGGGTTCAGAATCAGGGGCAAACCGTCCCGGCCTCCCACCACAATGACCTTGGCATTGGGAGATTCGGCCAGGACCCGGGTGGCCTCGATCCCCTTCCAGCGCAGCAATTGCTCGGACAGCCCCTGGGAGACGATTTTCTGAAAATCCTGGATGCCCTGGGCTTCAATGCGCTTGCGTTCCGCTTCCTGCTTTTCCTTCTCCAACACGAAGCGCATGCGTTGCGCGTCCTGATCCGCGGCCAGCTTAGAATTAATTGCTTCCACCACGGATTTGGGGAGCTGAATCTGCCGGAGCAGGATCTTCTCCACCAGGATGCCCCGTTGGCGCAGGTCCTCCTCCAAATCCCGGGTGATTTCATCCGCGATCAGCTCTCGGCTGGAGGTGTACAAGTCCTTGGCTTCGTGCCGGACCGTGACCCCCCGGATGGCGGCCCGGAATTGGGGCTTCACCACCACCTCCTCGTAATTGACCCCGATCTGGCGATAGACCCGATCGGCCTGGTCGGACAACAGATGATAGAGGCAGGAGACATCCAAGACTACGTTCAGGCCCTCCTTGGAGGGGGCCTCCGCATGTTCGAACACCTCTTTGGTGCGCACGCTCATCAATTCCATGGTGGACATGGGGTTCACCAGGTGCACCCCTTCCGGGATGGTGCCGTGGACCTTGCCGAAGAGGACCAAGACCCCCACGTGGCCGGTGGGGACCATTCTGACCATCGAGGGGACCAAAAAGACGGCCAGGATCACCGCAGCCAAAGGCCAACGGATGCGGGCCAGCTGGGGCACATTTTTTCCCAACACTACCAAAGCCAGGGCAACGAACACCCCTAAAAGAAACAGGTTCATTAAATTCTCCCCTTTAAACCGAAAACGGAAAACGAAAAACGGAAGACGGTCTTTTGATCAGGTGCAATTTTTGCATAATCATATCCCGGATGGTTTAGAAAAGGCAATTTTTGCCTGGCGGGACAGGCAATACGTTTTTCGTTTTTGATTTTTCGTTTCTTTCAAAATAATTAAGAATTGCAGATGGATAACGCCATGGACAGAGACAAACAGAAAAGACAGAAAAGGCGGCAACAGTTCTTTTTAACGTGGGTAGTTCTGGCAGGTCTCCTGACAGGAACTGTGGGCTGCGGGTCCTGGCAGCATGCGCCCTATCTGACGGACCCCAAGATTCAGGCCGGGCCCCCGGAAAATTTTGTCACCACCAGCGACTATACTATGGCGCGCAAGCGCATTGCCATCCTGCCTTTCCGGGTGCCGGCCCAGGTGACGGATGTGAGTTATTCCATCACCGAGGTCTTCTATCGCCAACTCCTGGAACAGCGGCCTTTCCTGACAGTGGCCCGGGTCTACGACAACTACAACACCGTGGCCGAAGCCCAGAAACTGGCCAAGGCCCAAGGCGCGGACTTCTTTATGATGGGGGAAGTGCCCTACTTCCTGGACAGCGGCGCCACCGGCAGGTCCGGCATCCAGATAGATTTAAAGATCGTGGAGACCGCGACCGGCTTCACCCTCTGGTACCTGTCGGACAACATCATGGCCGAACCCGCGCCCATCATCGACCTCTGGGTGACCGAGACCAAGCCCAAGCCCGGTCCCAGCGTCTACTATCTGGTGGATACCCTGTCCGAACGGATGGCCCGGACCGTGGCCAAAAACCTGCAACCTCCGGATCCCCAGATGGCCTATTCCGGTGACAACCGCTCTAACCAGAATAAGCCGCTCTGCCCCACTCCCTGAACTCGCGGTTACCGCAACCCTAAGGTGCGCACATCAAATCTTTACCCACAAGTGTAAGGTAGAAAATGGCTTGCGGTGGATATGCAGTAATTGCACGGTCATATCCCCCCCTCACCTTGCCCTCTCCCCCCCAGGGGGGGAGGGAAATACTTGCCCGATCCATAAAAAACTTATGGAAATTCCGGTATTAATCCCCTCTCCCCCCGGGGGAGAGGGGCTAGGGTGAGGGGGCGTCTGGCCCTGGAAGCGCATAATATTCACCCAACGCCTGCCCTCACCAAATTTATGGGTAATGGTTTGGCAGCTAACGGGAGGTCAGCAGGCTGCTCCGGGAGCGGCCCACGTTTTGGAAGACCGCCTGGAAGTCCCGGTAAAGCCGTTTATTGTCCCGCGTGCGGTGGCATTTCTTTAAGTAGACCTTGGGGTCCGGGTTCTCGGCCAACAGGTCCAATCCGGCCCAGCCTTCCCGCCGGGGATAGGCATAGTAGGGATATTCCTTGGGCACGCCCCGGATATAGACCACCTGGGGCACCACCCACTCCAGCCGGGCTAAGTAAAGACGGTGCATGCCGTCGTTGATGACCAGCGCCAGGGTGCCGTCGGCCTCCAGGGATTCCTCGACAATAGGTGGATAGAGGGCGTATTCTTCCTCCGTGCCGTCCTCCTGCCGCACCGTATACGTGACATAGCCGTCCAGCTTAAAAAGGTCCACTCCCCGAGCCGCCAGGGACCAGCGCAGCTCCTGGGTTTTCTTCAACTCTTGCAACCACAGGTAATTCTGGGCCGGATTGAGGCAATCGGTGCGGATCTGCTCCAGGGTGATCAGGGCCTGCCGGTAAACGAAAATCCCGGGCTGCTTGAGCAGCGGGACCTCCTTTAATTTGGCGATTAAAGCCGAGGCTGAATGATGTTCCAGGGTGACGATATCCATTTGTCCACACAATCCAAGTCTAAATTTGCCTTGAATAAGGCGCCTTGATCTTATCATCATTGCCACGGGGAGGGGAACAATTATCAATCGAGGGGGAAAAAGGAAAAAAAGGGGAAGAGGGTTGGGGCTTCTTACTCCTATGTCCTGAAAAGTTGTCAGTGGTCAGTGGTCAGTAAAAACCACGGCATGCCTAGGGCTTACCCCCTCTCCCCCCGCCCAGCGAGTCTCCTAACCACCCTGCCGCCAACTGGCGGGGGGGAGAGGGCTGGGGTGAGGGGGGCCTGCTTTTCATACTTTGCGGGTGGGCCAAAGGCTCATGAGGAGCTGCTCTGAAAGTGTTTCCCGCACAGGCTGGAAAGCCTGTGCCACCAATAATTTCATGGTCTTGGGTGTTCCTGTGGAACATGAATGCCTCGTTCCCAAGTGCAACTTGGGAACGAGCCTAAAAACGGGGAAAGGTTTGGGGCTTTTTCCCCTTTCCCTTTTCCCCTTTTAACCTTTTCCCCTTTTCCCCCAAAAAATTAAGGGGGAGCTTGTCGCTCCCCCTTTTCCGGGTCCATCCCGCGCCAGGCCCGACCCCTATTAGTCGCCCGACCGGGAGGTCTGGGCCGGAAGATCATCCCGGCCCTCAACTCTGGGTCAAAACCCGCACCCTTGACCGCGGCTGCCTAGCCCCTTGGGTCTAACAGCGGCCCCTTAGGAAACGGGTGGCGGGGCCCAGCAGGAACGGTCCGAACCAATCCTGGATGATGAAACCCCGGGAAGGCTCGGAAGCCGTGGGCTCCGGTTCTTCCTCCCCCCCAAAAAGCTGGATATTGCTGCCGGCCAGTGCGTCCACGGGTAGAGACTCGGGCAGCCAAAAAGCCAGGTAATCTTCTTTGCCGATGTAAGCCATAATCAAATCCCTTCCTTGCCCGGAATTATATGCAACATCCGGGCCAAGAAAGGGGGGAGATACTCACTCCCGGGAAATTCGCCATTCATGCAGGGGACAAGCGGGACACCGGGGTTTGGGGCGGCAGAATTCCTTGCCGACCCTCACCAACAAGGCATGAAATTCCTGGTAGAGGGGGACGTCGGGCGGTAAATTTTCCATAAACAGGCCCTGGAGTTCCTCATAGGAACAGTTCTCAGGGGCCAGATAATGCCGGCTCAGGACCCGGTGGGTGTAGGCGTCCACCACGAAGGTGGGTTTATGCAGCGCATAGAGAAGGATGCTGTCCGCGGTTTCCGGGCCGATGCCCTTAACCGTCAGCAGCGCCGTCCGGAGGGAAGCCAGGTCCAACCCGGCCATTTCTTCCAGGGAGTTGTGCCAGCGCTGGGCAAAAAAGTCCAGGAAATTTTTGACCCGCCGGGCCTTGATATTAAAATAGCCCGAAGGTTTCAGGCGGCGGGCCAGTTCCTCCTCGGGCATCTCCCGCAAGAGCAGGGGATCGAGGAGGCCTTCATCCTTCAGCCCGTTTAGAACCTGGGCCACATTGCGCCAATTGGTATTCTGGGTGAGAATCGCGCCCATAATGACTTCGAAAGGGGTCTCCCCCGGCCACCAGCCCTGGGGGCCGAACGCGGTCCACAACTTTTGATACAACTCCCTGAGCAATTCGCCCATCCGGGCTCCGGCCATGGGGCCTCCGTTTTCGGTATCCAGTTGTCAGTGGCCAGTAGCGTTGTTCTACTGGCTCCCGGCTACTTTAACATTTTTTTTGCCAAATTCTTGTGATAGAATGCGCATTGCTGTGGATAGGCCTAACTCCAGCATCTCCAAAGACCGATATCGTGGGCAAAAAAGTCACCTTTAATCCTTACGGCCTCACCATCGAAGTGGCGGATGGAGAAAACCTGTTGCGGGCCGCGCTCCAGGCAGGGGTGCATATCAACGCCTCCTGCGGGGGGGAGGGTGTCTGCGGCAAATGCAAAATCCTCCTGGAATCGGGCGAAGTCGACACCTTCCGGGGCAGCCTGCTGACCGACGAGGAATGGGACCTGGGCTACCGCCAGGCCTGCCAGACCCGGGTGGTCGGCGACGTGGTGGTGCGCATCCCCCCGGAATCCTTGCTGGACCGCCGCACCCTGACCCGCCGCCGGGGCGGCGTCGGCCTCCGGCCCAGCCCCATTAACATCGCCGCTTTGAAGGAGCAGGGCCTCTATAATCCGGCCTTCAAAAAGAGATTTGTCCAATTGACGCCCCCCTCACTGGCGGATAACGTCAATGACCTGGCCCGCCTGGAAAACGGCCTGGCCCGGCAACATGCCGTGGAAAGCCTCACCCTGGACTTCTACCTCCTGAGAAAAATGGCCCAGGTGATGCGGGAGCAGGATTTTCAGGTCACCGCCACCCTGGACTTTTCCCGGCGCCGCTTCCGTTCCCCCCATATGACCAACGTGGAAGCCGGCGACACCACCCGGCGCCACTTCGCCCTGGCGGTGGACATCGGCACCACCACCGTCTGGGTGCAGCTCCTGGACCTGGCCAAAGGGGAAATCCTGGGCCATGCCGCGGATTACAACGCCCAGATGAGTTACGGGGACGACGTCATCACCCGCATCGTCTTCAGCCAGAAAGAAGGGGGCTTACATAAACTGCAAAGGTCCGTGGTGGGCACCATCAACCAGGTCATGCACCGGCTGCTGAAACAGCACAAGCTGGCGGTGGAAGAAATCTCCCACATGACCGTAGCCGCCAATACCACCATGACCCACCTCTTCTACGGCATCGATCCCAAATATATCCGCCTGTCGCCCTACACCCCCGCCGCGGGCAGCATTCCTCTGCTCCGGGCCCGGGACTTGGGCCTGGAGGTGCCGGAGCACGTCTTCGTTTACAGCGTCAGCTCCGTCTCCAGTTACGTGGGCGGGGATATCGTCGCCGGGGTCCTGGCCTCCGGCTTGTATAAAGAACCCAAGCTGACCCTGTTCATCGACATCGGCACCAACGGCGAGATCGTCATCGGCAACCAGCAGTGGATGGCTTGCGCCGCCTGCTCCGCGGGCCCGGCCTTCGAAGGCGGGGGCATCCGCTTCGGCATGCGGGCCACCCAGGGGGCTATCGAAGAGGTGAGCATCAACCCCGACACCTGCGAGCCTATGATCATCACCATCGGCATGACCAAACCCAAGGGCATCTGCGGCTCCGGTTTGATCAACCTCCTGGCGGTGCTGATGGAGGAGGGCATCATCCTCCCCAACGGCAAGTTCCGGGATGACCTCATCACCTGCGCGCCCCGCATCCGGCGGACCGACATCGGCAATGAATATGTCATCGCTTATGCCGAGGACACGGAAGGCGGCCAGGACATCACCCTGAGCGAAGTGGATATCGATAACCTGATGCGGGCCAAGGGCGCGATGTTCGCGGGTTACGTCACCCTCCTGGAAAGCGTGGGCCTGCGCCTCCAGGACCTGGAACAGGTCATCCTGGCGGGCGCGTTCGGCAGTTTTGTGAACATCGACAACGCCATCGCCATCGGCTTGCTCCCCGACCTGCCCCGGGACCGCTACCACTTCGTGGGCAACGCCTCGCTGCTGGGGGCCACCCTGCTCGCCTTCTCCCGGGAGATGCTGCAAGAAGAACGCCGGGTGGCGGAGATGATGACCAACTTCGAACTCTCCGAGACCCCCGGCTACATGAACCAATACATCGCCGCCCTGTTTCTGCCCCACACCCAGGGAGAATACTTCCCCAGCGTCACCGAACGCCTGCGGGCCGCGAAAGGATGAAAGAAGCCTTTAAGGAAGTGTGCCCTTTTTTTTCAAGGTGCGTTGATTAACTTTTCCCGCCCTGCCCTTATCTGAAATTCCAGGAAAAGAAGAAGATTCCCTCTACATCCTCTTTCAATTTTAATGGTTTGGGGGAGTTTCATGAGCGCCAGGATAATCCGGACCTTGGGGGCACTGCTTTTGGCAGCCGCGCTTTTCCCTGGGCACCAGGTATGGAGCGGGCCTCCGGGGTATTCCGGGGTCAACCCGCCCGGACCGGGCCTCTCCGGCATCCAATCTCTTCCGGAAGTGGAAATAGAGGTGGGACGGCTCACCAATGACTACCGGCGTCAACAAGGCCTGCCGCCGGTGACGGCGGACCTGAATCTGGTGGAGGTATCCCGGCGGCACAGCATGGACATGCTGAACCGGCATTTCTTCAGCCACCGAAATCCGGAGGGCCGATCCTTTATGGAGCGCCTGCCTCTTAACTACGGGGCCCTAATTTCCGGTGGGGGAGAAAACATCTGGACCGGCTCCGGTTATTACCCCTTTGACCCCCAGAACCTGGCCCGGATGATCATGAATTCCTGGATATCCAGCCCCGGACACTGCAAAAATATCCTCACCCCCGGCTTTACCCACCTGGGAGTGGGAATAGCCGCTTATGGCCGGGAGGTGAGGGCTACGCAAATTTTCGTGGAAATTCGTTAAGTCCAAATAGAGGGCTTTCAGCTCTCAGCGATCAGCCAAAAACCATTTGCGATTGACCGATTATTCCCTTAGCCTCGGAAATTCCAGGAATTGCCACCGGCAATGAGGTCGCCATTGGTTCCCTCCCCCTGAGAGGGGGGAGGGTTAGGGAGGGGTGGCGTCTTTGAAGACTCGTGGCCTAAAGTCGCCACCCTCCCCCTAACCCCCTCCCCTCAAGGGAGGGGGGACTTAAGCTGCCGTTTTTCCCAACATTCGGTGGTTTTTGGGGTTATCTATCCTTCCTGGTTCCTTAATTCGGAGCCAAGGACATATTCGTATTGATTATTGCCTCAGCTCATTGAAATTTTAAAAGCTGAATGCTGACCGCTGATAGCTGACACAACTTCTCCTACCCCAACTTCTTCATCAGCCACGCCATGTTCTCCGCCAGGTTGGCTACTGTCTTCAGGCCTTCCGCGTCCTGGGCCACGTCTCCGGGTTTGAGGCCGTAGGCGATGGGCCAGTAGGTGGAGCCGGGCACGAACATGCCCATGATGACGAACCAGAATTGGAGCTGGGAGTAGGTGAAGTTAACCCCGGCGCGGCGGGCCACGACGATGGGGGTGCCCACCTTGCGGTAAAAGGGGTTGTCCCCCATGCGGGCCACGTACCCGGCCCGGTCCAGGAGGGCCATGAGGTTGGGGGTGGCGGAGCCGAAGTAGACCGGCGAGCCGACGATGATGCCGTCGGCCTGGCCCATGGCGGTGAAGACGGGATGGAAGTCGTCGTCTTCCTGGGCGCAGCGATTCTTGTCAGTGGAGCATTTCATACAGGCCTTACAGGGATGAACTTGCTTGTCATGGAGGGAAATATACTCCGTTTGCATTCCCTGCTGCTCCAGGACCTTGAGGGCCTCTTGCAGGAGGTGGTAGGTGTTTCCCTGCGGCCGGGGCGAACCGGAAATGGCCAGTACCTTCAAGGCTCTTCCTCCTTGTCGCGGTGATGCGCTTAAACTACCATAAATTTAGCCGCGGATGAACGCCGATAAACGCAGATTAAAAAAGATAATTATCGGCGTGAATCGGCGTTTATCGGCGGAGAAAAAAACTTGACAGTGGGTCATTAATTTCTTAATAAATGAGTGAACGCTCACATTGTGGTGCGATAGCGAATCCGGTTTTTGCTACGGCCAACCTTTTTGCTATCCCATTGATTTTTTAGATATTTTTTAACCGGAAACTGAAAACCGAAAACCATTCTTATGCGCGACGGCTCCAAGACCAAGGAATTGATTGCCCGCACCTCGCTCCACCTCTTTGTGGAGAAGGGGATCACCGAAACCACCATCCGGGATATCGCCGCGGCCGCGGGCATCGCCGAAGGCACCTTGTACCGCCACTACGAGAGCAAGGACCAACTGGCCTGGGAGCTGTTCTCTGAAAACTACATGTCTTTCGCCCGGGAACTGGACCGGGTCCAGGAAGGACACGACTCCCTGAAAGACAAGCTGGCTGCCATGATCCACCGGTTCTGCGCCTTTTTCGACCGGGACCCGGTGCTTTTCAGCTACCTGCTCCTGGCCCAGCACCACCAGCTTAAGAAAGTGACTCCGGAGATGCAGACCGCGGTGACGGTACTGCAAAAGGTCATTGCCCAGGGCATGGCCAGAGGCGAAGTGGCGGAGATGGAGGTGGAGCTGGCCGCGGCCATGGTCCTGGGGGTAGTGCTCCAGGTGGCGGTCTTCAAGGCCTACAACCGCATCAACCAGGACCTCTCCCAGATTGGAGAGACGCTGGTGGACACCTGCTGGCGGGTCCTGGCCGGCAACGGGACGCCTTGATTTCAGCCCACCGGTTGACTATATTTTCACGTTAAAGTCCCTAGAGAGAGAACATGAGCAAAGAAGAACTGAAAGCCCGAATTCAGGCCGCGGCCCCGGAGAACAAGATCTCCTGCGCCGCCGCCATGCGCCTGGCCGAGGAACTGGTCATCTCCCGCAAGGATATGGGAAAACTCCTCAACGAACTGAAAATCAAGATCAAGCAGTGCCAGTTGGGGTGCTTTTAGAGTTCAAAGTTCAAAGTTCAAGGTTCAAGGTTCAAGGTTAGCCGAAGGCACCTTGCAGCTGATAGCAACCAATGAACTGCTTACTGGCCACTGACCACTGATTACTTATTACTTATTACTTATTGCTAACCACTGCATTTATATGACTTATCTTTTCGGACCCGTTCCCTCCCGGCGCCTGGGACGCTCCCTGGGGGTCGATCTGATCCCCCGGAAGACCTGTCCCTATGACTGCGTCTATTGCGAGGTGGGCCCCACCACGCGGCAGACGCTGAAGCGGTTTGAGTATCAAGCCGAGGCCATTATCCGGGAGTTGGCGGCATACCTGCGCGGCTCGGCGGCCGCGTTGGACTTCATCACCCTGGCCGGCTCCGGGGAACCCACCCTGAACCTGGGCATCGGCAGGATCATTGCCGCAGTGAAAGAGATAACGGACACACCGGTAGCCATTCTGACCAACGGCGCATTGCTGCATCACCCGGAAGTGCGCCGGGACCTGGCGCACGCGGACGTGATTCTCCCTTCCCTGGATTCGGCCATCGAAGCAACCTGGCGGGCCATGGACCGGCCCCTGCCGGGTATGACGCTCTCCCAGATGATCGGGGGCCTGGAGGCCCTGCGCCGGGAATACCGGGGCCGCATCTGGCTGGAGATCATGATCCTGAAAGGGTGGAACGACAGCAGGGAGGAGCTGAGCGCCCTGCGCCGGGTCATCGAGAAAGTAGCCCCGGACCAGGTGCAGCTCAACACCGCGGTGCGGCCGGTGGTGGAGGATGCCGCCCAGCCCCTGAGCGAAGAAGAAATGCAGGCCGTGGCCGACTTTTTAGGAGAGGGAGCGGAGGTCATCGCCTCCAGCCCCCGGCCCGCCAATGCGGAAACCGCGGTGAGCGACGCCCGGTTCATCGAAATGCTGGCCCGGCGGCCCATGACCGCGGCAGACGTGGCGGAGGTTTTGGGGCTGCCGTTGGAGTTGGTGCAGGGGAGGTTGGAGCGACTTTGTACATCAGGTTTGATTTGTCACACCTTACACCAAAAGCAAGATTTTTACTACGGTCAGTTTAATAGCTGACTCATCCATAGCTAGATATAGGGTGGGCCGTGCCTGCCCTAAAAGGTTCTTATGGAATCAATATATGACATTAATTCTTAATGAGATTCATACTCTCGATGGGTTTAATAGAACATTCATGGTGGCTGCTGCTGATAGGCGTTTATCAAACCCTGACGGCTCACATTATGCCACTCATAAGAAACTTCTCAAGATCCCTTATTTGAAAGGAGCGATATCTTACTTCGGTTTAGCTGCGATTAAGCGTCACGGGAAAAAAGATTTATTGATATCTGACTTTCTTAGCGCTTTTATACGGAATAATACAAGTTGTACTGATTTAAATTCATTTTCGGCCAATTTGAAAGGTGCGTTAAGCAACATCGTGACACGCAATATTCTTAGGCAATGCGCCTCTGGATTCCATATTTGCGGCTATAATAAGAATGGTATCCCTGATTTCTGGTTTTTTTCCAATTGTGCGTTGGCACAAAATTATTGTTACAAAGATTTTCAAGATGAATATAATAACCCATCTTCTCATTTTTTAGGAAGAGACGCGAAATCTTTTGGATGGAATGGTTCTGATAAGAACTCTATTTCGAATCATATTAGAACATACCGCAATGGCGACCTCCGAGTTCATGAAGCTGCATGGAAGGCTTTAGATAACATTTATCTGGAATTAATTAAATTTCCTGATTTCGTAATGCTAACAAAAGAACAAGAATACAAAGAATATGTGAAATTTAAGTGCAAGATCATTGCATATTATTACAAAAATTGGGCAAAAAAGCAGGTAATTGCTCCGCCAATCGATGTTCTGCTTATGACAAGTAAAGGATATATCGACTAAAAACATCTGGATAGCAGGTTTATTAAGTCTCCTTTTTAAAGGGATTTTAAAGGGAATATTTAATAGTTACATAACCGCCTCTATCCTCCCTTTAAAAAGATGTTAAATAACTCCTGTCTTCTAGTTTTTGTTTTAAATGGAAATCAACATTATTGATCTTAAAACTTCTTTCTAAGACCAACAACCCAGCATTCGGGGGATTTCGAATCATGCGCGATAAGTTCGATGTAGGCATGGATGTGGGTTCGGTGAGCGTCAACCTGGCGGTGATGGGGCCCCAGGGGGAAGTGCTGCGGGAGGAAAACCGCCGCCACCAGGGGGAGCCTTACCGGGTGGCGTTGCAGCTGCTGGAGTCTTTGGCGCCGGAGTTTCCTCCGGATCAATGCCGCTTGGCCGCGTTTACCGGCCTGGGGGGCAAGGTCCTGGCGGAGCTTCTGGGCGGGGTCTTTGTCAACGAAGTCATCGCCCAGGCCCGGGGCACCTTTCATTTCCACCCGGAGGCCCGCAGCATCATCGACATGGGGGGCGAAGACGCCAAGCTGCTGTTGGTGGCCGACGAAGACGGGCACCAGATCATCCAGGACTTCGCCATGAACACCATGTGCGCCGCCGGCACCGGGTCGTTTTTGGACCAGCAGGCCCACCGCATGGGGTACACCATCGAGCAGTTCAGCGAGCTGTCCTTGAAATCCACCACCCCGCCCCGGGTGGCCGGCCGCTGCAGCGTTTTTGCCAAGACAGACATGATCCACCTGCAGCAGGGCGCGACCCCGGACTTCGAGATCATCGCGGGCCTGTGCCAGGCCATGGCCCGGAACTTAAAGAGCAACATCGCCAAGGGCAAGACCATCACTGCGCCGGTGGCCTTCCAGGGAGGCGTGGCCCACAACCTGGGGGTGCGCCAGGCCTTCCGCCAGGTCTTCGACCTGGATGAAACCGGCCTCATCATCCCGCCCCATTTCTGCGCCTTGGGCGCGGTGGGCGCGATGCTCGCCACCCGGGAACAGCTTCCCGCGGACTTCACCCTGAATCTCCAGCCCTTAAAAGATTATCTCACCCGGGAAG
Source organism: Deltaproteobacteria bacterium (assembly GCA_003599195.1). Classification (GTDB taxonomy): domain Bacteria; phylum Desulfobacterota; class Desulfobaccia; order Desulfobaccales; family 0-14-0-80-60-11; genus SURF-52. Next base: position 9,645 of record QZIZ01000023.1, on the reverse strand, counting down.
CAGAAGCCGGACGCAGCCTGGAGCGCCTCACCCCGCCCGCCGATTTAGGGCCGGAGGCCTACGCGGTGGCCCCCCAGCCCTTGATGGGCGCGCAGGTGGAAGCCTATCTCGGCATCGACGTGGGCTCCATCAGCACCAACGTGGTGGTCATCGACAAGGATATGCGGGTGTTGGCCCGGGAATATCTCCTCACCGCGGGGCGGCCCCTGGAGGCCATCACCGAGGGCTTAAAAAGGGTGGGGAAACAGCTCGCGGGCCGGGTGGAGATCATGGGCGCGGCCACCACCGGTTCGGGACGCTACCTCACCGGGGACTTCATCGGCGCGGACGTGGTGAGAAACGAAATCACCGCCCAGGCCACCGCGGCCGCGGCCATCGACCCCACGGTGGATACGATTTTTGAGATCGGCGGCCAGGACTCCAAGTTCATCAGTCTAGAGCACGGGGCCATCGTGGACTTCATGATGAACAAGGTCTGCGCCGCAGGCACCGGCTCCTTTCTGGAGGAGCAGGCGGAAAAGCTGGGCATTTCCATTAAAGAAGAATTCGGGAAACTGGCCCTGGCCAGCAAAAAGCCGGTGCCCTTAGGCGAGCGCTGCACCGTGTTCATGGAATCGGACCTGGTGCACCACCAGCAGCGGGGCGCGGTCAAGGAAGACCTGGTCTCGGGCCTGTCTTATTCCATCGTCCAGAACTACCTGAACAAGGTGGTGGAAGACCGAAAAGTCGGGAAAAACGTCTTCTACCAGGGGGCCACTGCGGCCAATAAGGGGATTGTAGCCGCGTTCGAGAAGGTGACGGGCCAGAAGATCACCGTGCCCCCCCACCACGACGTCACCGGGGCCATCGGCGCGGCGCTCTTAGCCATGCGGGAGCGCGACTGGGAGCAGTCCCGCTTCAAGGGTTTCGATCTGGCCGACCGGGAGTATGCCATCACCTCCTTTGAATGCAAAAGCTGCCCCAACAGTTGCGAAATCCGGCAGGTGCAGATCGCCGGGGAAAAGCCTTTGTTTTACGGCAGCCGCTGCGAGAAATACGAAGTGGGGGCACAGCAGAAGAAGGTGGACCTGCCGGACCTGGTCCGGGAGCGGGAGGACCTCCTCTACGGGCCAGAGGAAGCAGAACCTAAGCCGGGAAAACGCGGGACCATCGGCATCCCCCGGACCATGTTCTTCCAGGAGCTTATGCCTTTTTTCCGGGCCTTTTTCGAGGCCCTGGGGTTCCAAGTGGTCTATTCCCAGAAGACCAACAAGCAGGTGATCCGCCAGGGGGTGGAATGCCTGGCCGCGGAGCCCTGCTACCCGGTGAAGGTGGCCCACGGCCATATCCTGGACCTGCTCAAACGCGGCGTAAAGCGCGTCTTTCTCCCCAGCATCATCGACATGGCCAATCCCCATCCGGAGATTAAACAGGGCGTGGTCTGCCCCATGGCCCAGACCCTGGCCAACGTGGCCCCGTCCACCATCGATTTATCCCCATACGGGGCCGAACTCCTGAGCCCGGTGCTTTACTTCGGCCGGGGCCGCCAGGAACTGCGCCGGGGCTTAAAGAGTTTGGCCCGGCAACTGGGGCTTTCCACTCTCAGGGTCGAGCGGGCCCTGCGCAAAGCGGAAGCCGCGCAGCAGGATTACTACCGGGCCATCGAAGCCCGGGGCAAAGAAATCATGGCAAACCTGCCTCCGGACGGCCGCCTCATGGTCCTCATCGGCCGGCCTTATAACGCCCTGGACCCGGGCATGAACCTCAACCTCCACCGCAAGCTCAGGACCCTGGGGGTCCAGGCCGTGCCCATGGATTTCCTGCCCCTGGACCAGGTGGAGGAGTTGGATGAAATCAAGCCCATGTACTGGCGTTTCGGCCAGAAGATCCTGGGCGCGGCCCAACTCATCCGCCGGGACCCCCGCCTCTACGGGATTTATATCACCAACTTCGGTTGCGGCCCGGACTCCTTCATCCAGCACTTTTTCCGGGACAAGATGCGGGGCAAACCGTATCTGGAAATCGAAATCGACGAACACTCCGCGGACGTGGGCGCCATCACCCGGCTGGAAGCCTTCCTGGACAGCCTGAAGAACGTCACTCCGCAGCCCCAGCCGGAGAGACTCTCTCCCTACCGCCACCGGGTGGTGGATTCCCAGCGGCGCCGGGTCTTCCTGCCCTACATGACCGACCAGGCCCTGGCCCTGGTGGCCGCGTTCGAGGCCTGCGGCGGCGAAGCCGAGATGCTGCCGGAATCGGACGAAGAGACCCTGGAGTTGGGCCGCCGTCTGAGTTCAGGTAAAGAGTGTTATCCCCTGATCCTCACCACCGGGGACCTGGCCAAACTGGTGCAGCGCCCGGACTTCGACCCGGAAAGAAGCGCCTTCTTCATGCCCTCCGGCGACGGCCCCTGCCGCTTCGGCCAGTACCACCGCTACCACCGCCTGGTCCTGGACGAGCTGGGCTATCCCCAGGTGCCCGTCTATTCCCCGGATCAGAGCGAGACCATGTACCAGGAGCTGGGCATGGTGGGGGGCGATTACACCCGCATCGCCTGGCGGGGGGTGGTGGCCATCGATCTTTTGGAGAAAAAGCTCCGGGAGACCAGGCCCTATGAACGGAACGCCGGGGACACGGATGAGGTTTATCAGCACTATTTGCGTAAGGTCCACCACACCTTGAGGGACCGGAAGGACATTGTGGAAACCCTCCGGGAGGCCCGGCGGGCCATGGACGGCGTGACCTTGAACGGCGCGGGCGTTGGCGATAAGCCCCTGGTGGGCATCATCGGCGAGATCTACACCCGGGCCAACCGTTTCGCCAACGAAAACGCGGTGCGGGAGATCGAGGCGTTGGGCGGCGAAGTCTGGATGCCCCCCATCGCCGAGTGGCTGCTGTACGTCAATTACACCTCCAAACGCCGGGCCAAGGTCTATAAACGCTACCGCCACCTGATGCAGATCCTGCTCAAGGAATATTTCCAGAACAAAGACGAGCATATGCTGGAAGAGGTCTTCAAGGGGAGCGTGCGCAACCTGAAGGAGCCCACCATCCCCCAGACCCTGGAGCTGGCCAAAGGCTACCTAGACCCCTCCTTCGAGGGCGAGGCCATCCTCTCCATCGGCAAGTCCCGGGACTTCATTTCGAAGGGCATCTCCGGCCTGGTGAACATCATGCCCTTCACCTGCATGCCGGGGACCGTGGTCAATTCGCTATTCAGGCGCTTCCAGGAAGAGCACGACCACATCCCGTTTTTGAACCTGGCCTACGACGGCCAGGAACAGACCCACACCCGCACCCGCCTGGAGGCGTTCATGTACCAGGTAAGGCAGTTTAAGGGGCGGCGGCGGTAGTTGCGAAGAGTTCAAGGTTCAAGGTTTAAAGTTCAAGGTTGGTAAAGGGTAGCGACGGGCGTCTCGTCCGCGCTACGATTAGCTATTCCAAGCCAAGACTAGACAGTTCGTGGTAACTTGTCCAGTAGCCGTAAGGAATACATGAACAATTGGGGTATCCCTGACTGGCTTGAAAAAGAGATGCGAGAGCGAGATAAGGCTTGCGTCTATTGTGGTATCCAGATGATCGAGAAGATGCCTCAGCGTAGCCCCCGGCATGCTGTAGCAACGTGGGAATACATTATAAACGACGCAAGCATTATCAGTCGTGAAAATATTGCCCGATGTTGTTTGGCATGCAATTCCAGTAAAGGGACAAAGAGGCTCTCCGATTGGATTCAGTCCAGTTATTGTAAGAAGCGCGGCATCAACCAAGACACAGTTGCGCAAGTAGTGAAAGAAGCGCTGCGGACTTGAGTGAAAAAACTGGACAAAATGTTTACTCGTTCCCAAGCTCTGCTTGGGAACGCATATGGCCGCCAAGCTCCAGCTTGGCGAAAACCGGGTTCTCTTCTTTGGGCTTCAAACAAATCGGGGATGTTGCGGGCTCCGTGTATGATGCGCTCAACCCGGACGTTATCGGCATGGACGGTATAGAAAATCAGGTAACGCCCCAAGGGGAGCATGCGAATCCCTCCGCCCAGTTCAGGGCGCAATGGCGCAGCTCCCGGGTAGGCAGCGATTTTGAGGCAATGGTCCCGGATTTCCTGAATGAAGGAAACCGCCCGTTCGGGATTATCGCGGGCGATATAGTCGCCGATTTCCTCAAGGTCGCGTTCGGCGACAACGGAAAATATGCAACGCATGGGGGGTTTCAAGGCTTGGGCAGGAGCTTGGTATATTTTGCTTCAAGCCGGGAGAACACCTCTTCAGCCGGGACGCCGGGGCCGCTGTTCATACCCTCCTGAACCCGCTCCCGGAGATTTTTAATTTGCGCTTCCCGCAATTCTTCCTGTTCTTCCAAGAGCCGCAAGGCGTCTCTAATAACTTCGCTGGCGCTGGTATACCGCCCGCTTTCAATCTGCTTTTTTACGAAGCGCTCAAAATGTGAGCCGATGGCATAACTGGATGGCATGGCAAACTTTCCTTGACTGCTTTATCGGTTTTTATCAATAATTGATAACATACACTCGGGTGTGACACAAGGCCATTATTAGGTAAAGGAGGCAACCATGTCGCTTTTACTGATCAAGAGATTCTGCGGTGTGGCGGTGCTCCTGGCCGTATTGCTGACGCCCCTGGCCGCCGGGGCCGCGGATGCCCACCTGGACTCCAAGCTGGGTCTGGTCTCGGATATTGCCAAAGGAACCAAGCGCTACCTGGTGATCCTGGTGAATTTCCCGGACGTCCAGCCGCAAAAACACCTGGAAGAGGTGCGGCTTAGGGCCGCGGCCCGGGTGGACCAATGGTACCGCGCCGCTTCCTTCGGCCAGACCGGGTTTGCGGCCACGGTGAAAGGGCCTTATACCCTGCCGGAGCCCCTGGAGGCTTACAAGGTGTCCCCTTACAATTACCGGGTGGACCCCCGGCGGGTCTATAAACTGGTGCGGGACGCCCTGTCCCTGGCCGAAGAGGACGGCACGGCTCTGAACGCCTTCGACGTGGTGGCCGTGATCCACCGCTGCACCACCGGCCCCGGCAAAGGCTACGGCATGATCTGCTATTGCGCCAATCCGGGGATGCTCAGCAAAGGCAGACGCGGCCAGGCCGAGTATGTGCCCATCACTACCCGGAAAGGGACGGTCTTCCAGAAGGGGGTGGTGGTCATGGCGGAGAATTTCCACGTGGGGTTTCTGGTCCACGACTTGGCCCACGCCATCGCCGGGGTGCACCAGGGCACGCGGCTGGTGGGGGACCTATACGACTTCGAGGAGCAAAGCCGCCCCCGCCAGGTCTTTCAAATCCATGACGCCGCGCTCCACCTTGGCCCCTGGGACGTAATGAGCCAGCACTTCCGGGAGCAGGGGCAACCCCCGCCCGGATTCTCTCTATTTACCAAAATCCGCCTGGGCTACGTCCGGCCGGAACAGATAGCCCTGGTGCGCCCCGGGGAGACGGCCCTGTTGCAGCTCGCACCCCTGGACACCGGCGGCCATCTTCTGGGCGCGAAAATCCCCCTGTCGTCCCAACGCTTCCTCCTGGTGGAGAACCGACAGCCCCTGAAACTGGACCGGTTCCTGCCGGCCTCCGGGGTGATGATCTATGAGGTGGACGAATCCCGGAGAGAAGGGTTCGGCCTGGTCCGGGCCAAAAACGCGGATCCCGGGGCCTTCAACTTCTCCCGGGCGCCCTTCGGCGCGGACGGCCAGGCTAAGATGGCTTTTGTGGATCAGAAGGCAGGGGTGGCGGTGGTCCCCATCATCCGGCAGGGCAACGACTACCTGGTCCTGGTGACCAAGGCGTCCCAGGCCGAGGCCGCGCAGAAAGTGCCGCGTACTCTGACGAATCTTAAAGGCTCCCCGGCCCTCCAGCAAAAACTGCCCCAGGTGCTGCAACTGCTCAAAGCCGGGAAAGTGGCGGACGCGGGGAATTTGCTCCAGTAAACTTTTTGCGCCTTTGCGTGAAAATAATATTTCTCGCAAAGGCGCAAAGATCGCAAAAAAGACAAGGCAGCTATTTCACTCCCCTTTAAACACCGGCTTTCTTTTCTCCAAAAAAGCCTTTTGACCTTCCAGGTAATCCTGACTATCATAGACATGGCGACGCAAGCCCTGGATGCGCTCGAAGGTCTCGGGGCTCAACGGCAGGGCGTTGCCCAGGATGCGCAATTGCTCTTTCATCACCGAGATGCTGGTGGGGGAGTTGGCGGCGATCTGCCGCGCCATTTTTAGGGTAAACTCTTCCAGCTCTGCTGCGGGCACCAGGTGGTTGAGAATGCCCAGGTTCACGGCCCGCTCCGCGCTCAGGGGCTGGGCGGTGAAGAACATCTCCTTGGCCACGGCCATGCCCAGGACGTTGAGGACGTGCAGGATGCCGGTGGGGTTGTAAGGAATGCCGATCTTGGCCGGGGTGATGGCGAAGGTGGCGCAAGGCGTGCCGATGAGCAGGTCGCAGACCAGGGCCAGTTCGCATGCCCCTCCCCAGACCGACCCTTCCAGCATGGCGATGACCGGCGCGGGACAGCGCTGCACGGCTCGGATGGCCTGCTCCAGGGGATCGTAGTAAGACAGGGGGTCCCGGCCGGGTTGGGGCAGATCGGTGACGTCGAAGCCCGCGGACCAGACCTTGGCGCCTGGGTTGGCCCGGAGAATGATGACCCGCAGGCGCTGCTGGATCATCTCATTCAAGGCCCGGATCAGCTCGTGGATGAGGGCCTTGCTTAAGGCATTGCGCTTTTTATCGTGATTCAGGGTGATGATGCCGATATTATCCTGCCGGTCGGTTAAAATGAAGTCCACCTGCGTTCCTCCCTAAGGACCTGTTGCTGATGCTGAATGAATAATTTGCATTTATATAAAACTGAAAACTGAAAACCGAAAACTAAAAATTTTCTTTAAGGAGACACGCATGCTTAATTGTCCCCACTGCCATGGGTTAGTGGAAGAAGGCCAGGAACTTTGTCCTAATTGCCAGCAGCCCTTATCGGGTCCGGGGCCGGCGGTTCCCCCGGGGCTGGTGCAGCCCGGCAGATATCTCCGGGAAGGGTGGGAGTTGTTCAGACTTTATCCCCAAGGATTTATCGGCTATGCCCTGGTGTTTTTTCTGATCCAGGGGGTTTTGGGGTCTCTTCCCAAGGTAGGCGGGATGATCAGTCTGGCTATCAGCGGGCCGCTGCACGTGGGTTTTTACTTCGTCTGCGCCAGATTGTTGCAGCGGCAGATTCCGGTTTTTCAGGGCTTTTTCACCGGGTTTCAATTCTTCCTGCCCCTGCTGCTGCTGACTATCGTCAGCTCCGCCCTCATCATTCTGGGTCTGGTCCTGCTCATCCTCCCCGGAATTTTTCTCATGGTCTGCTATCTCTTTGCTTCGATGATCGTCATTGACCAGCGCCTGGATTTTTGGCCGGCCATGGAACTGAGCCGGCGCACGGTGCAGGCCCAATGGTTCGGTTTCTTTGTCTTTTTGCTGCTGCTGTTCCTCATCAACCTGGGGGGCGCGTTGCTGCTGGGCATCGGCCTGCTCGTCACCCTGCCGGTGAGCGCCTGCGCGGTGGCGGCGGCATACAATGATATCTTCGGCTTAAAGTCGGATTATTCAGGAAGTGTGCCGGTTCTTAAAGTGTGAAGTTCAAGGTTCAAAGTTCAAAGTTAAGACGCAAGTCTTGATGATTTTTGAGCCTTGAACCTTGAACTTTGAACCTTGAACTTTTACCGGATAACGCTATTAGATGACCAGGGCTGCGGTTGATAAACCAGGAGAATGCGGAGACTTGTGGGAAGTGGCCGTGGCCCTGCCCATCTTCCACACTCTCACCTATCGGTTGCCTGAGGCCCTAAAAGAGAAAGCCCAAATCGGCTGCCCGGTGCGGGTCCCGGCCAGGCGGCAGTTGGTCACCGGCTACCTCTTGGGACCGGCCCGGGAGATTCCGGACGTAAAGATTCGGCCCATCCAGGCGGTACTGGACCCCCTGCCCCGCTTCGGGCCGGAGATGGCGCCGCTCTTCCGGTGGCTGGCGGACTATTACCAATACCCCTTGGGGGAAGCCCTGGATCACCTGATTCCAGGCAGCGCCGCGTCCCCAGGCCCCCGGACCGAGCGCTGGGCCGTATGGCGGCCGCAGCCGGAAGAAAAGGAGCCGGTCCGCCGCCTCAGCCCCAAGGCCCAAGGCCTCATCCATCATCTTCGGAAAAGCGGCCCCATTCCCTTACGAGAGCTTAACCGCCTGTTTCCCAATTGCTCCCCCATCCTGAAACGCCTGGCGACGAAGGGCCTGATTGTCTTGGAGGAACGGACGGCCCTCAAAGACCCCCTGAAAGATCATCCTTCAACCCCGGAAGAGCCTCCCCTGCAACTCAGCCCTGACCAGGAGGAGGCCCGGGCTGCGATTGCCGAGGGTGTCCACAGCCGCACTTTTTCGCCTTTTCTGCTCCACGGCGTCACCGCCAGCGGCAAGACCGAGGTCTATCTTAATGCGGCCCAGGCCACCCTGGACCAGGGCCGCCAGGTCCTGGTGCTGCTCCCGGAGATTGCGCTGACCCACCCGGTGGCCCTGGCCTTTAGAAAGCGTTTCGGCTCCCGAGTGGCTTTACTGCACAGCGGCATCTCGCCTGCCGCCCGCCTGGACCAGTGGCGGCGCATTGCCCTGGGCCAGGTGGATATTGCGGTGGGGGCCAGGTCCGCGGTCTTCGCGCCCTTGCCGCGGTTAGGATTGCTGGTGGTGGATGAAGAGCACGACCCCGCGTACAAGCAGGAAGGCGGCCTCCTTTACCAGGCCCGGGACGTGGCCCTCTACCGGGGCAAGCTGGCGTCGGCGGCTGTGGTCCTGGTCTCCGCCACCCCCGCGGTGACCACCTATTACCGGGCCCAGGAAGGTAAGTACCGCTACCTCAATCTCAGCCGCCGGGTCACCCCCCAGGCCCTGCCGGACATTCGTCTCATCTCCCTGAAACAACACCGTTCCGGGAAGGGACTGCCGGTTATCTCCACGCCATTGGCCGCGGCCCTGGAAGAGACCCTGGATAGGGGGGAGCAGGCGCTCCTGTTTTTAAACCGCCGGGGCTACGCCTCCGTGCTTTTTTGCCTGTTTTGCGGCCAGGTGATGCAGTGCTGGCAATGCAGCGTGGCTCTCACTTATCACCAATCCCGCGGCGTTCTCACCTGCCACTATTGCGGCTATGAAGAGAGAGTGCCCGAGCGCTGTCCCCAATGTCAATCCACGGCCGTCAAGCGCTACGGCCTGGGCACGGAAAGGGTGGAGGCGGAAATCCAAAAGATCTTCCCCGAAGCGCGCCTGGCCCGGCTGGACCGGGACACCGCGCCGCACAGCGGCCGGGCGCTGAAAGTCCTGGAAGACTTTGCCGCGGGGAAATTCGACATCCTGGTGGGCACCCAGATGATCTCCAAAGGCCACCACTTTCCCGGGGTCACTCTGGTGGGGGTGATCAATGCGGATCAACACCTCTTCTTTCCCGAATACCACGCGGGGGAACGCGCCTTCCAACTCCTCAGCCAAGTGGCGGGCCGGGCCGGCCGAGGGGAGGCCCCGGGCAAGGTTTTGATCCAGACCTTCCACCCTGACCACTACGTCTTCCAGGCCGTCCGGTCCCAGGATTACCAGGGTTTTGTGCGGCAGGAGCTCCAAACCCGCCGGGAATCGGGCTATCCCCCCTTCACC
>QZIZ01000063.1 GCA_003599195.1 Deltaproteobacteria bacterium | reverse complement strand
AACTCTGCGCCGGGTGGACGCGGTGGCAAAGCGCCAGGGCTTGAGCCGTTCTTCCTTCCTTACACGAGCAGCGCAGGAAGCCATGAAGCAGGAAGGCCGAAATCCAGCAACCTGATGACATCTTTTTATGCTGTTCGCATGCATGCAATTGCATGGTTGTATTAGCTTAAGGTTAAAGTTCGATGAAACGGCGGTCGGGGTTGTCCTGCAGGATCATCAGGGTGAGATAATCCCGGATATGGCGGGTGATAAGAAAGTGCGTCCGGACGAACTCCTGGGCTGTCTGCCCCATACGGCGGGCCATCTCCGGGCGGTGCAGCAGGTAGCGGATGCGGAAGGCGCAACCTTCAGGGGAGTGCACCAGAAACCCGGTGTGGTAATCCCGCAGTTGCAGGACAATACCGCCCACTGCGCCGCCGATGACCGGTTTCCCCTTCCACATGGCCTCGGTAACCGTGAGGCCGAAGCCCTCCCGGGTCGATTTCTGCACGATGACGTCCGCGGCCCGTTGCAGGGCGTTGATGTCATGGTGCGCATCCGGGGGCAGCAACAGGATCTGGATGTCCGGTTCGTCCTGGGCGGCCTCCTGCACTCGGGCTAAAATCTCGGGGCCTTCAGGATCGTCCGTGGCTTCACCTCCGGCCAGCACCAGTTTGCAGGGCGTATGGCGCCGCACCAGGCGGAAGGCCTGAATCACCCCTACCGGGTCCTTGAAAGAGTCAAACCGTGATACTTGCAGGATCATGGGCTTGTCTTTCCCTACCCCCAGACGGTGCAGCACCGCCTTGATTTCTTCTTCTGTCAAATCCCGGTTTTTCTCACTCAAAGGATCAATAGAAGGGCGGATGAGATATTGGGGGTGAGGCAGGTTCTGGGCGAACTGGGACATGGAAAAGACCGAGGCGTCGTATTGTTTCACGATCTCCCGCAAGAACCGCCACACCGCCAGGTGGGGGCGGGAGGCGTCTATGTGACAGCGCCAGACCCAACGCCGGGCTTGAGGCCGCAACACCTCAATCAAGCAAGCCGGCTGCGGGTCATGCACCAGCACCACGTCGGCCTCCCAGGAAAATCGCCGGGAATTCTCCAGGTTGACCTGGCGGTAATGCTCCAGCATGGCGCGAGTCAGGTGGACTTTGAAGCCTTGCAGGCCGTTGTGGAAAGCCTTGGTGACCTCAAAAAAGGCGGGATCACCCATAATGACTTCCCAGGTGGTCTGAAGACCCAACTGGTTCATCAGTGGCACGGCCCAGGACAGAATCTCCGCCACCCCCCCGCCGATGGCGGTGGAGTTGATATGGACAAACCGCCGGCCCTGCAGGTGCTCGGCCAGACGGTAGAGCTGGCCCACCACTTCCTCTCCCACGATGGGGGCGTAATCATCCAGGGTGATCACAGAGTTCTCCCAGGTGCAGGTGGATTAACCCCAAAAGGGTCTCCCGCAATTCTTTCAGGTTGTAGAAATAGATATCAACGTCGCGGATGGCCTTGACCAACTCCGGCAAGCCGAAGTTGGTCTCAATCCAGAAAGAAAAATCGTCGCTTTTCAGTTCCCCAAGACGCCAGCGGGCTTCGAAGAAGTGATAATAGATGGAATCCAGGCCCACCTGGGTGAGTGCCCCGCAGAATTCCTTCAAGGTGTGGGCTGAAATCAGCGAATGCATCACCACCACCGAGGCCTGACAGAAGTGAAACTCGAAGCCGGAGCGGGCCCAGGGGACATAGGGCAGGTCCCAGAGGTATTCCTCTAGGACGTCCACCAGCGCCTGGCGCACCAGCCCCAGGTTCTGATATTCGAAGGGATTGAAGGAGCTGAACTGCTCCGCCAGCTTGCTGTCCTGCAGGGCGTTGGCCGCCCACAGGGCGAAGTCGTTGGGATATTCCACCACTGGTTGGCCCAAGGCTAGACGGGATTGAATCAGATGATAGAAAAGCATTGATTCGTCCATTTCACGTAAGCCCTCTAGCAATTCCCTCAGGTTCACCACCTTTTTGCCCAGGGGCATGCCCATCAGGAAACATTCTTGGAACCAGAAGGGATTTTCGGCCACCTGATCCAATATCTTCGCCATTAAGAGTCCTCCAAGGGGGCGGCGAGAAGGAATAGAAAATGCCTCACTGCCTTGGTATCCGGAAGGTAATGGGATGCCGCGGTTTCGGTGCCGGGGCGACCCACTTTGATGGTCAGCCCATGACCTTGTAAAACCAGGAAGGCGCTTTCATCGGTGATATCGTCGCCTAAATATACCGGGAAAAACTAAGAAAACCAGGTAATAACAATATTTTCTGTATTGCTGCTCCCTTACTTACACTTAAAGGCAGGATTTCCAGCACCTTTTTCCCGGACAGAACCTGGAAACCTCCCTCCAGCCGCAGCTGCTCCTGCCATCTTCCTAATATTACAATGAATTCATCAGCATGTTCTGCCGGCACCTGCCGATAGTGGAGAGCAAACCCCTGTGGCTTGTCCTCAAGCCACCATCCCCGGAATGGCTGTAGGACCGCTGCCAACCGGCTGCGCCACCGGGAAAGCTCCTTATGGTTTACGGTGGCAACCGGCAATGGATAAGGGCGTCCGGCAATGAAGGCCTCCCCGCCGTGGGACCCCAGAAAGTTTAGACCAGGGACGGGCAGCAGTTCCTGCAAGTCTCTCAAAGGACGCCCCGAAACCACCATTAACTTCAGGTCCCCCTGAGCCGTAAGCCGCCTTAGCATGTCCAGCAGCTCCGGAGTGGGGCGGGCCAGCTCCGGCCGGGGCGCGATCTCCACCAGGGTGCCGTCATAGTCCAGAAAAAGGAGCAGAGGCCGCCTCTGTCGAAGCGCCTGCTGCGCCAACCTGAGGGATGTCTGACAGTCGATCATAGCCGATAGATACTTGCGCCGCGTAAGGTTAGGTGAAAATTAGGCATAGGACAGAATTTTCCTTCGCCTCAACCACTTGCCGATCTCCACGGCGAGGATGACGGTGACCGAGGAACGCCGTCGGGGCGGCACTATTCAAGCGATTTGCACCTACTCTTCCTTCCCTTCGCCCATGAGTAACGCCACTGGAAAACTGAGTAATACGTCTCCCACAGGCAATGCCTGGCCCGCAGAAAGCACCTCGCTCGTGATCACATTCCGCCAGGCAGCAGGCGCCCCGTTAGGCATGATCACCTCTGTGTCCTGCCATACTTGTCTTCCCAGAGGAAAATCTCCCTCTTGAACCAGGTGGCTGAGAAACCTCGGAGCAATGACCAAGGCCCATTGCCGCTGATACCTCCAGGCAAAGGCGATAACATGGTTCCTGAATCTTCCCGCCGACTCCAGGGGAAGATAAGCGCCGGCACGGAAGATCTCTCGATTTGCTTTTTTTGCTTGGAGCGCCCGATAAATGAGAAAGAGTTTGATCTTCCCATCCTCTCTCGTGGCCAGGAGCTCTTGGACCAGTCGGCCCATATCCACACCTTCCTGTGCACGGATGCCAGCCAGCATGGCACGCCTTTTGGCAAAATCTACCGGCCGGCGATTGTCAGGATCCACCAAGCTCAGGTCCCATAGTTCAGATCCCTGATAGAAATCAGGCACACCGGGTGAGGTAATCTTGATCAGTGCCTGGGAGAGGGAGTTGAGTATCCCGTAGTGAGAAACTCTCCGGCAAAACGGGATAAATTCTTTCAGAAAGGTGTTGGCTTCTGAGGGAGCCAGGATTTTCTCAGCGAAGGAGACGTAAGCGTTTTCATAATCCGTGTCGGGTTTCAACCAAGCGGTATGTACTTTGGCTTCCCGGACGGCTTTGACAATATAGCTCTTAATTCTTTCAATAAACTCGGGATACTCGGCATCTGCAAAGGGCCAGGCGCCAATCAGGGTCTGGTATAAAAAATACTCGTCGTTTCTATCCGGAACGGCTAAGCCGCGGAGGCGCTTTTTTTTGCCCCGGTTTATCTTGATCCAGGTCCGGAGTTTTTTTAGCCACTCATCCGGCATCTCGGACAATACATTTATTCTGGCACGCGCGTCTTCGCCTCTTTTGCAATCGTGAGTCGAGGTTGCATTTAAGGAATCCGGCCACAAGTCTCTTTTCTTCGTGTTGAAGTGATGGAATTCTTCCAGCGAGCAGCCGAAGTGACCCGGCCGGCCACCTACCTCATTGAGTGACAAGAGCCGGTTGTACACATAATGGGTGGTATCTTCGACTCCCTTCGCCATTACTGGCCCGGTAAGTTGCTGAAACCTCATGGCAAAGTGGAGCCAGTCCCGCTTCTCTTCCTCAGAAACATAATCGGGAAAGTCCAGGAGAAGGAATCTTCGTACGAACGTAAATCCATGTAATAGGGCGGGGAAATTGGCTCTGGCCCGGTCCACCGCGGCCAAAATATATTTTCTGTCGTCGTCCGAGACCACAATCTGGCTGATGTAGGTCCGGTATACGGGAAATACTGCCAGGACTTCGGTCAAGGCTCTTTGCAGCGCCGTGAGAGTTATGTCGCTGCCATGGCGGTCCCGGCTGGAGATCTTCTTCAGGAGTTGGGCGAGGTTGTGGACGTCGCTCGCCATATCCTCCTGAATTATCAGTTTTTTGTTGTCACGCACGACATCTTCATAAGAATTCTTTAAGCCCGTTACGCTGGCATAGATTCTGCTGAAGGCTCGCGCATTTTCTTTTTGACAAAACAACTCATTGGCACAATTTGCAAAATCATAGCCGGTGGTTCCCTGGACCGGCCAAGCAGGTGGCAGGTCCTCCTGGAGATTGAGTATTTTTTCCACCATGATATAGCTTGCCGGTGCTTTCTCTCTCACTTTTTGCAGATAGCTGGCCGGATCGTACAGGCCATCAACATGATCAATTCTTATGCCGGTGACCACTCGTTTGGCAATCAGATCGAAAATCAGGCCGTGCGTGTAGTTTAGAACGTGCTCGTCTTCCACTTTTAATGAAATCAGCCCATTAACACAAAAAAAGCGGCGATAATTTATTTCTTCCGCGGCCACTTTCCAAAATGAAAGCCGGAAGACTTGTTGGGAAAGAAGGTCATCAAGAAAATTAAAACTCTCGACCTTTCCCTTTTCACCATTGAAGATCCGCACGTTTTCATCAACAAATGCCTTGATTACGGCATTGCTGTTGTAGGCTTCCCACATAGTGTGGTGGATGAATTTTATCTGGTTATTGCGCTCCTCCGGCTCATCGCTCGAAGAGAGCGACTTCAAGACATAGAGGATGCCTAAAAGTTTGATATAGTCGGGATTGTCTTCGGCAAGTTGCCATTTTAACTGGGAAAAGTTGTTAAATAGATTTAGATAAGATTCGATTCGTAACGGGAAGGCGAGGTTGAAGTAAGTCACCTTGAAGCCATCAGGCCCGTATTGGAGGGCGATCTCTCCATTTTCGAGACATTCCCCATAGAACCAGCCCAGAAATGGCGCCAGGATTCTCTTGTTGAGACTGGCGGCCGGATAATCCCAATCCACGTCGAAAAACTGAAAGTACCTGGAGCTGGAACCATTCTCCCAAATATCCATCAGCAGCCGATTGTCCGAATCCATCGCCATATGATTCGGGACAATATCCTGAATCCACCCCATGTGGTACGCTTTTAGCTCCGCGGCCAGCCCCTCCAAGTCAGAGGGCCCTCCCAACTCCGGATTCAGTTGATTGGGGTCAACCACATCATAGCCGTGGGTGCTGCCCTTGACGGGTTTGAATATGGGAGAAGCGTACAGGTCGGAGATACCCAGGTCCGCCAGATAGGAAATGACTGGCTGTGCGGCCTGAAAGCCGAAGGCAGGATTTAATTGCAGCCGATAGGTCGCGGTGGGCATCTTCATGAGAGACTTCCCGGTCTTTCTATCCATTTGCAGGTTTGCTGTTTACGGGGCATACGGGCACCCGTAGGAAAAAATTCTCGGCTAAGGCCGTGTAATGGCGTAGCCAATCTTGCGCGTTTTGGTCGCCCAGGCCGGCCTTCTCCTGGAGGGTGGGACAATGGGCGTGTAGGATCTTGTAGCAGATGTTTTGGGTTTTCCAGAGATTAACCTCGAAGGGCAAGGTCTGGACCAGTTGTGCCGCCTTATTCAACCTCTCCAGGCGAGAAAGGTCGTCAGGTTGCAAGAGAAGTTGTTCGGCCAGACTCTCAATGTTGCCGGCCAGTAACAAGCCTAGAGCCGTCGCATCCAGGGTAGCGCCGGCCAAACGAGCTTCTTCCAGAAGAGGTCTGACGACTTCGGGGTCAAGCCCCTCCATTTGCACCACCTTGCGAATCTTGGCATTCAAGCACAAGTCCGCGGCCACCGACAGGACTTGGGGCCGAGGGGTGCCGGACCCGGTCAGAAAGCGAATCAAGGGGGCATGGTGCTCATAAATCGAGCTATAGGCAGCTTCAGCCTCTCTCAGAGTCGGCCCCATAATGAGGTTCAGGACTTTGCGCCGCTCATCGGCAAACAACGAGGTCAGAGAGTACGTGGACGTCCCGAAGTATTTACCCAGCAGCAGTATGGTCTTCGGAAAGTCAGCTCCGGCGAAAGCCGCGGAAATCTCTTGGGCCAGCGCTTCATATTTTTGCGCGCCCTGATATTCACCGGTGCCGCAGGCGATACTATGATCACCAAGATGGAGCACGCCAAAGCACAGGCTGGAGGAGATGCGCGTAACCTCCGAAGTGACCGTGGCCCGCCCGATTACCAGCCTGGAGCCTCCGACCTGAAAGCTGCGGTAGTCCTCCCGGGTGGCGGAATATGCATAGATCGAGCTGCGTTCGCCGATGTCCTGGAACAGTGAGCTTAAGGCATAGTGGGCGCCCACGTCTTTCATATCGAGCATGACCGGCCTGACAAATTTCTCATATATGATACGGCCGTCACGGTGTTCAGATATGTTGCTCTTGGCCAGCTCAAGATGTTCGAGAAAGCCGGGTTCGAAGGAGTCGCTAAAAAGCTGGTCGGCCAATTGCAGAACCCTGCCGGCATATTTTATGTCCTGAACCGTCTCCGGCCCGGAAAGCTCGTCGAAAAACCAACCACAACTGGTATACATGAGCATGGCGTTGCGTTGAAGCTCCATCAGCTTGAGGACCGTGATCTCGTCTCCGGAGTTTAAGGGACGGGTGGCGTGGCGGTTCATAAACGCCCTGATGCGCTCCGGCGATCGATCCACAATGATGTCGATGTAGTCGTCTCGAGCCGCCCAGGGATCGGTCAGAAACTGTCTGGCCATTTGTTCATAAGCCGGGTTCACGGCATCGCGGAGCCAGTCCAGGGCCGCACGCAGGGGAGCTCGCCAACCCTGGTTCCAACCTGGGTGGCCGCCGCTGTTACATCCGCAATCTGATCGCCAACGTTCTATACCGTGCTCGCAGCTCCACGAGCTGTTTTCAAAGATCTCCACTTCGTACGCCGGCGGATGATCATCCAGGTAGCGGCCATAATTCGTCACCTCTGCCAGTCCCTTGGACTCAAGGTGATGGAGCGCCTGCGCCAGGGCCATATCCCCGTGGCGATGATGATGCCCATAACTCTCGCCATCCGTGGCGATGTGGACGAGACGTGGAGAGTCGTCGGCGAACGCGGACAACAGCCGGTTGGCGAACACCTCGCCGTTGTCGAGCAATCCTTCAAAGGCCAGGGCCTGGGCAATGGGACCGTCGTAAAAGAACAGGTTCATGGCGCGGCCGGACGGCAGCGACACCCGGTAGGCGATGGCAGGATAGATTCTGCCGCCACTCACGTCCTGCCAGTCATTACCATCAAGGGGCCGGACCCGGCTGGCCTGCCTGGGGGCAAGGATGGCAAAACCGATGCCGTGTTGGGCCATGAGGCCCAAGGTTTCCAGATCTACCGCCGTCTCCGGGAGCCACAACCCTTCCGGCAAGCGTCCAAAGCGATACTCAAAATCTTTTATGCCCCAGATAATCTGGGTGTTCTTGTCGCGGCTGTTGGCCAGTGGCAGGATCATGTGATTGTAGCCCTGGGCCAAGGCATTGCCATGACCGGAGAATTTCTCCAGGCTCTGCCGGTCAGCCTCTATAATTGCCTCATAGGCGTCGGTGGCGTACTTCTGCATCCAGAGCAAGACAGTGGGACCGAAGTTGAAGCTGATGCTGGCATAATTGTTCACCAGTTGAGCGATTCGTCCCTCCGTATCCCAGATTCTCGACACGGCGTTGGCCGCGTAGCATTCAGCGGTAATCCGCTCGTTCCAGTCGTGGTACGGGAACGCCGAATCTTGGATCTCAATGGCTTCCAGCCAGGGACTTTCCCTGGGAGGTTGATAAAAATGCCCATGGATACAAACAAATCGGTCCATCAGTTAGTCCTCCGGTTGCAGGCTTACCATGAGACAGGCATGTTTCGTTAGAAGTCTCCGCCTCAAATCCACCATGTCAATTCAGAACGGCGCCCAGGAATTTTGCCAAAAAGGCCTCGGCTTCCGGAGGTACGGAGGTGAAATGGACCAGGAAGACAGGGGGGGCCTCGGAGAGGCGAGCCACCACTTTGCCGTAAAGGTCGTCGGTAATTTCGTGGTCGTCAGGGTCGTACAGGGAAATCCGCAGGTTCGCCAGTGGGGAGGGCAGGACCTTGGAGTGAATTTCCACCATATTATGGGCTATTTTGGTGATGGCGCCCCCATGCCCCAGCTCTCCGGTATGCTTCCAATCCACCACGGTAAACAGGACGGGGATCCCTTGCATGAGTTCTATCCACGCAATTTCTTTTTTCGGGGGCAGAAAGAGCTGAAAATCTCCGGCGATACCTCCCACTTCATGGATGGTCAGCGGTTTGTTAATTCCTTTGGGCATAACCTTCATGGCCCTGTCTATCCACAAGATATCGCCGCATTCGGATAAGGTGCTTTCTGAAATAAAGATTTGGCCGCCCACCGTATAGGATTCAATGCGGGCCGTGAGGTTGACCGCGCGGCCCACCACGGCATACTTGATTCTCTTCTGAGAACCGATGTTGCCCACCACCACCTCGCCGGTGTTGATGCCCACACCTAAAGCTACCTCGGGGTATCCGGCCCGGCGATTCCGTTCATTGACCGAGGTCATGGCCAATTGCATTTCCACGGCGCACGCCACGGCTCGCCGCGGGTCGTCGGGGCGCAGGACGGGAGCCCCAAAGATCACCAGGATGCCGTCGCCGATGAATTCGTCGATGGTGCCCTGGTACTTCTGGATGATTTCGGTCATGGTCTCCAGATAGATATTGAGCATCGCCACCACATCCCCAGCGGGCAGACGCTCACTTAAGGAGGTGAAGCCGCGTAAATCCGCCATGAGGATGGTGGCCCGCCGTTTTTCACCCCCTATTTTCAGCCCGCCCTTCTTCAGAATCGTGTCGACGATTTCATCCGAGAGGTAGCTGCCGAAGGTCTCGCGAATAAACCGGTTGCGCAGTTCCAGGGCGGCGTTGAGTTCTTGCAGTTTTCGCTGTTGCTCTACTCCTAGATCTCGCAGCCGCTTTTTTCCCAGACAGGCCTGCACCCGGGCTCGCAGCAGCACCGGGTTGAAGGGCTTGCGCAAATAGTCTTCCGCCCCCAGTTCAATGCAGCGGACTGCGCTGTCTATTTCGTCCAAGGCGGAAATCATAATGACCGGCAGGTCCCGCCAGGTTTCGGAATGCTTCAGGTGTTGGAGCACCTCGTAACCGTCCAGTTCCGGCATCATAATATCGAGGAGCACCAGGTCGAAAGCGCCGGTGGCGATCATCTCCAGGGCCTTGCGGCCATTGTCCGCCACCTGCACCGTATGGCCTTGACGCTCCAGATAGCGGGAAAGTAAGTCGCGGTTTATGCCATTATCATCCACCACCAGTATAGAGCAGCTTTCGCCTCCGGTGACGGCAGCGCTATCCTGAGCCAATTCCCGAAGACTGCTCAGGGCGCGGTGAACCAGAGATGACCGCTCGGCGATTTCCGGGCCTGAGGCCTTCAGACCGGCATCGAGCTTGGAAGAATCGACAATTTCGTTGACCCGGGAGAGGAAGAGTTCGGCGGCAGAGTGAATCTTCTTTAGGTCAGCGATAATGTCTATCTGCCCTTGCTCGGCGGCGTTCTCAAGCAGGATCTCACTGAAACCTATGATGCTGTTTAAAGGGATGCGCACCTTATAGTGCAGGTTGGCGACCAAGGATTCCAGATTAAAGACGGCATCGCCAGACGCGACTTGGTTGGGGTCCAGGAGGTCGTTGATTATCTCCAGGAGTTGCTGGCCGGCAGAGAGAATCTGATTAAGGTCGGAGACATAATCCGCCGGGCCTGGATCATCGACGTCTCCCAACAGCATTTCACTATAACCGATGATCGCGTTCAAGGGTGTCCGCAATTCATGGCGCAGATGGGCCCACACGGCTTCTGGGGTTTGCCCGCCTTTAGCCTCTGGATCGGAAACTCGCTGCACGGCCGGAGTGGTTTCCTGGTTTTCAGTCTGGCCGGGGTCGGATTCGGTGGTGGACATGGTGTGGCTACCCCGTCTTTTGCCTAATAAAGTTGGCATTTTCTACCGCAGCCGACGACACCAGTCGGAGCATAGTCCCAGCCCCTGCCCTAGGGCGAGGAAGCCTTGTTTCCCATAAGAACTGGCCGGAGACACTTGAAGCCTGGCAGGCAAGTAAGGGAAAGGCAAGGCACCTCACCTGGCTGAAACGGCCCTCCGTCCTCCCAACAGACACAGCATTACCCACGATTCCCACCTCGCAGTTGGCTATTCGATGTTGGCCGAAGCGATGATCAAGATCCAGCTGGCCCCCCCTGAGGAGGGAAATCAGGAAAGATAGGTTGCCAAGGCTTTCATGGCCTTCACAATATCATCCATCGCCTCGTGCATGCCCTCGCTATAAGGCCTGCTTTTTGATGGTCCTTCCTTCCCGATCTGGTCCTGAACCGCAGACTTGAGTTTTTTCAAGCTTTGAGCCTGTTGTTCAAGTTGAGCCCGTTGCTCTTCTTTCAGGTATTTGATGACCTCTGGATCAATTTGCTGAAGGAGATCATCGGCCTCAGCCAGTATCTGTTCGATGTCTTCGTATTTGAAAGTCTTTTGCATGATGTTGCCTTTCTGCCGGACAGCAGTGATTGCCGACCGCTATTGTGGAAAGTATTTTCTAACTTTTGCCGCAATCTGACGATCCGTCATCTTGTCAACTGTTTCGATACCTACGATGCGTCCACCAAGGTTGTTTTTTTCGAGACTTTGTTTCAGTTCGTCCTTTGCCTCGCCGGGACCAAATATCAGAATGGATTCTGCATCACGAATACTCGCAATTACCGCATCGTAGTAAATTTTGAGATGTCCCGTAAACGTTCTCTGGCGGCTATCATCTGCCGGTACTTGCTGAGATTCATAGGGGCCCTTAAGAGGTGAATCACCAGAACGCCGGAGCTGTTTTTCAACCTTCGATATGAGCAGTCCTATCTCTTCCCCTTTGTCCGTACAAGCCACGATAATAGCCTTCCTATGGTCAATCCATAAACCCACCTTTGTTCTCATCAATTTCTCCTTTTTATTTGTATCCAGGGGGGCCTAAAAAACCATGCATTTTTTCCAGCAGCCGGCGAAAGTCGATGGGTTTGGTGTCATAGTCATTGCAACCCGCAGCTAAGGATTTTTCCCGGTCTCCCGCCATGGCATGGGCGGTGAGGGCAATAATGGGGATGGCCCGGGTTTCCGGCAGGGCTTTGAGCAGGCGGGTCGCTTCCCAGCCGTCCAGGCCGGGCAGGCTGATGTCCATGAGGATCAGGTCAGGGGCTTCCGAGCGGGCCAGATCAACTGCCTGTTCGCCATCCGCCGCGAGGACCATCTCAAAGCCCTGTTTGAGCAAGCGCCGCGATAGCATGTCGCGATTCATTTCATTATCTTCTACCAAAAGGATCTTGGGCATGCAGTTTGGGCTCCTTAGGCAATTTCCTGCTTATCAGGTCTATTACCTGTTTCCAACTTGCTCTTCTTAAGGCAAGATTTCACCAATTCCCTCACTTCTGCCAGTAACTCATCTCGCGGATAAGCGTCTTTCCGGATGATCTCCTGGACATAACCATTCAGTCGCGCGCGGTCTTCTTTCGTTAAATCTTTGGCGGTGACGGCGGCGATGGGAATGGTCCGCCAGTTTTTGTGCCGGCGCACGCGGTCGATAAATTGAAACCCGTCCATCTCCGGCATCATAAGATCCAGCAAAATTAACATCGGCTGGCTCTCGGCCAGGCGTTCCAGGGCCACGCGCCCATTTTCGGCCGCGATCACCTGACACCCTTCTTTCTCCAGCAAACGCCGGAGAATCTCCCGCGTGTCGGGATCGTCTTCGACGACCAGCACCGGACCAGGTTGAGGATGACGGCGATACTTTTCCAGAACCGCCAGCAAGCGCTCACGCTGGATGGGCTTGGTCAGGTAATCCGAGGCGCCCAAGGCGTAGCCCAGGTTCTTATTATCCACGAAAGTCAGCATTACTACGGGGATATCGGCTAAGGCGGGATCGGCCTTGAGCTCCGTCAACACCGCCCAGCCGTCCAGGCCCGCCATCATCACGTCCAGCGTAATGATGTCAGGCTGGAATTCTCTAGCCAGACGCAACCCTTCTTCACCCTCGGAAACGGTCTGCACGCGAAAACCATCCTTGCTCAAAAAACGTTTCAGGAGGTCACGGGTATCCGGATCATCTTCAATGACCAGGACCGTACTCAAGCCATCCCAAACCATGGGATCAGGTGGGTCGGTGAGGGGCGCGGTGGCCGGGGGTTGAGCCTGGACCCGGGCCGGGAGTCGAATCGTAAAGGTAGTGCCGCGCCCGGGCTCGCTGGCGGCGGTGATCTCTCCGCCCATCATCTGACAGAAGCGATGGGTGATGGTCATCCCCAACCCGGTGCCGCCGAATTTCCGGGAGGTTGAGGCATCGCCCTGAACGAAAGGATGGAATAGTTTCTCCATCTGGTCCGGGGCCATGCCGATGCCGGTGTCACTGACGCTGAATTTAATCCAGTCGACGCCGCCTATGAGTTCGCGAGAGACTTCCAGGCTGATGGTGCCATTTTCGGTGAATTTACAAGCATTGCTGAGCAGATTGAACAAGGATTGCCTTACCTTGGTCAGGTCAGCATGCATGGTGCCCAGATCAGCGGCACAGTCAACCTGAAGAGTATTGGCGTTCTTTTCCACCAGCGGCCTGATGGTACTGACGACATCTTCGATCACCCGGGAAATACCAAAGGATTCCAGGAAAAGATCCATCTTGCCGGCTTCGATCTTGGACAGGTCGAGAATATTGTTGATAAGGTTCAGGAGATGATTACCAGAGGCATGAATCTTTTGCAGGTCGGGGATAAAATCTTCCTGCCCCTTATCTTTGGCGTCTTCCATCAAGATTTCGCTGTAACCGAGGATGGCGTTCATCGGGGTGCGCAGCTCATGGCTCATGGTGGCCAGGAAAGCGCTTTTGGCCTGATTGGCAGCATCGGCGGCATCCTTGGCTTTCGTCAGGGTCGCCTCAATTTTCATGGGCTCGGTCAGATCCCGGGTCAGCATGGCAAAGCCGCGCAGATTGCCGCCCTGATCCCGGATCGCCGTGAAGACCACGTTCGCCCAGAAGGTTGATCCGTCCTGGCGCACCCGCCAGCCCTCGTCCCCGAATTGTCCCTTGGCTGCCACCACGTCCAAGTCGCTCTGGGGCTTGCCGCTTTGGATGTCTTCACGGGGATAAAACCGGGAAAAGTGCTGGCCGACGATTTCCTCGGCGCTATAGCCCTTGATCCGCTCCGCTCCGGCATTCCAGCTCACCACGCACCCCTCCGGATCCAGCATGACGATGGCATAGTCGGTCACGCTCTCTACCATCAACCGGAAGCTTTCTTCTGTCCAGCGCAGTTTCTCTTCTACATGCTTACGCGCGGTATTATCAGTACCGATCAGCAGATAGCCGATGATGGTTTCTTGCGCATCGCGCAGCGCCGTGACCGACACGATTGCCGGAAAGCGGCTCCCGTCCTTGCGGATGTAAGTCAGTTCGTAGATGTCCTCGATCCCGCGGGAAGCCTTGAAGACAAGTGCCTCGAAACCTGGCGTGATCGTGGTTTCAAGCTCGAGGCTCAACTCTGCGGCGCGCGCGATCAGCTCCTGCGGATCGGAAATCGCGGCCGGCGTGATCCTGTCCACCACTTCGGCGGCCGTGTAGCCGAGCATACGCTCGGCGCCGACATTGAATATTTGAATGACGCCCTGCGCGTCAGTGGCGATACTCGAGAAGTTGGCGCTGTTGAAAATCGCCTTCTGCAAGGTCCCTGCTTTAAGCAGCGCCTCTTCCGCCTGCCTACGCTCAGACTGCGAGACCATTTTATTTGGGTCGGAGTAATTTGCCATTTCTCATCTTCCCTCGGAGGTCACCGCTGTCTTCGAGAGCCGCTCAAGCTAAAATATAGCAAGTCAGGCCACAGGGGCCCGAAGGCCCCCTGTGGCTATCGTTACTTCATGGTTTTTCCGGTTGCGGCTTTTCCTTTTGCTGTTTTTGCTGCTGTTGGGGCTGCTGGTGCTGTTGGGCCGGCACCGCAGGTTTAGCCGGGATCGCAGGTTTTCCCTTAACCGCAGGCTCAGCCGGTACCGCGGGCTTAGCTGGTACCGCAGGCTTAGCTTTCACGGCTGGTTTAGCCGGCACCGCAGGCTGGGCTGGGATTGCAGGTTTTCCTTTAACCGCAGGTCCGGCCGGTACGGCAGGCTTAGCTGGCACCGCAGGCTGGCTTGGCACTCCAGGTTTAGCCTTCACTGGAGGCTCAGCGGGTACCGCAGGTTTAGCTGGTATCGCAGGTTTAGCTGGTATCGCAGGTTTTCCCTTAACCGCAGGTTCGGCCGGTACCGCAGGCTTAGCTGGCACCGCAGGCTTAGCCTTCACGGCTGGTTCGGCCGGGACCGCAGGCTGGGCCGCCACCGGCTTGATGGGCAGCGGTTTTATCGGGACAATCTGCTGTTTCGGCGGCAGCTTCTGCACCTGCTGCTGCATTTGCGGAGTTAGAGGCATGACCGCCTTGGCAGGCAAGCCTGCTCCCGGGACGCCCTGGCCATGCTTCACCGGATGCGGTTGCACCCTGGGAATTTGGGCCTTTAGCTGCGGCACTCCTTGGAGAGCCGGCAGATTTGCTTGGGCCTGTCTGAAATTGGCCGTCCGCTTGGATGGCGGCAGGGGTTTACCCTGAAGCAAGGCAGGCGGCACAATCTGCCTAATGTAGGCGTTTCGGGCCACCAACTGCTGCGGCGGGACCACATTGTTGATCCTGGAGATGTTGTTGGTGTTATTGGTGATGTTTTTATTGATAACGGTTCGGTTAATGTTGGTGACTCGGGTGATATATTCCACCGGCGGACCCCAGCTATAGGCGCCGTAGCTGGGGGCGCGGCCCCTGTGAACGGCCGGAGCGTAATACGCGGGGGTGTAATAATTGGGCACAATGGCCGTTTGCCGATAGAACACCGGCACATAGGACGGGGGCGCCAGCACCGGGTGGGAAATATAGGAATAGGCCGGAGTGTATGGCTGCCCAAAACCCAGCAGGAAGCTGGCCGCGCGGGCAAAAATCCATAACGGGGGGGTGAGCAGGTCTGCTGCGGGCGCTCCGTAGGTCGACGGCGCATAGGCCGGGGGCGGGACATAGCCTCTAGGGGGAATCGGGGCCCACCCCACATAAGAGGCATTCACCGGTACGTTTTTGCGGCTGGTGCGCCATTGCACCGTAGATGGATACCAGGTGCGTCCCGGAACCCAGACCCAGCCGTACCCGGCGGTGGGCATCCAGTTGCCGTAATGGTAGGTAGCCCAACCCCAGGGTTCCTGGGACTCGAATATGTAGCCCTGTTTGGTGGGGACCCAGCGGCCGTCGGTATATGGCCGCCAATCTTCCCCGACTCGGCTAGGTTGCCACACCGGCCCGTAATTCTCATATTCAAACCATTGCCCGTGCTGCTCGAGTTCATTATAAAACATCGCCACATCTTCCGGGCCTGCCAGGGCCGACTGGGTAAAACCAGGTCCCAGGACCAGAGCCACCCCCACGCATAAGGCGACTACCAACCCCAAATATCGTTGCTCTCTCTTCATCTTGTCTGCTCCTTCAGGTAAGATCGCCGTCCGCGGCTAAGGTTGGCAATCAGAGGGCACAGGGGCCCGAAGGCCCCTGTGGTTATGGCTATTTCATGGGAGGCGGCGTTGACGGCTCCGGAGCCGTGGGGTTTTTAGCAATCTTATCCTGGAGCTTTTGGTAGTTCTCGTCAACAATGGGAGCGACAGTGCTGGTGGGACCCAACTTCCGCAACGGTTTCACCGCGTTGCACAGGCCACCGACAAAGCAAGTCTGCTCTACTTGTTCCAGGTACTCTGCCGCATGGGCCTTGGCGTCGGTCAGATACGCCAGGGCATCCTTAAACTTCCCATTCTTCTCTTGCAACACCGCCAGATTGTTCAGGGCAAAAGGATTATAGCGGTCACGCGAGAGGGCATCTTTGAATTGATATTCCGCGGCCTCATATTTGCCGCCCCGCAAGAGATCGTATCCTTTGGCTATGGGGGTGAGTACGTCTTCTTGCATTAAGGCTCGCGGGCCGCTGCGATGTTTGGGTTCAGCCACCGTCGGCTCGGGGGCCTTGCCGGTAGTTTTTTGCGCCAGGGCCACGGAGCCGAAGAGGAGTCCCGCGGCTAACAAACAGGCGGCAACGGTCACCAACTTACGGATATTACGCATATAATCTCTCTTTTTAATTTTAGATAATGACAGCGATCTTAAGAAGCGCCATGGGCCGCCTTAACGGCAGGTTTAACCATGGCGGAAGCAACAATCATTAATAATTTCTGCGTACGGTTCCGAGACCAGGTAACGCTAGACTAAAGGCACAAGCTCAACGTTTAAAATCCTCTCCGGTTAATTACGAAGTAGGTTTCAAAAGAGACTTAGGCGCCCACTTGGGCAATAAGACGGCGTCAATCACATGGATCACGCCGTTACTGGCCACGACGTCGGCTTTGAGGATGTGGGCCGTACCCACCATATATTTGTCGCCCATTTTGGTGAGCACGAGGAGGTCGCCTCGATCCGTCGGACACAAGGTCTTGCATTGCTTAAGCCCCGGAAGATCTTTGGCCATATACTTGCCAGGAGTTATGTGGTAGAAAACCAAGTCCCGGACGCGGGCGTCATCGGCCATTACGCCATCCAGGAAGTCTTTGGGCAGTTTGGCGAAGGCCTCGTCCGTGGGGGCAAAAAGGGTGAACTCTCCCGGCATCTTCTTCAATTCCTGGGCATTGGCTTTGTCCACGGCACTCAAGTACGTCGTAAAATTGCCGGCGGCCTTTAACGTATCGTATATATTAGTGGTCTGGCTCAGAGCCATCCCTACCGAGAGCAGCACCAACAGTAGCGTCATAAGGGCGATTTTTATTCTCATTGTATCTTTCTCCTTAGTTTTTTATTTTCGAGCGTTGTCTAGCGTTGCCTGGTCCCGGGAAACGCAAGCCTGTTTCCTTAAAAGCGCCATAAAGCTTTTCTTCGCCAGTCACCTTCATCCCTGGCCTGTGTACCTCTCCTTTTCGATTCCCGCACTCCTCTTAAAGACGCCCAAGGAGGAACAGGATGAGAACCACTATCAGGATCGTCCCGACGACACCAGTGGGAGCATAGCCCCAATTTCGGCTATGGGGCCAGCTAGGAAGGGCGCCGACAAGAAAGAGGATTAGTACGACAATTAAAATAGTGCCCAACATGGTATTCCTCCTTTGGGGTTAAAATTACGCGTCAGCCTTAGCGCTGCTTTGCCCGCGGCCACTTTTCCGGTTCCGATTACTGCCGGCCTTGTCCGGCCCAGGCCGGGACCCCGGCGGCATCCCGCAGCTTCAAGACTTGGTCGCCTTTTTTCACTTCCGCCGCAATGATTGCTGGTTTGCCCTGATACATGATCCGGGAGCCGGTGACTTCAACTTTATCTCCGGCGGCAATAGTCACGGCTTGTTTTTCCATATGCCAGCTGGGCCCTAAATGGACCGGGATCGTCTCTTTTTCGGTTTTCAAGGTAAAATGCACCCCATACGACATTCTTTTCCCGGGGGTGAATTTGTCCACGCTCACCACTTCGCCGCTTAAGGTTTCCACGGTTTTGGGATTATACATCCGGCTGTAAGAATCGCCGGCGCCCCAACCGCGGCCCTGGCCGCCTCCCGGCCCCCTGCCGGGCTGCGCCCAGGTGGCGGTGGCTAAAACCAGAACGAGGATGCTCATCAAGCTAATAACTTTGCCGATTCTCTTCATCATGCTTTCCTCCGGAAATTAGTTAAGTATTGTTAATGAGGAACTAAGCCTAAGATACCTATGACAATCAAATAAATCGCCACAATGTAGTTCAGAAGCCTGGGTATCATGAGAATTAATATTCCCGCAATTAGGGCGACCACCGGCGTTAGATAAGCAGTTGGGAACATTTTTAATCTCCTTTGAATATGCCATGACCTTCTTCGTCCGTCCAAAACTGGTGCTGGGAACCTAATAGCGTTACGGGAAATTAGTAAGCTTCCCGAGGTCATAACAGCATCAAAGCATCTCTTTCTTCGGGGCTGAGTGCGCTTACCAAAGAGTCCAGGTGCATTCTCTCGAAATCGAATCCTGCGCTCTTGATGATCTCATGTCTCTTGGCGGCAGACTCCGCGGCAAGTATTTGTTTCTTGAATGCCAAATCGCGCCTGATCTTTTCCACAAAAGCCCGGGCTGATTCAATGGACATGATGGCCTCCTCGGGGTCGAATTTGGTGATGAAAGGGACGTTCAGACCTTTAAAGGTCAGGGGGCAATCAACCCTGAAGCTTCTGAGGCTCGCGGCCTGACGGGAAGTGGACGTTTGAACCCGCATGCACATGGGATTTACTCCTTGGTTATCCGGGTGCGCCGCACATCGAGCTTAGGCCCCCGAACTGAAAAATAGATCCGATAGTGGTGGACGTCTCCATCCTGGATGCTCATATGTGGGAACCGCACATCCGAGGAACCGCCGCTTCTGCTATAAGCCTTAAGGAACAAGGTGTATTCCCCGGTTTCCTCGCCGATTACCCGCAGGTGATAAAGGCCGCTCATCGGATTGCGCAGGTGGATGTCCGTGTCCTCAGGCCCGGTACTGTCTCCGGCAGGATCGATGAGCACCAGTTCCCCCGGGGGGGAGCCCCCGGTATCGGATTGGATGCGGATGTCCAAAATCCCTCTAGGTACCCGGCCCCCGGAATCTTCATCATACTGGACCGTCTGCATAGTCCCCGGCGTCTTTCCGCTATGGGCGGCGGCGACGGCGCCTGGGAAAATGGCCGGGGCCGAGGCGATGAAGAGCCAGAGCGCCAGCCAAGCTGATATTTTGGTTACTCGGTTCATGGCAATTTCCTCCGGTAGCATTTGGTTAGGCGGTCTTAATCCCCTTCTTCCTCAAGTTCCCGTAGGCGCTGTTCGGCGGCTTTCTGGCGCTTGGCGGCATCCTGCTGGCGCTTGATGGCGTCTTGCCGGCGCTGGCCGCTATTTTGCTGTCGTTTCTCCTGCCGTTCCCGGTCCTGCCATTCTTCTTGCCGCTTTTGCTGTAATTCCTGCATTTGCTGATCTGCCACCGTCTGCGCATCGCTTTGGGCCAGGACTTGGCGCGCGTGCCAGAGGTTGCCGGGGATTACCAATAACCCCGCCAGGAGCATCGCCCCCAGTCCCATGAATTTTTTCATCTGCCCCACCACCTTGTGGGCCGCGCCCCCATCAGCCCCAGTATGCCGATGACAATCAGGTAAACCGCCACAATAATACTCAACCGGTTGGGTTGAACCAATATCAAGATCCCGGCGATTAAAGCAACGACTGGCCCGATGTATGGTTGGTATGGCATATGCTCCTCCTTTAATTCATCATTGCTATCGTACTGGGTGCCATGGTCAAGCAATAAAAAACATAAGCTGGCGCTGAACCAGAATAGTTACTTTCCTACTCTAATATTTGAGAGTTCACCAATAAGCCCAAAAGCGCTTAGAAGCCACAAAACCACGGCAATGACTACGACAGCATTCAAGATCGACTTAATGGAGCCCGCCATGGGGATGTAGGAGTTGACGAGCCAGAGAAGAACACCCACTACGATCAGGACCATCACCACATGAATTAAAGGCATGATCTACTCCTTTATTGGAGGTCTACTTGCGAATAGCCCTCTGCCTGATTGGGTTGCGACCCTCTCTTGCTTTTGGTTAAGGAAAAGGCCAACAGCGATGACAATACAAATCCCACGAGAACACCGATGAATAGTCCGCCGTAAAAGGCGATCATGCCCATTTTGTCCTCCTTCAGAAATAGGCTGGGGAGCCTCCAGATGGCCGTCAGTGCATTAAAAGTTACGGTTCCCGGCATCCTTTGGGGTTCTTATCCGGCCTGTCTTTTCAAGACCTGGGAGTAATTAAACATGACTCTCCGGAGGCCTGCAGCCTGTCCGGAAGGGAACGGTTAACCATACGGATGGGAGAAGCTGCGCAGATAAGATGACTTGTCGTCTCTTGCGCCTCTTTGCCTTGGAACCGGTTGTTCATCGCCGACACGAGAGCCATGGTCGCGAAGCCCAGGGAAAATCCAAGGAAAATGCCGCCGACGAAAATTCCGATGATCATGGCATTACCTCCTTTCCGTTCCGATAAATCATTATGTTATGGCTGATAATGGCCCTGAAAATCAATTTTGAGCGAGCCACCCTAACATTTCCTTTTCATCGCCCGGGTTCGGCCCGAGGGCTTCATCCCTCCTTCAGCTCATGGCGAGAAAGACTTGAACTTTGGTACCCCCGGGCTGGGGTTCATACCGGATATCGCCGCCGTAACTTTGGAGGATCTCCTGGGATAAGCGGAGGCCGAGCCCCAGGCCCCGGCCGCCCCCATTCCCCTTGCCCTTTCCCGGCGGCAGGCCGGGGGACAAGATGCATCCGGTTTCTTGGGGCGGAACCGCCCCGCTGTTAAAGACCTGGAGGCGGAAAAAAGGTTCTAAGCGGTCGTAATCGATCTTCAGGGAACACCCCTTGCCCCCGTATTGGATGGCGTTGTTGATAAGGTTCCGGAAAACGCTCCTAAGAGCCACCTTGTCGCCCTTGACGGTTCCCAGGTGGGAAGGCAGGAAATCCAGGTGATTCTCGAGGGCGACGCCGTGCTTCTGCAAGTCGTCCCAGAGTTCATCCAGGACCGGGGTCACCACGTCCTCCCGGATGTGGCAGATGTCCGGTTCTGCATCACTTTCCGGGGACCGGAAAGCAGGCCGCAAAAACTCCTCCAGGAGGGCTTGCAGCCAATCGGCTTTCTTGCCGGCGTCTTCCAAGAGCCGGTCCACCTCGGCGTCAAGCTGCTCTTGGGCCCGGCGGCGGGCCAGTTTTAAAGCCGCTTGCTGTGAGACCAGGCCGCTCCTCAGGTCGTGGAAGAGGAGGGACAATCTGGTCAAGCCCCACCCATCGCTGGCGTTCAGCTTCCCCCGAACGGCCTCCGGGGCGGCGTCCCGGAGGGCTTTCAGGCAACTCGTGATGCGGCGCCAGACCTCCACCGGCCGGCAGGGCAGGAGGATGTAATCGTCCACCGCGAGCTGGAAGGCCTCCACGGGGAGGCGGGCGTCCTCCCCCAGGATGATGAGCGCGGCTTCGGGGTTCAGGTCTTTCACCGCGTTCAGCAACGCCGGGGAGGCGGCGGTTTTCCCCTGCAGCTTGACGATCACCAGGCGGAAATATTTTCTGGCCAGCTCCGCCAGAGCCTCTAAGGGACTGTCGGTGACGCAGGTCCGATGACCTTTCTCCGCCAGGATCAGGCCGATGGTCTGGAGAAAAGGTGAGCCATCATTGACGATTAAAATATCCTCCGGTCTCATGACGTCTCCTTGAACATCCGAGGAAGGCTGAAACTTTCCGGGGAAGATGGGAGTGAAACGGATTCCCGCCTAGGTGTTCCAGTTAAGTGCGTGGGTGGAGAATCTGCGTTGACGTTATTATCTATCCGGGGGCGGGGCGGGTCTATAGGCAGGATCGACCAATTGGGGAGCTGAGAAATGACTATTCGCCAGACGAATAAGTGACCATGTCCATAATTATGGATAGAGGCTTAATTTTACAAGGGGGGGGCGCGAGGGGGTTACCGCGGGAGTGCTTTTTCCTATCCCCCCTAAGCTGCCGGTGGGTGGTGGGTCAGGCGGGAAGCCCTAATACCGTTTCCGGTTTTCAGTTTTCGGTTAAAAGATTGTTAATTATCAGGAGGTTATCAATTAAGTTTGTTGCAGCAGAGACCGGACTTGGTATAACCCATCTCCTGAAACGGGCTTTTCCGGTGCTCCGGTTCTTGACAAAATCAAGGGGGGCCGGTGGTGATGCCCCGGCTGAGGGCGTACCTGATGAGGTCGGCTAGTCTCTTGATATTGAGTTTCCGCATGATATTGTCCCGGTGCCGGCGCACCGTGAAGACGCTGATATACAGGAGGTCTGCAATCTCCTTGGGGGTCTTCCCTTCGGCCAGGAGCTTGACGATGGTCTTTTCCCGGATGGTCAGGGGATCGGTACCGGCCGGTTTGTCACGCACGGCCAGATCCGCCATCTCGGTGGACAGGAGGGTGGAGATGAATTTATTCCCCCCCCTGACCGCCTGGATGGCCCGCAAGAGCTCGAAGTCGGCGTCCTCCTTGAGAAGATATCCCTCGGCCCCGGCCTCCAGGGCCTGCTGGAGGAACTCCTTGGACCGGTGCATGGTCAGGAGGATGATTTTGACCCGGGGATAGAGCTTTTTGATCTCCCGGGTGGCTTCCAGGCCCCGGAGGTGGGGCATGGAAATGTCCAGGATGACCAGC
This sequence comes from Deltaproteobacteria bacterium, assembly GCA_003599195.1. Lineage (GTDB taxonomy): Bacteria > Desulfobacterota > Desulfobaccia > Desulfobaccales > 0-14-0-80-60-11 > SURF-52. The sequence goes on along the minus strand of QZIZ01000063.1, from coordinate 11,955 downwards.
TTCGGTTCCTGGGCCTTGAGGAGGCGGAGAAGCTCCAGGCCGTCGTTGGCCTCCCCCACCACTTCCAGGCCGGGGGTCTCTTCAATGATGCGCTTCACGCCTTTGCGGAACATGACGTGGTCGTCGGCCAGCACGATGGAGCAAACGTCCATTTATTCCCTCCCGGAGCCCAAGGGAAGGGTGAAGGCGATCCTGGTTCCCTGGTTTTCCCGGCTGACGATCTCGAGGGTGCCGCCCTGCATCCGTACCCGCTCTTCCATGGCCGCCAATCCCAACCCCCGGTTCGGGTCATCCAGGGAGCGGATCTGGGAGGTGTCAAAGCCGCTGCCGTTGTCCTCCACCGTAAAGAGGGCGGTGGTGGGATTGCGTGTTACCCTCACGGAGACCCGGGAAGGCTTGGCGTGCTTGCCGATGTTGGTCAAGATCTCCTGCACGATGCGATAAATAACCGTTTGGGTGAGGGGGGTAAACTCCTGGTCCAGGTTGTCCAGCCTGATCTGCCAGCGTATGTCCTTATGGTGCTTACCGAACTCATCCAGCATCTGGCGCAGGGCGCCGGTGAGTCCCAGGTCCTCCAGGTTGCCGGGGCTGAGGCGGAAATACAAGCGGCGCACGTTGTCCAGCACGCCGTCGATGAAGGGCTGCAGGGCCTCGATGTCCTCGGCCAGCTTTTTCTGCTCCGGGGTCAGGCCCCGCTCCAAGGCCCGCAATTGCAGCTTGACGGTCAGAAGGGCGTGGCCCAGCTCGTCGTGCAGTTCCACAGCCAGCCGCTTGCGTTCACTTTCCTGGGCGTCCAGGAGCCGGGAAGAAAGGTGGCGGAGGCGCGCTTCGGATTCCTTCAGGGATTCTTCCGCCTGCAGGCGATTCGTTACTTCCTCTTGGAGTTGAGCCACCATAAGCCGCAGTTCCGCGGTCCGGTTTTTCACTCTCTGCTCCAGTTCTTCGTGGGCCTGTTTGAGAGCCTCCTCAACCCTCTTGCGCTCCGTGATGTCCGTCAAGGCCACCACCGCGCCCATGACCTTGCCCTGGCTATCCCGGAGAGGCCCGGCATTCAGTAACATCTCCAGAGGCTCCCGGCCTTCGGGCGGGGAGAACCTGACCTCCAGGCCGTGAAAGACCTTTCCTTTAAGAATCGAACTGGTAGGAAATGGCTTGCAGTCGGCCGGACCACTTTTCCCGCCGGTCGTATCGAAGATTGCCAGCCGGAAAACCTCGTCAAATTGCCGGAGCAGCAAATTGCTGCGGCAAATCTGGTGCGCCTCCTGGGAAGCCCGGAGGATGCGGCCTTCGGGATCGACGACCAAGATGGCCGCCTCCACCTGCTCAAAGATGGCCCGGGAGAGCTGCTCTTCGGCCAGGATGGCTTCCTGGCGCTTCTGCTGGGTGAGGTCCGTCGCCACCAGGCAGACGGCGCCGGGGACCTCTTCCAGATTGAAGCTCCGGAAGGACAGGTAACCCGGCACGATCACGCCGTTCCGGTTTCTGAGTGAGACTTCCCCCTTACTGGCGTCTTGCCGGCCATGCTCCAGCAGCGCCATCAAGAGTTCCCGGTCCGCGGCCTCCACATAGTCACAGATGCAAGTCCCTACCAGCCTTTCCAGGGGGGCTCCCAGGAGTTCCGCCAGTTGTTGATTGCCGTACAGGATGTCCCCGTCCGGAGCCAGGATAGCGGCGCCCTCGTTAATGGCCTCTATGAGAATGCGGTAGGAGTGATCTGCGCCTTTGAGGGTATAGATTTGCTCGCCCCCGGGCCCGTAAACCACCAGCGCGTCCACTTCGCCTTCCCGGATGGCCCGCAGGGTGTCCTCCGCCTCTTCGAGGCGGTTGCGGAGGTCGGCGATTTCGGCTAAGAGGTCTTCAGGGGAGGGGTGACTTGTGGCCATTTTGATGCCTCTGGTAAGTTTTCCGTTTACCGTTTTCCGCTTTCCGTAAAAACACCTTATTGCAGGCTGTTTGATAAGCTTTTAAGCATCTTCCGGAAATCATCCAAATTAACCAAGAGGGGGTCGAGTTCATCCTGGGAGAGATATTCTATTTTGTTAGAGATAATCAAGTGAGTCTCTAATTCACTGACGGAGCCAAGCGCAATTCCCAAAAATTGTCGGAATTCCTTGGATGAATTCCTACCTTGCCCTTCGGCGATATTCGCTGGGATAGATACTGCCGCCCGTCTGATTTGATTGGTCAAGCCATATATCTCGGTGCTCGGAAATTTTGCGGTAATTAAATACACTTCCTTTACAAAATCAATAGCTTCTTTCCATACCCGTAAGTCTCGATACGCCCTGGACTTCCCTGAGCTCAAGACCTTCCCCCCCCTCTCACGGAAAACGGTAAACGGAAAACGGGAAACTCTTACTTAGGTCTCAAATCCAGCCCCACCAGGATCTTTTCCGTCTGGGACAGGTCGCCGATGAACCTTCGGAGCGGCAGCGGCAACTGCTTGATGAGGGTGGGCACCGCGATAATCTGCTCACCCTGGGCCAGTACCGGCTGCTGGTAAATATCGATCACCTCCAACTCGTAGCGTCCCTGCAAGTTCTCTTCGCAGATTTTTTTGAGGTTTTCAATGGCCCGGAGGGATATTCTGCTAAGGCCGGCCACGTATAGGCGCAAGACATAATGGCCTGTCTCCCGCTCTTTCAAGGCATCTTCCAGTTCCTTCAGTTTGGGCTCGTCCATGGTGACCCCCGGATAATACCGTTTTCCGTTTTCGGTTTTCCGTTTTCCGTAAAAAGAATAAGCAATTTCAAATATATATAGAGCCAATTAGTTGTATTTGAAAGGTAATTTTATACAATACGCACTGTAATAAGATAATTCAATTTTCGGAAAACGGAAAACGGGAAACGGGAAACGGGAAACCGCTTTTCAAACCCGCTCCCGCAAGTCCAGCCCTACCAGGACCTTTTCGGTGTTGGAGAGGTCGCCGATAATCTTGCGCACCGGCTCGGGGAGCTTGCGCACCAGGGTGGGGATGGCCAGAATCTGATCGCCCTGAGCTAATTTCGGGTTCTCCAGGAGATCGATGACCTGGATGGAGTACCGCCCTTCCAGATGCTCTTCGCAGATTTTCTTGAGGTTGGCAAACGCGGCCAGGCACTTGGGCGTCATCCCCGCCACGTAGAGCCGCAGTTCATAATCTTTTTCTTGGGGCATCGGTTCATTCTCCCTCGTTGAACTCCGGGGCGTCGGCTTTGCGGGCCAAGGCCAGCCGCTCTCTTTCCCCTGCGGCAATTTTTTGCTGGAGCTTGCTCTTATCCTTCAGTGCCTGCAGTTCCTCTTCTTCTGCGCTAATCTCCGCCTGCAAGGCCGCGACCTGGGCTTCCATGATCCGGCGCTTGCGGTCGAGAACGCGGCGGCGGCGCTCCAGTTCCTCTTGGGCGGCCAGGGCCGCGGCCTTCTCCTGAGCCTCTTGCTGCAGCCGGGCCGCGCCGGTGAAGACCCCGCCGGGGCCCAGATAGACGTCCACCAAGTCGATGCCCTGGTCGGTGATGATAAATTCCCGCATCTGGTTGGAGTGGGCCATGCCCCGGGACTTCAAGAGATGGAAGAGCCGGTTGCGCTCGCCGTTGCTCTCTGCGCTCAAGAGCAGCAGCCAGGTGTCCATGAGGGAGGAAACGCCGATGGTGGTCGTCTCCAACTCTCCCGAATGGGTCAGGTTGGTAAACAGGACGGTGATTTGCCGGTTCTTGAAAAAATCCACCAGGCGCATGAGCACCGACTTCACTTCGTTGTGGCTGGCCACAATGGGCAGGTTGGTAATGGGGTCCATGATTACCGTGCCGGGCTGAAAGTCGTTGGTCAGCTTGTGGATCATGGCCAGGTGCATCTCCAGGCCGTAGAGGGTGGAGCGGGCGGCATGGAACTTGAGCAACCCTTGCTTGACCCAGGGCTCCAGGTCCAGGCTAATGGAGCGCATGTTGCGGATGATCTGGTTCTGGGATTCCTCGAAGGCCAGGTAGAGGCAACGCTCGCCCCGGCGGCAGGCGGCGTCGGCGAAGTAAGCCGCCAGGGAGGTCTTGCCGGAGCCGGCGGTGCCGGAGATCAGGAGGCTGCTGCCCCGGTAGTACCCCTGGCCCCCCAACATGCCATCCAGGCGGGGGATGCCGGTGGAGACGCGTTCGCTGGTGACCTCGTGATCCAGCCCCAGGGAGGTGACGGGCAGGATGGAAAAGCCGCTCTCGTCTATCAGGAAGGGGTATTCATCAGTGCCGTGCATGGAGCCCCGGTATTTGATAAACCGCAGGCGGCGGGTGGCGATCTGGTCCACCACCCGGTGATCCAGAAGCAACACCGCGTCGGAGACGTATTCCTCGATGCCGTGGCGGGTCAGGGTTCCTTCGCCCCGCTCTCCGGTGATCAAGGTGGTGACGCCCTTGTCCTTCAGCCAACGGAAGAGGCGGCGCAACTCGGAGCGCAGGATCAGCTCGTTGGGGAACCCCGCGAACAGGGCCTCCACCGTGTCCAGCACCACCCGTTTGGCTCCCACGGAGTCAATGGCGTGCCCCAGGCGGATGAAGAGGCCCTCCAGATCGTACTCACCGGTCTCCTCGATTTCGCTACGCTCGATATAAACGAACTCCAGGGCGAGGAGCTTTTGTTTTTCCAGGTCCGCCAGGTCGAAACCCAGGGAGGCCACGTTCTTGGCCAGTTCCTCCGAGGTTTCCTCAAAAGACATAAAGACGCCGGGCTCACCGTAAGTGACGGCTCCCCGCACCACAAACTCCAGGCTCAGCAAGGTCTTGCCGCAACCGGCGCCGCCGCACACCAAGGTAGGGCGCCCCCGGGGCAGGCCCCCGCCGGTGATCTCATCCAGCCCCTGGATGCCGGTGGGGCACTTGGCTAACTGCCGGTGCGAAAGCTCTCTTTGCACATCGGTTTCCTCCATAGACCATTCTCCCGAAAGCTATTTGATATTAACAACTTCCAACCGCCCGTGGTGAAGCCCAATATACATCCTTTTCTTATTAAATTCAATCAATTATGAAATAAATACGTGAATTTATGATCCTCGTCGCAATTCCTGCATTATTGGCTTATTTATATATTTGTCAAGAAATATATTGGTAATTATTTTAATTTAATTATTTATGATAATATACATATGTTTATAATATAATATATATAAACAACATATTTATATATTGACTTTTGTAAATTTATAATTAATAATATAGACACAAATAGGGAGGCAACGGGGATGGAAAACAACGAAGTGCTAACCACTGAGGAAGCGGCGGAGTTTTTGAAGCTGACGCCCTTCACGGTGCGGGATTATGCCAGGCGGGGAATTCTACCGTCCCGCAAGGTGGGCAAGGCGTGGCGGTTCTATAAGCCTGACCTGGTGGCCTGGTTAAGGAATTATGACGCTCCACCTTGAAAGGAGGAAGCTATGAGGAATTGCATTATGGAAGAAGACCATTCATGGGGGAAATGCCTGTTAAGGTCAAACGGGGTGGGCCGGATAATTTTGGGCGCGGCCTTAACTCTATGCCTGGCTTTATCACTCAATCCGGCCCAGGCCCAAGCCGGCAGCCGGGGGAGCTCTTCCGGCCATGAAAACCTGGTACAGGGCCGTATGGGGGAGAGATTTGCCAAGAGCTACGGCGTTTCAAAAATTCCCACCGCAAAGGTCATCCCCACGCGGGACGGGCGCTTCTTAATGGCATCCTTAAGTCCACTGAGACCGTTCGATCCCCTGCCGCGCTTCCCCTCGCCATTAAGTATCGTAGCGCCACCTTCAGCACAGCTATCTATCCGATTTGGACCGGATGATCTCACCGACCGGATCCTGACCCAGGCCCGTTATTATTTAGGTACTCCCTACCGGCGGGGCGGTTCCTTAAAGACCGGCCAGACCACCGATTGCTCAGGATTTGTGCAATTTATCTTCAAAAAAGCCGATATTGACCTGCCTCGCTCTAGTCGCGAGCAGGCCCGGGCAGGTACGTTAGTGGCCCGCGGCCTGGATTTTGACGCAATGCAGCCCGGAGATCTCCTCTTTTTTGGCCGCCGGGGTCGCCATATCGGACATGTGGGCATTTATCTGGGAGACGGAAAGATGATCCATGCCTCCAGCCGCCGCCAGGGCGTGATCGTTACCGATCTGGGCCAACGTTCTCAAGAAGGCGCCTGCTTGGTGGTCAAACGCCTCTTGAAGGTGAAATATCCTAAATAGACTATCCGGGGCAGGATAGCTCTTCCAGGCCTGCGAGGCAGGGACTCCAGCCTGGCAACCTCATGCAGGATTTAGACCTCGCCCACTGACGAACTCCTTGATATCATCTTAAAAGAATCCAACCTGCTAGACCCTGGAGGAATTTCATGGACCTGACTCGCTGCCCCAAACTGGTGGTTTTAACCGTAATCGTGCTTTTCTCCTTCTACCTTGCTGCCTGCGGCTCCTCGCGGCTTACTCAGGAAAATTTCGACAAAATTCACACCGGCATGACCCAGGCGGAAGTGACGGCGATCCTGGGGGAGCCAACGGAATCGTCCAGTGTGGATGTGGCAGTATTTTCCGGCACCGCTTCCACCTGGAAAAAAGATGGCACCATCATTACCATCCAATTTGCCAACGGCAAGGTAGTGGCTAAACAATTCTCTAAGGAGAAAACCGTTAGGTGATTATAAAAGATTTGCCACACGCGCCTCCCCGCCGGAGAAACCCATTTAAGGAGGTCAGAGGGATGAAAGGAAACGGTACGATGTCGGCTTTGGTGCTCATACTGGCTCTCATCATGGCCTGCGGGTCTGAAAACCAGGGAGGTCCGGGAGGGGGAGAGGCCGGGTACGACCGGATGTACGACCCGAAAACCTTGGGGTCGGTAAGCGGCGAAGTCGTGTCGGTGGACAAGATCACCGGCCAGGGCACGGGTTACGGGTTGAGGCTGACCCTGAAGACGGACAAGGAGACCATCCTGGTATACCTGGGTCCCGGTTGGTTCCTTGAAAAACAAAACCTCGCCTTCGCGCCCAGGGAAAAAGTGGAGGTCACCGGCTCCCAAGTCGCCTTTCAAGGGAAACCGGCTATTATCGCCGCGCAGGTGAAAAAGGCCGACAAGAGCCTGAAACTGCGGGACTCCGCCGGCATCCCGGCCTGGGCCGCCGCTGACAGCCACAGTGCGTCAATAATTGGCAAATGGCTGTTGCAAGAAGTGATCAAAAATAGCGAGTTTAAACATCCTAACGAGACTGCCGGGAAAAAATGGGGTAATCTTGAAATATTTAGCGATAACACTTTGGAATTTTACTCTTCTGATACCCGGGGAAGGTGGAGCGCCCTCAATGATGGACGGATAAAAGTTATCTCCGATGGTTGGGGAACGTTTTTTCTATCAACTGAAGGACCTAAGTTAATCATGACTTTTTCTGATGATCAAACGAAATATACTTATAATAAATTAAAGTGATAATATTGCTTGTAGTTCCAGTGGATATAGTTATCACATCCAAGCGGCTTAGAATTGAGTTTAACCTTGCAACCTTAATTAAGGTACTGCAGCAAAGGCGGACAAACCACATCGCTGAATTTCGTCGTTATGCTGTTATTTTGAGTGAGAAATAAGGAGGTACTGTATGCGCAAGCGCATTATGGGTCATAGCCCCGGTGAGGTCGCAGCCGCCGAGCCCGGCTGGCTGGACCTTGAACGCCTGGCACAGGTCGAAATCACGTCCGAAGACGTCGACTACTCGATTGAATCGGCATTAATTCCGGGTGCGGGGACGGGTTGGCGGGCCGCGCAGCCTGGGGAGCAGACGATCCGCCTCCTGTTCGATGAGCCGCGGAAGCTCAGGCGGATCCACCTGGTGTTCCATGAAGATGAGCAGGAACGCACGCAAGAGTTCGTTTTACGGTGGTCCTCAGACGGCGGTCTGTCGTACCGGGAGATTTTGCGTCAGCAGTATAACTTCAGTCCGCCGGACGCCACCCGGGAGGTCGAAGACTATTACATTGATCTCGACGGGGTAACCGCACTGGAATTGAAGATTGTGCCGGACATCAGCGGTGGCAGCGCCCGGGCATCGCTGACGAAACTACGGATGGTGTAATTATCGTAATGGCTTTGGGTATTAGTGCGAGGAGCATCCCCTAACAAATCGAAGCAGCGTACCGAGCCGGATCAAAGGAGGGTGAGATGGACGAACAGGAAGCCAAAAAGGAAATAGCCCTTGCAAAAGATGAACTTCTGAAAGCTAAAACCAAGCTCAAAGAATTAAACGCTAAACTAATGGAACTCTCGGACGTGATGGAAAAAATAGAAGCAGCGCAAGGCCGGCTGCAGAAAGTCGAAGAGAAACTGTTTCGTGAGGAATTTACCAAAAAATCGTTTTTCGACCGCATCGGTAATGAAAAAGATTAGCAGGGCTTGAAAGCCGCGTAACCCAGGACCAGGTATTCACTATCATTAATTATAATTACTAAGATTTAAGCTGACACCCATCAAATCGAGATCAGATTAGTCGAATGATCGACTAACCCACATCATCTTCGGGAGCGCACCGCAAACGCCATTCTGCCGTAGGCGTAGTCCAGGCCGTGGGAGTTCACCAGACCGCTGTAGAACGCAAAACCCCAGGCCGTCCGGGCGTCGTGCATCTGCCCGGACCAGACCCAGGCCGCCTTGGGTTGGAATAGCGGGTCCATATTGACACGGGACGCCCCTTTTTGATAGAGGGCTTGCAATTCCGGAACGGTGGGCATCCGCCAGCCGCCCCCGGACACGATGAGATTCTCCGTCCAGGCCTTGGCCTGGTGCCAGTTGTTGTCCTGGTTGGGGCCGACATACCACTCAAGGCCGGTGACGCTGTCGGTGATCACGCCATTATCGGCTTTGGTAAATCTAACTTGCGTCGGTTTCACCTCCGCCATGGCTTGCCCCTGGCCGTCCGCCACCCGGCCCTCCAGGGAACTGCCCTTGGCGCAACCCCACACCACCAACAAAATCAAAGCCATCATGCTCCAACGATACCATCGTGCCATCCTTAAGCCTCCTGGTGTCAGTTGGGTGAAAATGCCAGAGGGAGGACTCTAAAACAATCTTCATCTCGAAGCCAATTATTCTCGCAGGCGAAATGATAGCAGAAATCTTGGTGGAAGGCTAATTTCATCAGGAAGTTTGGCCTACCAAACCCTCGACAACCGGAGGTTCTATTTCTGGACAGCAAGATTCCACGTCTCTTGCCACCCGAGAGACTTATCGGAGGAGAGGGGAAAATTGAAGGTATTGTCGTGTGTCCGGCCAAAGCTGGCATGTTCAGCAAGAGTTAGTCTTGCCAGGGTAAGAGCCAGAGCCCCTGTAGCTTGGATGGCAGGTAGGAGGGAAACCGAGTACTTGAAGCCCATCGACAAAGCCATCCATGGGATGGTGAGCGAGTCACCGGGCCGTAACGAAAGTGAACGCAGAGGTGGCCTGGAAAACTCATATCCCCAGAGGCCGAGCTCCCGACAATAGGGCGAAGGCAGCATGAAGCCCTGACGGCCACCCAAAATCCCACCCCACCTGTGGCCACTTCAAAATCCCCCACTAAGCAGGCTTGATTTTCAAGAAAAACTGCCCGAACGGCGACAGAACATCCAAGCTCTCATTTGTTGGAATCAGACAAATGGGAGAAGGGAAGGATGAACGTTTTGAAGCCGGATTTGCAAACGACGATCAAGATATTGCTGAGTAAAGGCGTGAGCCAGAGGCAGATCGAACGAAAGACGGGGATCGAGCGAAAGACCATCCGAAGATACGGTCAGTCGTTCAATTTGATGGCGTCACCAGAGAGTGAGCATTCAAAATCCCCCACTGAACAAGAGGTGGCCACCGGGTCCCTGGATTTTGCGATTCAAAATCCCCCACCCCGGCCACCGGCTCAGGTGCCTCACTTCGCAGTCGTGCTGGAGGACCTGTGGGTGTCGAACCTGAGCAAATCGGCGAGGGGGACGTTTGAGTCCCCTGGCCGGAACCTCCCTCATTTCTTCAATGGTCTCTCCTTGGGTGAAGATGGAATACCCCAATGCCTGGGCCTGGTAGCCGCCCTCAGTCGATTCTTCCACAATGAAGATAATCTCGCTGCTCATAGTTAGCCTTCCTTTGGACATTAAAGCTTCCGGGAACTCCTGATGGCTAACACCGGACTTGGGTCTGCGGGAAGCATTAAGCTGCCACGCGCTTTTTCAAATCCTCCATCTCGCGCTCTATGCGTTCTATCCTGGTTACCAGTTTCTCATGCTCTTCACGCCGGACAACGACTTCGTATAACTGATTCAAACGGTCATTGGTAGCATCGAGGCGTGAGGCGATACCATCGATGCGTTTACCCAGTTCCTCTCGGACTGCATCGATGCGATTCCCCAGTTCCTCTCGGACTGCATCGATGCGACCGCCAAGTTCTGCCCGGACAGCATCAATGCGGCGGCTCTGGTCCACCAGGTGGGAGTTTATGTCGTCCAGACGCCTGTTGGTGTCGTCCAGGCGTTGGTTGGTGAGGGTAAGAGCGGTTTTAATCTCTCCCAGTTCCGGCAGGAGGGCGGCTTTTACGGCATTAATCAGTTCTTCCTTCATAATTTCCCTCACTCCTTTAGGAGCAGACGGTCCTAAACTCGCACCACCGGCATCTTCCGTTCTGAGCCGGAGCAAAACGAGGAAGATCATTCATCCTTTCGGCTTCTCGAATCTCCTCCACCACCCGCAGCACTTCCTGCCGCTGGGCCGGTCCGTAAGGGATGTCGAAGTAGGTGTTGGCATACTTTAAACGACCTCTGTTTACTGTAAGACCATTTTCCTCCAAAAGAAAGCAATAAGTCAATAACTGGAATACGTCAGCCATCCTCGGATACCGCACCCTGGCCGATTTTACTTCAATGGGCATGTATACCGGGGACAGCGGCCGCTTCATAATCTTGCTTATCCAGAGCGCCAGGATGGGCCGGTCATCAACCACATAATCAGGCGACCCGATGACTCCATGTTCTTTGGCAAAAAGCTTGCTGCGGGGGGCGTCTATCCCCACGTCGGCGCTGACGATGCGGCGCACCGGCACCCCCAGCCGCCATTCGGCTTTGCGGTCCTTGAAAAATAGCCGCCAAGTGATCGCCAGGATTGCGATTACCACGAGAAGATGCACTCTTCTTGCTCCTCTTCTTCAGAAACCACGCGGCCCTCAGACCTTCAAATCTTCCATCATATTCTTGATAGACGTCTTAAGACCCGGTAAATAGTCTTGAATTACCAGCCAGACCTTATGTGAATCCACACAGGAATATCCATGGATGAGCTTGTCCCTCATTCCCGCAATCTCTTTCCATGGTATGTCCGTATATTTTCGGCGGGTAGCAGTTGGAATATTTTTAGCAGCTTCTCCCATCACCTCCAGACATCGGATCACCGCGTACACCGTTTTTGTATCCTGGCAGAATTCTTCGTAAGGCATACCAGTAGTAAACTGGGTCGCCAACTGCAGATTATCCAGAATATCCTTTAAGTAGGGAAGAAGATCGCGTTTCATAACTCTATCATCTCACTGAGGATTCTCCCTTTCCATTCTTCCCGTAAATCATCTTTCGCCACCAAGTCCACTTTCTTTTGCAGGACTTCACTGAGGTATATTTCCGCTCCTACCAGTTCGAGCAAGCTAATGGGGCGTTCGACCTCTGCCAGCAAGTCGATATCGCTTCTTTTCTTTTCAGTGCCCCTGGTGTAGGAGCCGAAGACTCCCACCACCCTGACACCATACTTCTCCAGCAAGACGCCAGCATGAGCCCTCACCAGCTCCTTAATTTTCTCCAAACTCAGGTCAACCTGACCTTTGCGCCGCCTTGTCCTCATTGCTACCCCTTCGTCTAAATATTGTAGCATCTTTAGTTCAGACTAGGCAAAACATTGATCGTCCAATGAAAATCCAATCAGGTCTGCGGAAAATGCTTACCACGATAAGATGCACCACAGAGTTCCCATAATCGTT
>QZIZ01000022.1 GCA_003599195.1 Deltaproteobacteria bacterium | reverse complement strand
AAAGCCCCAGCCCACGCCGGTGAAAAAGGTCTGGGGCCCGCCCCGGCCTTCGTCCAGGACGTCATGGGGGATTACCAAATCCCCCGGCGCCATTTCTTCCCGCAAAGACCCCGGGGCCACCCAGGCCAGGATTTTTCCGATGCCCAGGGACTTGAGGGCATAGAGATTGGCCTTGGGGTTGAGGAAGGGCGCAGAGAGGTCGTAACCCGCCTCGCCGTGGCGGGAGAGAAGCGCGAATTCCAGGCCGTCATGCCGGAAAAAGTGGATGGGGCGGCTATCCCCGTAGGGAGTGGAAACGACTTCGGTCTTCTCCAGCTTAAGGCCTTTGGCCTCAAAGGGTTTGTGCGCGCCCACGCGGGCGATTATGGCGATTTTAGGATTCATCGGCTAATTAGTTCAAAGTTCAAGGTTCAAAGTTCAAAGTTACTACTGCGAATCATTGCCTTTTTTACTTGATCGCTGATTACTGATTACTGATCACTGGCCCCTCATCAGGTCCATTCCGCCGCCTCGTCAACAACCGCAATGGCCTCAATTTCCAGCAGCGCTTCCGGGGTGTATAGAGATGTGACCTCGACGATGGTGTCGGCCGGATATGGGGGCTTAAAGTAGCGGCCCCGAAGTTCGACAATCTTCGCAAAGTTCGACATATCCCGGAGAAAAATTGTGACCTTAATGACATTCGCCAGACTGGAGCCGCCGGCCCGCAGAACCCGCTCCAGATTGGCGAAGACCTGTTCGGCCTGAGCATCGAAGTCGTCCACGCCGACGATCTGCCCGGCTTCATCAATCGCCGCCTGACCTGATATGAAAAGAAGGTCGCCGACCCGGTACCCCTGGGCGAGGCGGAAGGGTTCATAAGGATCAGGACTGACGGTGATCTTCTTGATTTTCATGAGCCGGCCTTCATCGTTTTGATTAGTTCAAAGTTCGAGGTTCTAAGTTCTAAAGGACTGCTTTCTTCACTGATCACTGATTACTGATTACTGATCACTGATTACTGACCCCTGACCCCTGGTCCCTTAATTCGCTCCGGATGATACCGGGCGAACACCAGGTTCGCCCTACAACAACTGATACCGGTGGTCCCGCACCCGGGGTTCGTATCCCGCCTGCTGGACCAGGGCTTCGATCTCCTCCCGGGTGAGACGGAAGCCTACGCCGGTGGCGGCCACCACGTTTTCCTCCAGCATGGTGGAGCCGAAGTCGTCGGCCCCGAATTTCAGGGCCACCTGGGCGATCTTGGGACCCTGGGTGACCCAGGAGACCTGGAGATGGGGGACGTTGTCCAGGACCAGGCGGGAGACGGCCAGGGTGCGCAGATACTCCACCGCGCCCAGGGGTTCGCCCCCCAGGGCGGTGGAGCCGGGCTGGAAGGTCCAGGGGATGAAAGAGATAAAGCCGCGGGTGCGGTCCTGGAGGTCCCGGATTTTAAAGAGGTGTTCCAGGCGTTCGGCCCGGGTCTCCAGGTGGCCGAACATCATGGTGGCGCTGGTTTTGAGGCCCGACTCATGGGCCGCGGCCATGACCTCCAGCCACCGGGCGCTGTCGCATTTGCGGGGGGAAATTTGGCCGCGCACCCGGTCCGCCAGGATTTCCGCGCCGCCGCCGGGGATGGAACTGAGACCGGCGTCGATGAGGCGGGCTATTACTTCCTTTATCGGCAGTTCGAAGCGTTGGCTCATGAAGGCAATTTCGGGGGGTGAAAAGCCGTGGACCCCGAGGCCGGAATCCTTGATCTGCCGGACCAGGTCTTCGTAATAGGCGAAGGGCAGGTCGGGATTAAGGCCGCCCTGGAGCAGCACGCCGCTGCCGCCGTGGTCTTTGAGTTCATCCAGCTTCTGGGCCAATTCCCGCTTATCGAGAATAAACCCCTCAGTGGACCCAGGTTCCCGGTAATAGGCGCAGAAGCGGCAGCCGGAGATGCAGGTGTTGGTGTAATTGATGTTGCGGTCCACCACGTAGGTGACGCGGTTTTCGGGATTGAGGCGGCGGCGCACCAGGTCGGCCTCCCGGCCCAAGGTGAGGAGGTCAAGGTCCCAGAGGCTCCGGGCTTCCTTCATACCGAGGCGGGCGCCGGCAGCCGGCCGGGCTTCCAGGGAGGGCGTCTTTCCCATCAGGCTGCGGCCTCCGCGGCCACTTCCCGGTAGAGAGTGTCCCGCTCCACCGGCTCGCAGCCCGCTTCCCGGATCAGGGCCCGGAGTTGGGTCCGGGTCAGACCCTGGGGGGTCTGGGCCCCGGCCATGTGGGTGATGCGCTCCTCCATCACCGTGCCGTCCACGTCGTCCACCCCGAAGCATAGGGATAATTGGGCCATCTTCGGTCCCAACATCACCCAGAAGGCCTTGATATGGGGAAAATTGTCCAGCAGCAGCCGGGAGACCGCCAGGGTCTTCAAATCGTCAAAGGCGCTGGGGCCCTGGAGGTGGTCCAGGGCGGTGTTCTGGGGGTGAAAGGCCAGGGGGATGAAGGAGAGAAACCCCCCGGTTTCGTCCTGCGCCGCTCTGAGCTTCAGGAGGTGGTCCACCCGCTCCTCCAGGCTTTCCATGTGGCCGTAAAGCATGGTGGCGTTGGTGTTCAAGCACAAGCGGTGCGCGGTCTGGGCCACGGAGAGCCAGCCCTCGGGAGAAAGCTTCTGGGGGCAGAGGTCCTGGCGGACCCGGGCGCTGAAGACCTCGGCCCCGCCCCCGGGCAGCGACCCCAGGCCCGCGTCCCGCAGGGCCTTGAGGGTATCCGCCACCGAGGACTGGTTCAACTCCGCCAGGTGGGCGATCTCCACCGCGGTGAAGGCCTGGAGATGGACCTCCGGACGCAGGGCCTTGATGCCCTTAAGCATATCCAAATAAAAGGAAAAGGGCAGGTCAGGATGGCAGCCGCCGACGATATGAATCTCGGTGATGGGCTCATGCAGGCGATCTTCGATCCGGGCGAAGATCTCTTCCAGGGTCATCTGATAGGCCCCATCCTCCCCGGCTTTGCGGCCGAACGCGCAGAATTTGCAGCCATTGACGCAGATGTTGGAATAATTGAGATGTTGATTATAAATGTAAAAAGCCTTGCGGCCGTGGAGGCGCTCCCGGACGATGTTCGCCAGAAAGCCCACGCCCAGGAGGTCTTTGCTCTGGAAGAGGGTGAGGCCGTCCGCGGCGGAGAGCCTTTGCTTATTCTTCACTTTTTCATAAATGGGAAGCAGCGCCTGGTCGTCAAATCTGAGAGTTGCCATTCTTTCACCTCGCCTTCATGACCATATGGTCATGTTAAATCAAAGGTAGCACAGGCTAGAAAGCCTGTGCTGTACCGGAGTCCAGGCTTGAAAGCCTGGACTACCGCTTACGCCGCCAGGCCCTCTTTAAGAAGATCGATCAGCTCCCGGATGCGCCGGTTGACGGCCTCTTCCGGGGCCTGGTGGAGGTTGAAGGTGACGTCCAGATAGGGAACGGCCGCGGCCTGGAGGAAACGGTCAAAGACCGCGTCCAGGAGAAAAAGGGCCGCGGGTTCGGAGACGCCCGGCCGCAACTCACCCCTGGCCTTGGCCCGGGTGATCAAAGAGCCGAAGTATTCGGAAGCGTGGCGCCGCACTGCGGCCAGGAGTTCCTGGCGGAAAGGCGTTTGCCGGTCGAACTGAATTTTCAGATAAAGGCTGTAAATCCGGGGATGCTCCTGAAGAAAGCGCACCCCGGCTTGCAGGGATTTTTCCAGGCGGATGAACAGGTTATCGTTTTCCGTGGATTCTTTGACTGCCACAAGGGTGCGGCGCACCAGGTTCAGGGCTAGCTCAAAGATGTGGCGGAAGATGCCTTCTTTATTGGGAAAATATTGATAGAGCGAGCCTTTGGCGATGCCGGCTTTGGCCACCAGGCGGTTCAACGAGGCCTGATGATACCCCTGGTCCGCGAACTCGGTGAGGGCCGCGTCCAGGACCCGTTCCTGCTTGTCCGGGGGGAGATGGGTGAAGGTGTTCCGGGCCGGCTGTGAAGACATGACCAGTTGGTCATATCAAATTTATGCCGGGGTTGTCAATTTATAAGATTTACTTAAATGAGTTCAAGGTTCAAAGTTCAAAGTTTAACGAACACGACATCGGGGACTTTCTTAATTTCCAGGAGGACTAAGGCTGTGCGCGCGTTTTATGTTCCAATTACGGACACTTGCCCCCCTAGCTTTGAACCTTGAACTTTGAACTTTGAACTATACCTTAGCCTTGCCCTTGACAAACGGGGTGATAAATGTTTTATAAAAAGTTTGGAAAAATCTGGGTTTCTAAGGATAAACGAGCATGAAACGCACATTTCAACCCAGCAATTTACGCCGGGCGCGCACCCACGGTTTTTTGAGCCGCATGAGCACCCGGGGGGGCCGGCAGGTGTTGAAGCGCCGCCGGGCCAGAGGCCGCAAACGCTTAAGCGTTTAACATCCGGGGAACTTTCCTGAGCCGACCTCCAGAGCAACGCCGGGGATCCGCTCCTGGTCCGCCGCCCATTTTACCCGGTACCGCCCGTTTCACCAAGGCGGATCGCCTTTTGTACCGGGCCGATTTTCTCCGGGCCATGTCCCAGGGGCGACGGCTGCATACCCGGCATTTCGGCATCACCCTGGCCCCAGGCCCGGAGGGACGCCCCCGCCTGGGACTGGTGGTAACCAAACGTTTCGGCAAAGCGGTCAAACGCAACCGGGTCCGGCGCCTGCTCCGGGAATTTTTCCGGCGCCATAAAGATCGGCTTCCGCCCGAAGACCTGATCATTATGGCCAAAAAAGGCGCCGCGGCCCTGGATTTTAATCAGGTTCAAGAGGAATTGTCCCGGGTGCTGCTCGCCCGGGTGTAAGGGTTACGGATTTGACTAGAGCTGCCCTCTGGTTGATCAGGGCTTATCAATTGCTGCTTTCCCCCCTGATGCCGGCTTGTTGCCGGTTTGCCCCCACCTGTTCCCATTATACGGCAGAGGCGGTTACGCGGTATGGTGTCTGCCGGGGCTTGTGGTTGGGCCTCAAGCGTCTAGCCCGCTGTCACCCTTTTCACCCCGGTGGTTGGGACCCCGTGCCCTGAGGAGTTAAAACATGGAAAACCGGGCCTTGATTGCCCTGGCCTTAAGCTTTTTGGTCTTTCTCGGTTTCATTTATTTCGGGCAGCAGCTGCAGCCGCCTGCGGTCAAAGAGGCCCCTGCGCCCCAGGCCGAAGTTACACCGGCGGCTCCCGCTCCCGCCGCCACCCCCGCCCCTGCCCCGGAAGCCCGGCCCGCGGCGCCTGCCCCAGTTCCGGAGCGTCCCAGCCGGGACATTGCCGTGGACACCCCATTATTCAAGGCGGTATTTGCGGAACAGGGGGGAGTCCTCAAAAGCTTTCAGTTGAAGAAATACCGGGAGTCCATGCCTTTTTCCACTCTGAGCCAGTTTAAACTGGGGCCGGTGGACTTTGAAGTGCTGCGTTACCAGGACCCGGAACAGGCGGGCGCGCCTTTAAAAGAACTGGTGCGCGTCAAAAAAGGGGAAGGCCTCCCCCTGGCCCTGAGCTGGGAAGGGCAGAATCTCAAGGTGCCGGGGCAGATTTTTTACCAGGCTTCCCAGCCTTCCCTGACTCTCAAGCCCGGAGAGACCGCGTCCCTGAAATTGACCGGCGCCAGCGCTGACGGGGTGGTGTTCACCAAGACACTCACCTTTAAAAGCGACAGCTACGCCTTCGATCTGGCGGTAAAAGTGGAAAACCGCAACCAGCGTAACCTGGAGGGACAGGTTGATCTTGCCCTGCTGACCGATTACACGGGGATGGATGCCAGCCAGGCTGGGTTCCTGGGATTCCAGGGGTCCTTCAACAACCGGCTGGAACAGCTGAAGACCGGGGGCCTCAAAGACCTCAAACCAACTCCCGGCCAAAAAACCTTCTCCGGCAAGGTGGATTGGGCCGGTCTCGATGAAGGTTATTTCCTGACGGCGATGGTGCCCCTGGCCGCGCCCAAAGCCGTCCTCACGGTTAAAGAGGCCCAGACCGGCCCCATGGACGTAATTCTCAGAACCCCGGCCAACCTGGCCCCGGGGCAGGACGCGTCCTTCGCCTACACCTTTTATTTCGGGCCGAAAGAGTTGAGCGAGCTTAAGTCCCTGAACCTGGGTCTGGATAAGGCCGTGGACTTCGGCTGGTTCCAAATCCTGGCCGTGCCCCTGCTCTATATCCTTGAGTTCTTCAACAAGTACGTACACAATTACGGCTGGGCCATTATCATCCTCACCGTTATCATCCGGCTGCTCTTTTTCTACCCCAACCATAAAAGCTATAAATCCATGAAGGAGATGCAGAAGCTGCAGCCCAAGGTGGCCAAGCTCCGGGAGAAGTACAAAGACGACAAAGAGACCATGAACAAGGAGCTGATGGCCCTCTACCGCACCTTCAAGGTCAATCCCCTGGCCGGCTGTCTGCCCATGGCCATGCAGCTGCCCTTTTTTATCGCGCTCTATAACGTCCTGGGTTATTCCATCGAGCTGCGCCACGCGCCTTTTATCTCTACTCTCCCCTTCACGGATATCGTCTGGCTGGCGGACCTGTCCACCAGGGACCCGCTGCTGATCACCCCCCTGGTCATGGGGGCCACCATGTTCATTCAGCAGAAGATGACCCCATCGCCCGGGGATCCCACCCAGGCCAAGATGATGATGTTTCTGCCCCTGGTTTTCACCTTCATGTTTCTGAATTTCGCCTCGGGCCTGGTGGTCTACTGGCTGGTGAATAACGTGCTGTCCATCATCCAGCAGTATTACACCAATAAATACCTCACCTGATCTATCCTGGGGGAAGATTAATGGAGTTTATGGAGTTTGAAGGGAAGGGCACCGAAGAAGCCATAGAGAACGCGTGCGCCCATTTTCAGGTCCCTCCGGAGCAGTTGGAGATTGAGATTGTGTCCGTAGGGTCTTCCGGACTCTTCGGGTTGGGGGGCCGCAAGGCCAAAATCCGGGCAGCGCTCCGGGAAGAAGCCCCCGGGGCCTTGCTTTCCGAGGCCCAGGAGATCCTGGAACAGATGCTGCAAAAGATGGATGAGCCCGGTAAGGTTTCGGGCCGGCAGGAAGATGACCGGATCATTTTGAATATCGAAACCGAGGATGCCGGTCTGCTCATCGGCAAGCAGGGCCAAACCCTGGAAGCCTTGCAGTACCTGCTCACCAAGATTCTGGCCAAAAAGAGCCGCCGCAAGGTCCGGGTGACCATCGACGTGGAATCCTACCGGGCCCGGCATACCGACGCCCTGGTGCAACTGGCCCTGAAGAACGGGGATAAAGTCAAACGCAGCGGCAAACCCGTAACCCTGAATCCCATGAATCCCCATGACCGCCGTATCGTGCATCTCACCCTCCAGACCGACAAAGAGCTGAAAACCATGAGCCGGGGGGAGGGCCTCTATAAAAAGGTGATCATCTATCCGGCCAAAAAAAAAGAGGGCCAGGAGGACGCCTCTAGCCTTTCATGACGCCTTCGGACCCGGCCGACACCATTGCGGCCATTTCCACCCCCCTGGGGGAAGCCGGCATCGGCGTAGTCCGGGTCAGCGGCCCGGACGCGGAGAAAATAGCCCGGGCCTTGTTCCGGCCCCGCCGCGGCGGCTCGCAGTTACGCTCCCACCATCTTTATCTGGGCCGCATCATCGACCCCTCATCCCAAGAAATCGTTGACGAAGTGCTGCTCACCATCATGCGGGGCCCCCGAACCTATACCCGGGAGGACGTGGTGGAAATCCAGTGCCATTCCGGGGTGGGGGTCTTAAGGCGCATCCTGGAGCTGACCCTGGCCCAAGGCGCCCGCCTGGCCCGGCCCGGGGAATTCACCCTCCGGGCTTTTCTTTCCGGAAGGGTTGATCTCACCCAGGCGGAGGCGGTCCTGGAGGTGATCCAGGCCCGCACCGAGGCGGGCTTAAGGGTGGCCGCAGCCCACTTGCAAGGGGGGCTGGGGGCCTCGGTGCAGGAAATCCGGGAGGGCCTGCTGGACCTCCTGGCCCGGGTGGAGGCGGCATTGGATTTCCCGGAAGAAATCGGGGAAATGCCGGCTGCGGCCTTTGCCGCCGACCTAGCCAAGTCTATGAAAATCCTGGATAGTCTGGCGGCCACCTACCAGGAAGGCCGCCTGCTGAAAGAAGGGCTGCTGGTGGTCATCGCCGGGCGGCCCAACGTGGGGAAGTCCAGCCTGCTAAACGCCTTGCTGGCCCGGGACCGGGCCATTGTCACCGAGATTCCCGGCACCACCCGGGATTTGGTGGAAGAGGTGATTACTTTGGCGGGGACAATGGTGCGCCTCAGCGACACCGCGGGCCTGCGCGCCGCCCAAGACCGGGTGGAGGAGTTGGGGATCGAGCGCACCCGGGAGCGCCTGGCCCAGGCGGATTTAGTGCTCTACCTGGTGGACGGCAGCCAGCCCCTGGACCCGGAAACGCGGCGGGACCTGGGGGAATTGGGAGAGAGACCGGGCCTGGTGATGGTCAATAAAATTGATCTGCCCCAGGAACTGGATTTAGCCGCGCTGCAAGAAGCCACCACCCTGCCCGCGGCCCGGATTTCCGCGCTCACCGGCGCAGGTATCGAAGACTTGAAACAGCGGATTGTGGACCTGACCTTAAAGCACGACCTAAGCGCCGCCGGGGAGATCGTCACCCAGGCCCGGCATTATCAGCATCTTAAGGATTGCTTGAGGTATCTGGCCCAAGCCCGGGAATTGCTGGCATCCCGTGAACCGGCTCCGGCCTGGGAGCTGGTGGCCCTGGAACTCCAGGAAGCGGTGCGGGAACTGGGGGAGATCACCGGCCAGGAAGTGGGGGAGGAGGTTTTGGACCGGATTTTTGGGGAGTTTTGTTTGGGGAAGTAGCCAGTAGCCGGTATTCAGTCAAAATGTAGGGTGGGCACTGCCCATCTATTCCTTTAATTGCTCAGTGAACCGTATTAGCGGTTCGGGGAAGTAATAAGTAAATTAATTGTAATTCCTTGATGTTATCCACCTTTAAACCTTGATTTTTTCAAAGACCAAGCGATATCCATGATGGTTCGTTTTCCCAATTTCCAGCCGATGGGCCTCCTCCAGGAAGGCGCCGCAATCCTGGGGGTTCAACTTCCTCCCCAGGCCCTGGAGCAATTCCGCGTCTATTTGGAGGAACTGCGGCGCTGGAACACCAGGGTCAATCTCACCGGGCTGAAGACGGAACGGGACATCATTGTCAAGCATTTCCTGGATTCCCTGGCGGTGCTTCCCTTTCTGGGGGACGCGGCTTCCCTGGCGGACCTGGGGAGCGGCCCCGGTTTCCCCGGCCTGGCCCTGAAGCTGGTCCGGCCGGAGATGGCCCTGACCCTGGTGGAGGCCCGGGCCAAGAAGGCGGCCTTCCTAGAATACCTGGTGGCGTTACTGCATCTGGAGGGGGTGGAGGTGGCCCAGGTCCACCTGGTCCCGGCGCTGGCCCGGAAGTGGGGGCCAAGGTTTGAGGCGGTAACCTCCCGGGCCGCTTTTCCCCTGGCTCGTTTTCTGGAGTTGGCGGCCCCCTTGCTTCTGCTGGGGGGGCGGGTCTTGGCCCTCAAGGGGCCGAACCTGGCTGCAGAGGAAATGGACGCAGCCCGGAAGCAATGCGGCTCTCTGGGGTTAGGGCCTTTGGAGATCCACCATTATTCTTTGCCTTTCAGTGAAGAACCGCGGATTTTGGTGGTTGCCCGGCATTTTTAGTAAAATCCCGACTTGAGACCTCCGCAAAAATCATCTCCTTGTCATTCTGAGGGTGCGGAGCGACCGAAGAATCTCGTTTTTGGCAGCAAGGCTTCTTCCGGCGGTGCCGATGATTATAAGCAGGTTGAAAATCCTGATCGCCTAAAAACCAGATTCTTCACTCCGCTGCGCTCCGTTCAGAATGACAAAAGAGAGATTCGCACAGACTGGAAGCCTTCGCCACCGATAGAAAGTCCATCAGGAACCTTTTCCTGTGTCCTTGTCCATAATCCTTTTTGCGGGTAAAATATCCGCAAATCTTCTTTTTCCGGATTAGCCTAAATGTCTTTCATCACCTGGCAATATCTGCTGTTTCTGCCCTTGGTCCTGGCCCTCTACTGGCGGCTGCCGGGGCGGTGGCGGCTGGTGCTGCTGCTTATTGCCAGTTATTTCTTTTACGCCTGCTGGGACGTGCGGTTCCTGGCCCTGGTGCTGGCCACCACGGTTATCGACTACCTCTGCGCTTTGAGTATTGAAGGAAAGAGCCCCGGCACGGTCCAGGTCCTGCTTCTGGCCTTGCTGCCCGCGGCCTGGCTGGGCGGCTGTTCTTTGTTCCTGCCCGCCTCCGGGATTAACACCATCATCATGGCCGCGGCCGGGGCCCTGGGTTTGGGCTTTTTCGGCGGCCACGAAATCATCCGGCATATGTCCCCGGAAAAGCGGCCCCGCCTGTTTTTAATCCTCAGCATCGGTTTTTGCCTGGGTATCCTGGGGTTTTTCAAATACTTCGGATTCTTTCTGGATTCCGCCCACAATCTGATCACCTTCCTGGGGCTCAGGCCCAACCGGGTGCTGCTGCAAATCATCCTGCCCGTGGGGATTTCCTTCTATACCTTTCAGTCCCTGGGGTATGTCATTGACGTCTACCGGGGACATTGCCCGGCCTGCCCTTCCCTGCTCACTTTTGCCACCTATGACGCTTTTTTCCCCCAGATGGTGGCCGGACCCATCGAACGGGGAAAGCATTTAATCCCCCAACTGGAGCAGACCCAGGTTTTTGACCCGGTCTATCTCCAGGACGGGCTGCGCCTGATCCTGGTGGGTTTCTTCAAGAAGGTTTTCGTGGCCGATAATTGCGCCATTTTGGCTAATTATGTTTTCGCGCCCCAGACTCCGTTGAACGGCTATTGGGCGGTTTTGGGGGTGGCGGCCTTCGCGTTTCAGATTTACGGGGATTTCTCTGGTTACACGGATATCGCCCGGGGTTCGGCCAAACTCCTGGGCATCGATCTGGCGGTGAACTTCCGCTTCCCCTATTTTGCCCGGAATCCTTCCGAGTTTTGGGGACGGTGGCATATCTCCCTGTCCACCTGGTTCCGGGACTACCTCTACATCCCCCTGGGCGGCAACCGGGGGAGCAAGTGGGAGACCATCCGCAACCTGGCCGTCACCATGGTGCTGGCGGGCTTGTGGCACGGCGCCAACTGGATCTTTGTCCTCTGGGGGGCCTATCACGGGCTGTTATTGATTCTCTACCGGGTGGTCCCGGCCTTGCGGTCCCTGGGGGATGAGAAATCCCCTTCTGTTATCCGGGGAGTCCTGGCCGTGGCCCTGATGTGGGTCTTTACCCTGGCGGGCTGGGCCATCTTCCGGAGCGCCAACTTGCAGCAGCTGGGACTCTGGCTGGCGGCCCTGGGGAACTGGCACACGGCCGGCAGCCTCCCCTGGGTGTCGCCTTCCCTCTGGCTTTTGCTCCATATCGCGCCCCTGCTCCTGCTCCAGATTTTGACCTGGAAATACCGGGATGAAACCAATCTCGTGAGTTTGCCCTGGCCGGTTAAGGGAGTGGTTTACGCCCTCATGCTCCTGCTCATCGTGTCTTCCACGGAGCACGATACGGAGTTCATCTACTTTCAGTTCTGATGAAGATGACCAAGTGGTTCACCCCTGCCTTTCTGTTGGCGGTCCTGCTGCTGGGCCTGGGCGAGCTGGGCGCGCGGCTCTTTTTTGCCGCGGACATCTCCGGGCGGTTCGAGTACGGCTACAGCCCGGACGCGGGCTTTGACGAGCGCCGGGACGGAGTGGTGAAGCTATTCAGGGCCGGGGGCCGCCGCTTCCACCCCCAATCCTTCCAAAAACAGCGGCCTGACGGCACCTTCCGGGTCTTTGTCATCGGCGATTCCGTGCCCCGGGGTCCCAGCTTCAAGGGGGCCTATCCCTGGCTTTTGGGGAAGGAGCTGCAGCAGCGACAGGTGCAGGCCGAGTCGGTGAATATGGCGCTGCCCGGCTACGGCGCGCGGCGCTGCCAGGTGGTGCTGAAGAAGGCCCTGGAGTTCCAGCCCAGCCTGATTATCCTCCATGTGAACGATTCCAATAAATACGAGGACGAGCGGGAGTACCGCCGCAGCCAGGAGTTCAAGACCTGGCACCCCCGGAACTGGCCCATGAAGGTTTTTATCTTCCGGCGGCTCTATGAGGCCAAAACCGAGAAAGTCTTCTGGCGGCTGGTGCCGGAGCAGATCCGGGCCAAATTTGCGGCCCGGGACGCGGACGCCCAGGTGGCCGCGTCCACGGACCCCGAGGAGGTCAGGGCCCGGGTGCAGTTGGCAAGAGAGACTACCGCGGCCAGCGTAGCCCTGGCCCGGGAAAACCAGATCCCCATACTGCTCATCACCCAATGCCGGGTGTGGCCCGATGGAAGAGGCTCCTCCTACTTCGAAGACCACGGTCTGGACGCCTTGGGGCAGTCGCTGGCGGGGGAGGGAGTCTACTTTCTCTCCATGAAGGAGGTTTTCGCCCACCTGCCGGAGGGCCGCGCCTATTTTTCCGATTCCGGGCACCTGAAGGAATCGGGGCATCTGCTGCTGGCTAAGGCCATTGTCGGGAAGATCCGGGAAGCGCACCGGCAGTTGGGGGTGACGGCTTTTAAGATGGAAGCGAAGGACGGAGGCGGTTAAAAGTTTTTAGGATTATGTCCTTTGCTCCGAATTAAGGAATCCAAAAAGACAGATAGCCCCCCAAAAACCACTGTATGCTGAGAAAAAACGGCCTCTTAAGTCCCCCCTCCCTTGAGGGGAGGGGGTTAGGGGGAGGGTGGCGACTTTGGGCCACGAGGATTCAAAGACGCCACCCCCTCCCTAACCCTCCCCCCTCCAGGGGGAGGGAGCCAGTGGGGACCTCTTTGCCGGTTGGCAATTCCTGGAATTTCAGGAGTTAAGGGGATTAATCGGTTTAGTTTCTAGTCTTCGCTCAACGGTTAAAACAATCCTCGAAGGAATTGGTGTCCTTGGCCATGATCATGATATCCCGGTTGTTGGTCTTGATAGCGTTGCTGGTCTTGGGGAGTGGGTTGAATCAGGCTGCGGCCCAGGACTCGGACCCCTATCAGCAGCTGCGGGACCAGATGGTGACCCGGCAGCTCATGGCCCGGGGCGTCAGCGACGCCCGGGTGCTGCTCGCCCTGGGGAAAGTGCCCCGGCACCGCTTCGTGCCGGAGCGCCTGGCGGCTTATGCCTACGCCGACCATGCCCTGCCCATCGGCTCCGGCCAGACCATTTCCCAGCCCTATATCGTGGCCATTATGAGCGAGTGGGCGGAAGTCAAACCCGGAGACAAGGTCCTGGAGGTGGGCACCGGCTCGGGGTATCAGGCCGCGGTGCTGGCGGAGCTGACAGACAAAGTATTCACTATCGACATCCGCCCGGAATTGGTGGAGCAGGCCGAAAAAGTGCTGCGATCCTTGAGTTACTCCCAGATTAAGGCGAAAAGCGGGGACGGCTACCAGGGCTGGCCGTCAGAGGCCCCCTTCGACGCCATCCTGGTCACGGCCGCGGCCTCCCGGGTCCCCCCGGCCCTGGAGGCGCAGCTTAAAGAAGGAGGCCGCCTGGTCATTCCCCTGGGGCCGGCAGGGAGAGCGCAGACCTTGTATCGTTACCGCAAAACCCAGGGGAAGCTGGTGGAGGAAAAGACTTTGGCGGTGATCTTTGTGCCGTTGGTCGAGTCCACAGGAAAGTAGGCAGACCTTTGCAATATTCATCTATTCCATGAATGACTGGGCTCGAAGCATCCATACCTTCTTGCATTAATGTATCATATATAATACATTAATTTTCAAAGGCTGCTTATGACTGGCGAGCACCTGACCGAAATACCCGTTGTCTTCTATCGTACCTCAGGCGGGGTTGAGCCGGTCAGGGATTGGTTACGAGGCTTGCCTTTAGGCGATAGACAAAGGATCGGCTTTGACCTTGCCGCCGTGCAGTTTGGTTGGCCGGTAGGAATGCCGCTATGCCGCTCGCTTGGAGGCGGGTTATGGGAAATGCGGAGCAGCTTACCGAGCCGTCGAATCGCCCGGATTTTGTTTTGTGTGCATGAGGGACGTATCGGCGTGGTGCACGGCTTTATCAAGAAAACCCAGAAAACGCCGCAGGATGAGATCGATTTGGCGCGAAAGCGGATGAAGGAGATGACGGCATGAGCGGGAAAGACCAACATTGGGGATCGACGCTCGATGAATTTTTGCAGGAAGAGGGCATTTACGAGGCGGCGAAGGCCGCGGCGGTGACCCGCGTGATTACCTGGCAAATTGCCGAGGAAATGCGCAAGCAGGGTATTACCAAAACGCAGATGGCCGAGCGGATGCACACCAGCCGCGCCCAGATCGACCGGATTCTCAAGGCTAAGGGCAATGTGACCATTGAGACGCTGCAACGGGCCGCCGCGCTGCTGGGGCGTGAACTTCGCCTAGAATTGGTTTAAATTGGCAATCCTTTATTATTTCTCCACCTTCTCCACTTCG
Organism: Deltaproteobacteria bacterium; assembly: GCA_003599195.1. Lineage (GTDB taxonomy): Bacteria > Desulfobacterota > Desulfobaccia > Desulfobaccales > 0-14-0-80-60-11 > SURF-52. The sequence goes on along the minus strand of QZIZ01000022.1, from coordinate 20,360 downwards.
TGCAGCCGGTCCTTAGTGAGGTCCGCCTTATAGAACTCCTGGTTTTGGGGAAGAAGCAGGGAGAAACCCGGCAGGGCGTCGATCCGGGCCGTCAGGTTTTCGAAAGCCAGGTCCTGGACATGCCCGCCCTGGGTGCGGTCTTTGGTGATAAAGTGGAAATGATACCCCGGGACACCCACGGTTTTGAGGTAGGCCGGGCAGTAAAACCCCACGATGGTGCCCTCCACCTCTTTTAAGGGAAAGACCGCCTGTTTTTTCACCACCTGCACCAGGGGCTGGTAGGGCGGAGTCTGCCGGGGCACCGAGCGGACTTTCACTTCTTTAAACCGGCCCTCGATCTGCACCGCAAAAAAGAGATTTTTAGACACCAGGGCTTGATCCAGCAAGGCCGTTAATTCCTGAAAATTGTTGGCCTTGGGGATGGCCAGGGATTGGTCGGCTTTAAAAAAGGTGACCGCGGCCAGGGGAGTCTTCATGGTGTCCGCCACCGGGTAGACCTTGCCGTCGGTTTTCAGTTGATAGACCTTCCCGTTCAGGACCACCATTTCGCCGTCCAGGTTGTTGAAGGTCCCCAACCCGAAGTTCCCCCGTTTTTTGAGTTCGGCCATGGTCAGGCCGCCTTCATACAGCCCGGCGAGCAGGGCGTCGAAGGTGGAGTATTGGAAGAGGGTGTCTCCGGCCTGGACCGGAGAAGCTGCGAAGAGGAAGAGAATAAGGAGGATGCATAATTTGGCAGGCAGTCGCGATCTCATGGTTTTCCCCTTAGGTTGCCCATTTTGTCACCTGAGCGGCTAGGCGAAGGTTTTCTTGTTTGCCGCCAAAGACGAGATTCTTCGCCGCTTTCAGCGGCTCAGAATGACAAGGAGGGGCACAATGGTTCTGTTCATAAATGCCGCTGCGTATAACCACAACGGAAAATCTCAGGTTATCGAAAAACGAGCTTCGCAACGAGGCTTCGCTCCGTTCAGAAAACATTTTGCTTTCTACCGAAAACCGAAAACTGAGAACCGGAAACCAAAGACAGGGATTAATCTCCATAAATCAGATATTCCCGCCGGATTTTCAGGAACTCTTGCAACTCCCCTTGCCAGGCGGCTTCCAGGTCCGAGACCGGAGCTCCTTGATCCAGTCCCTCCCTGATAGCCGCGTCGCCGGTGAGGAGATCGATGGGCAAGCGCTCGGTTTCATATTCATATGGAGGCTGGCGCCAGGCGAACTCCCGGGGATAGAGTTCCCGGACGGCTCCCAGCAGGGCCAGGGTGGTGAAATAGGGTTTAAAGGCCTGGCGGTCGGTGACGTGGAGTTGGAAGCCCCAGCAGAGTTCCCCGGCCCATTTATGGAAGGTGGGCTCGAAGGAGGCCTCCCGCAGAACCACGCCGGGGAGGGGAGTCTCCGCCAGGCGATCCTTGATGCGAGCCGGCTCCAGGAAGGGCGCGCCCCAGAGTTCGAAGGGGCGGGTGGTGCCCCGGCCCTCCGAGAGATTGGTGCCTTCCAGCAGTACCTGGCCCGGATAGACGATGGCGCTGTCCAGGGTGGGGAGATTGGGGGAGGGCAGCACCCAGGGCAGGCCGGCGGCGTCCCAGTAATCGCCGCGGCGCCAGCCCCGGGCCGGGATCACCTCCAGGTCGCAACGGAGCTTTTGGGTGGCGTTATAGTACCGGGCCAGTTCTCCCAGGGTGAGGCCGTGGCGCATGGGCAGGGGATAAGGGCCCACAAAGGAGGCCCAGGCGGGACGGAGCATATTCCCCTCCACCTGGACGCCGCCGATGGGGTTGGGGCGGTCCAGGACCGCGACTTTAACGCCCGCGGCGGCCGCGGCCTCCATGACCTTGGCCACGGTGGCGGCAAAGGTGTAGACCCGGGTGCCCACGTCCTGGAGGTCCACCAGGACCGCGTCGATCTTCTCCAGGGAAGCGGCGGGGGGAGTCATGCGGGGGCCATATAAGCTGACCACCGGCAGCTTTAAGGCGGCATCCAGGAAATCGGGGGAGGAGATCATGTTGTCCTGTTTCTCCCCCAAGAGGCCGTGCTGGGGGCTGAACAGGATTTTAAGCTGGCCGGGGAAACGCCGGGCGAGCAACTCCCGGGCGGATTCCAGATGCGCGGATACCGAGGCCGGGTGGCTCAGAAGGCCGAGACGGGCCCCCTTCGTCCAGGAGGGGGGATCGTTAATAAAGACTTCTAAGCCTGGAATCACCCGAGCCATTTTTAATAAGGTTTACCACATGCGGAAGGGATGAAAATGATTTATGGCGGAGGTAGAGGAATTGCGGGCCTTACCTCCCCTCACCCTGCCCTCTCCCCCCTCCGGGGGGAGAGGGGAAATACTTGACATATCCATGGGATATAAACTTATGAGTAATGATTAGCCCCCCCGGGGGGGAGAGGGAAATGCTTGGCATATCCATGACATATAAACTTTGGGACATGATTAGCCCCTTAAAGGGGAAGAGGATTTAAGGCCTTATCCAGGTAAGGTATTGCAGCGCATCGCAGTAAGACAAGTTAAATTTCTCTCTGACCCCTGCCCACTGGCCCCTGATCCCTGGCCCCTTCCCCTAAAACTCCACATCGTCTCTTTTCACCACCGGACGCATCATGAGGACCACGTCGTGGGTCACCCCGTCTTTGCGGATAAAGTAATCGTCCAGATTGGCCCTGATCTCGAAGCCTTTGGCCCTGAAGGCCTTGATGACTTTTTTGTGGTCGGCCAGGACCTCCGCCTTCAGCCACTGCAAATTATATTTCAGAGCCAGGGCGATCAGCTCCTCCAGCATCATGGAACCCAGGCCCTGGTTGCGAAAAGGCCGGGAGACAAAAATCCGCACTTCACCGATATGTTTGGAGGCATGTTTGCCCCGGTGCAGAGTGGCGTCGGCAATGAGGCGGTTGTCCGCCATGTCCACGGCCACCAGGGGCAGGATCTTGCCGTAATCAATGCGGTCGATCCAGGAATTGACCAGCTTCAGGTCCTTGACGTCCTGTTTCAAAAAGCGGGTATCTTCCTCGGGTGCTTCCTGAAATAACTGGATGAGGCCCTCCCGGTCCTTCTCATTGAGGAAGCGGAACATCACCCGTTTGCCGTTGCGTATAGTGACAAACTTGCGGTAAGCCAAATAATTAATCATTGCCAGCCCCGGGAAAAGGGATTTCTAGCTCATAATAGCCGGTTCAAGGGATTTGTCAAGGCAACCGCCGCGGTAATGACCGGGAAGGAACCCTCCGGAAACTGCGGCCGGTTTTTGGAGCCTGCTGATCCCACGGGAATATTTAACTTTTGGGTAACATTTTGTAAACACACTATAAATATTTTCTTTAAAGTGTTTTCGAACTGAATTTCGGGAGATACCGATTTTTGCCCCCTAATTTTTTTCCTCCCTATGAAAATCGAGGGAAAAGCCAGGATAAGCGAGTTTGAAAAATCGGGAGGGTAACCGGGGACTGCTTAGGGGCGTCAAATCTCACGATTAGCCGGTTTTATCTTATTGAAATTATTAATTAAGTTATTAACAAGAATAAATTCCCCCCATTGCTTGGCCTGGGCCGGGGCTAGCGCCTGGGGGAAGGCAAGCTAGGTAACTCTAAATTTGGCTCCACCTCCTTTGACCTTTTCCGGGGAGAACGGCTATTATCTCTCTCACCAGCAGCGGCCCTCAATCTGAAAGGAGAATTATGAAAGGTATCTGGGAACAGGTCAAGGCATTGCTTCGAGAAGAAATTTCACCTTCAGGTTTCCAACTTTGGATCGACCCCCTGGGAGTGGTCTCCGAGGGAGAAGGTGAGTTGAATCTGACCTGTCCCAACCCCTTTGCCCTCCGGTGGATTAAATCCCACTACCTTCATTTCATCCGCCAGGCCATGTCCCAGGCCTGCGGCCTCGAATTGCCGGTCAAATTTTCCCTGCCTCCCCGCGGGCAAAAGTCCCAGAGTCCAGTCCCGGTTCCGCAAGGGGAATTGCCGCTGGCAGCCGGGAAGCGGCCCGGCAGCGCTCCCTTCAACGGGAGATTCACCTTCGAACAATTCGTGGTGGGATCTTCCAACCGCCTGGCCTTTCAAGCCTCCAAAGCCCTGGCCCGGGACGACACTTTTTACAACCGCATTTTATTCCTGAATGCCGGTCCCGGCCTGGGCAAGAGCCATCTGTCCCAGGCGGTGGGCAATTTTCTGTCCCAGGCCGCGCCCCACGGCCGGGTGCACTATCTCTCCGCGGAGACTTTCGCCAACGAAATGGTGCGGGCCCTGAAAAACGGGCGCATGACCCAATTCAAGGAGCATTACCGCCAGGATTGCGAGGTGCTGCTGCTGGAGGAAGTCCAGTTTTTAAGCGGCAAGGAAAAGATCCAGGCGGAGATGTGCTACACCCTGGATACCCTGATGAGCCGGAAACGGAAGCTGGTCTTCACCAGTTGCTACCTGCCCGGGGAGATCAGCCAGCTCTCCCAGGAACTGCGCTCCAGGCTCACCGCGGGGATCATCACCCCCATCGGCCCCCCTGATTTTCCCACCCGGGTCAATATTCTGGCCAAAAAGGCCGAACACCGGGGCGCCCACGTTGCCGGGCCGATTCTGGAGTACCTGGCGGAGTTTGTCACCGAGGACGTGCGCCGCCTGGAGAGTGCCATCGACGGCCTGATGGCCCGGTCCACCTTACTGCAGCAGCCTTTCAGCATGCGCCTGGCCGAAGAAGTGCTCCAGGACCTGCAAGCGGTGGAAGCCCGCTTGAGCGTGCCGGAGATCCAGAAGATCGTAGGGGATTACTACCGGGTGAGCCTGCCGGAGATGTTGGGGCGGTCCCGCCAGAAAAAGCTGGTCCAGGCCCGGCGCCTGGCCCTTTATTTCTGCCGGGTCTACACGCAAAAAACCATGGTGGAGTTGGGGAAATTGTTCCATCGGAGCCACGCCTCCGTGGTCCATGCCCTGCAGACCCTGGAAAGGGACCGCAAGACGCAGCCCAGGCTGGCTCAGGAAGTGCAGTTATTGGAGGGTAAACTGGCGCAGGCCCAGGTCAAGGGGGGGTGGAAGAGAGCATCCACTCTTCGCAACGATGCTTAATCACCCGGCCTTCCACGATGAAGACAATATCTTCGGCAATATTGCTGGCCAGATCGGCAATGCGCTCCAAATTGCGGACAATAATAATGAAGTGATGGAGCCGCATCACCCAGCGTGATTCCTGAATCATGCAGTTCAGGATCTTCTGGATATATTCGTCGTCCAGGAGGTCCACCTCCACGTCCCGCTGGCAGACCCGGATGGCCAATCTGGGGTCTTGCTGGACGAAGGCGTCGATGCTGGTGCGCACCATCCCCAGGGCGATATCCGCCATCACCTTGAGATCGATGGGAAGTTCCACGGGCTCCCGGCTGTTGAGTTCCAGGGCCCGTTCGGCAACGTTCACCGCCTGGTCGCCGATACGCTCCAGTTCGGTGGCGATGCGCATGGCCGCGGTGATCAGCCGCAGGTCCGTCGCCAGGGGCTGGCGCAAGGCCAACAATCTCAACCCCTGATCGTCAATGGCCAGCTCCATCCGGTTGAGGTTGATATCATCGGTAATTACTTCCCTGGCCAGGTCGGAATTGCGTTCCATGACCGAGATGATGCTCTTGCCCACCGCGACTTCCGCCATCTCCGCCATGCGCAGGAGATTCTGCTTCAGGTTCTCCAATTCCTGGTCAAACTGCCGGGGTAATTTCGCGGGAGTTGCCATTACGTCCCTCTCCAGAATATCTTCCTTGTAAGTGCCTATATTACTATAATTCGGTCTATAGAGAAAGGATATTAAAGCGATTTTGCAAAAACTTACACGTTTTTAGCAAAATCTCCACAAAATTTGCTTGATCCCCATTTTTTTTCCTCTATTGTGCAGAAAAACGAGTCTGCTATGCAGGGTCCCAATCCTCCGGTCTTGTGGATCCTGCCTGCCTCATGTTCAGACAAGGTATGGGAAGATGAAAATCGCAGTGATCGGGCCCGGTGCGGTGGGTTGTTTGCTGGCTTTCTCCCTGGCGGAGGCCGGTGAGGACGTCCATCTGGTGGATTACCGTCCCGAACGCACCGCGTTTTTGCAGGAGCAGGGCATCCGCTTGCAGACTCCGGGAGGGGAAAGCCGATCGATTTCCGTGCCCTGCGGGCTGCCGGGGGAAGCGGAGCCTGCTGATTTGGCGATAATGGCCGTCAAGGCCCATCAAACCGCGGCCGCAGCCCAAGCGCTGCCTATGGTCCTGGTCCCGGGGGGGCTGGGCCTAAGCCTGCAAAACGGCCTGGGGAATTTGGAGGCCATGGCCCGGGTGCTGGGACCGGAGCGCCTGCTGGCCGGGATTACCTACCTGGGGGTGACCCGGCAGGCGGCGGGGCGAATTTTCTACGCCGGCCAGGGAGAGGTGCTCATCGGTGCGCCTCCGGGATCACTGGTGACTGCCCCTGAAATCGAGGCGGCAGCGGCTATCTTCCGGCGGGCCGGGTTCACCTGCCGGTCCGTGCCGGACATCGAGACCCTGCTCTGGGATAAGCTGATGATCAACGCGGGCATCAATCCCCTGACTGCGCTGCTCCGGGTTCTCAACGGCGCGTTGCCGGAATTGCCGGAGGCCTGGTTCCTGGCGGCGGCCGCGGCCGCCGAAGTCCAGGCCGTGGCCCGGGCCCAGGGACTGGCCGTCAGCGGCGACCCGGGGGAACGCCTGCGCCGGGTCTGCACGGCCACGGCCCGGAACCGCTCTTCCATGCTCCAGGATGTCCTGGCCGGACGGCCCACGGAAATCGAATCCTTAAACGCCCAGGTGTCCGCCCGGGGCGCGGCTTTGGGGGTGGCCACGCCGGTTAATGACCTGCTTACCCGGCTGGTTCGGGCTTTGGAGGCGTCCGCGGCGGTAAGGGTGGGGTGACTGAAGCCGACATGGAAGCTCCCCGCAGTTGAGTAATAGGGCAACATTATTTAGAAAATGCAGGAGTCCTCAATGCTTAGCGTCTTTTCTGCCCCGGCCCGATACACCCAAGGGGTGAATGCTACTGTGATTCTCGGCAGGGAGATGGCCGGCCTGGGCCTCGAGGGGCCGGCTCTCATCGTGGCGGGGAAATCGGCGGTCGCGCAGCTCTTCGACACCTGGAAACAAACACTGGCAGAGGTAGGTTGCGGCTTCAGGGTACACAGCTTCGGAGGCGAGTGTACCCTAACAGAAATATCGCTTATCAGGCGTGCAGCCGAAGCACTGCCTGCAAGAATCATCATCGGCGCGGGGGGAGGAAAAGCTCTGGATGCAGCCCGGGCCACCGCCGCGGAACTTAGTCTCCCCTTTGTGAGCTGCCCGACGCTGGCTTCAACGGATGCTCCGTGCAGCGCGGTGTCCATTATCTACACGGAAGCGGGCGTGGTGGCAGAAGTTCGCATCCTGCCAAACAACCCGGTCCTGGTATTGGTGGATACCCAGGTGGTAGTGCAGGCGCCTCCAAGGTTTTTGATCTCCGGCATGGGGGATGCTCTGGCCACCTGGTTTGAGGCCCGGGCCTGCGCCGCAGCCAATGCCAAAAACCTTCGAGGCGGAAGATCGACGCGCAGTGCTCTGGCTCTGGCCGAACTGTGTTATCGAACCCTTCTCAAAGATGGAGCGGCAGCCATTGAGGCCGCAAGAGCACGGAGAATCTCACCAGCCTTTGAGCGTATCGTTGAGGCCAACACCCTGCTTTCAGGACTGGGTTTTGAGTCTTCCGGTCTGGCAGCAGCCCACTCCATTCATAACGGCCTCACGATGGCCCCGCAAACCCGTGCTTTTTACCATGGTGAAAAGGTTGCTTTCGGCACGCTGGTCCAGCTGGTAATGGAAGAGAGCCCACTCCCGGAGATTGAAGAAGTGATAGGGTTTTGCATCCAAGTCGGGCTCCCTGTTACCCTGGCCCAAATCGGCCTGCAGGATCTGCCACGGGAGATACTGGAAAAAATCGCGGTGCGCGCCACCCAGCCGGGTGAGTCCATCCACAACGAGCCCTTCGAGGTGTCCTCAGCCCAGGTTGCTGCTGCCATTCTGAGAGCGGATGAATTGGGAAGATCATGGCAAGACCGCCGACAAGCCACCAGTCGCAAAGCGTGAAAAGACTGGTGGAGCAGGCCTTCGTGGTCCGCCGCGGCCCCCCGAGCCTGGAGGCGTCAGCGGCTTGAGGGTGAGGGTGAGGGTGAGGGTGAGGGTGAGGGTGAGGGAATTAACAACTAGGCAACCTTCGGTGTTAGCCTCTCAATCACAATATCAGAAGCCCGCTGCCGCGCCTGGGCCAGATCGTAATTCATCTGCATCCGGAGCCAGGTATCCGCGGTGCTGCCAAAGGCCTTTTCGAACCGGAGGGCCATTTCCGGGGTGACGCTGCTGCGCCCGGCAATGATGTTATGCATCTGCTGCCGGGTGATATGCAGAGCCGCCGCGGCTTCCGCCACCGTCAAGCCGAGATCGTCCAGGCAGTCCTTAACCAGCAGACCGGGATGAACCGGATTTTTCATCTTCATGGGGTTTCTCCATGATAATGATAACTCACAAAGCAGAATGGGCGGCCCGCCACATATCCCAAGAATATTCGGGCTCATTGAAAACGATTGCATTTTCCATAGTAATGATCTCATTAGAGACTGTTCGCTTATTATGAAAAACTATTTCAATTCCTTGAATAATATTTTTGGAGAGAAAGTCATCAATTTGTTGAAAATATTGTTCTTTATGAGTCTCCCACATATCGTCAAAATTAATTATGATGTATACTATATTTCTTGTTTCATTACCCTTTGCATACTCTTTGATCTGCTTTTTTGCGTATTCAATTTTCTCTTTAATTTTATTATCAAAAAATCCTTGTTCCAGTTCGCGTGGAGGTTGATTACAACGCGGGCGAAACCAGAGGGACATTTCACGACGAGTAAATGCTTCATCTTCTGATATGTTAATTGTCTTTACTTCACATATTACCTTAGTAACCTTAGTATGCCCTAATGTTCCTTCTAAGTCAGGAGTTTGCGGGCCTTTGTTAGATTCTGGAATAAATTGAATGTTTGAACAACCGACTTCTTTTTTTAAAAAGCTATATGCTAAAGCTTCGTTTAATATATCAAATAATTGTTGCTGGCCACGTGCATTCTTATCGTCCCATTTAGTTAGATATTTATCTGCCTTGTTTTTTATAAATTCCCACGCGGCTGAATCGAGAGACTGTAAAGCATCTTCATAAGGGAGACATTTTCTTCTCTTCCCTTCGTTCTGAAGATTATCATCCAGGTTTTTCCAAAATGGATTCAAATTTTCTGGAGATGTTATTTGATCACGTAGCTCATATATCCTCGGAAATTCTTTGCGAAACATAAACTTACTTTTCCTTCAAACTTCACCTTTGGATAATTTGATAAACATTGTACCTTAATCTTACATTCACAACAATATAACGAGGAACAGAGGAAATTTCCCCCGGTCCTCCCCCCAAATTTATCTCGGCAGAATGCTGCGAATCGCCGCGGCCAGGGTGTCCACCCCCAGGAGTTCCAGGCCGGGGAAATCGCCCAGGCGCTCTTTTTGGCGCTGGGCCAGGAGCGCCCGGCGGAAGCCCAGTTTGTGGCCTTCCTTGAGCCTAAGCTCGGGCTGGCTCACGGCCCGCACTTCGCCGGTGAGCCCCACTTCCCCGAAGATCAGGGTGTCCGCGGGCACAGCCCGGTCCAATAAGGATGAAGACAGGGCCAGGGCGATGCCCAAGTCCACGGCGGGCTCGGTGAGGCGCACCCCTCCGGCGACGTTGACGAACAGGTCCTGGCCGCTTAAGGCCAATCCCACCCGCTTTTCCAGGACCGCCACCAGCAAGGAGACCCGGCCCTGATCCACCCCCATGCTTTGGCGCCGGGGCAGGGCCAGGGAGGTGGGAGAGACCAGCGCCTGGACCTCCACCAGGATGGGGCGGGAGCCTTCCAGGCTGGGGACCACCACCGCGCCGGGGACCTCCAGCGACCGCTCCGCCAGGAACAGGGCCGAGGGGTTGGGGACCTCCTGGAGCCCGGCCTCCTGCATCTCGAAGACCCCCAACTCCTGGGTGGGGCCGAAGCGGTTCTTGACAGTGCGCAGCAGGCGGAAGGTGTGGCTGCGGTCCCCTTCCAGGTAGAGGACGGTGTCCACCAGGTGCTCCAGGACCATGGGGCCGGCCAGGGTCCCTTCCTTGGTGACGTGGCCGATGAGGAAGGTGGCGGTGTTGGTGAGTTTGGCCTGCTGCACCAGGCGGAACGCGGTCTCCCGCACCTGGGTGAGGGAGCCGGGGGCCGCGGGGAGGGTGGCGGTGTACATGGTCTGGATGGAATCCAGGGCCAGGAACGCAGGTTTATGCTCCGCCAGAATTTTGAGGATGTTTTCCAGGCAGGTTTCCGTGGCCACCAATAGATCAGGGGATGAAAGATTCAGGCGGTCGGCCCGGAGCTTGAGCTGGGCCTCGGATTCCTCCCCGGAGATATAGAGGCTCTGACGGCCCGGGCCGGAGAGGCGGTCCAGGACTTGCAAAATCAGGGTGGATTTGCCGATGCCCGGGTCGCCCCCCAGCAGCACCACGGAACCGGCCACCACGCTGCCCCCCAGGGTGCGGTCGAATTCCGTGAGGCCGGAGGCCAGCCGGGTCTCCGGCGGCGCCTGGAGCCGGACCAGGGGCTGGGGCGCGCCCCGGCGGGGGGGAAGTTGGCCGTCGGTTAGGGGACCGGCGGGAGCGACCACCTCTTCCGCCAGGGAGTTCCAGGCGCCGCAATCCGGGCAGCGGCCCAGCCATTTGCCGGTTTGAAAGCCGCAGCTCTGGCAGATGAAGACTGTTTTGGGGCCTTTGGCCATTGAAAATACCGTTTTTCGTTTTGCGTTTGGACTAAGGCATGCTGATTTTACCTGAAATCTTGGCTTCAGCCCAAGGAGAAACTTTTAGAAAACCGTTTCTGAAAATGTGATAGGAAATGGGCTTAAACGTGTGATACATCAATATTTAAGATAGTTTTTTAATTTCTCATAGGACCAAGATTTTTCACGGGGCAATCAGGTGCCGGGGACTTTGCATAAATATAAAGATAACATTCTCCAGGGCGCGGCCAATCTGGCCGGACACCGTTCCCTTCAAGTATTGAGGGAGTTGGCCGTGGACCGGGGAGTCAAGGTCTATCTGGTAGGAGGGACGGTCAGAGAGATGGCCCTGGGCAAAAGCGCGCCGGACCTGGACCTGGCCGTGTCCGCCCAGGCCCTGGACCTGGCCCGGGACCTGGCCGTAGCCTTAAAGGGCACTTTCGTGCTCCTGGATGAAAAGGAGCGCACTGCCCGGGTGGTATGGCAGGATGAAATCCTGGACCTGGCGGAATTCCGGGCTGCCACCCTGGAGGGAGACCTTCAGGCCCGGGATTTTACCATCAACGCCCTGGCCTTGGAGTTGGAGGCCTTGTTGGGGAAACGGCCATTAGAGCTTGTTGACCCCTGGGGGGGCCTGGAGGACCTGGCCCGGGGATTGATCCGGGTGGTGAGGCCCCGGAATTTCCAGGAGGACCCCCTGCGGCTGCTCAGGGCCTACCGCTTTGCCGCCACTCACGGGTTTCAGATTACCTCCGAGACCGACGCGGCCATTTCCGCTCATGTCCCGGAATTTACCCGGGTGGCGGGGGAGCGGGTGCGCCAGGAGCTTTTCATCCTCCTGGCCGCGCAAAAGTCCGGGGCCATTCTGAAGGACATGGACCAAACCGGCCTCTTGACCCGGATTTTTCCGGAGTGCGCCGATATGAAGGGGGTGGACCAGGACGGTTTTCACCACCTGGACGTATTCCACCATTCCCTGGAGGCCGTGGCTTACCTGGAAGAGGTGTTGGCGGAGCCGCAGGCATACTTCGGCGCCCTGGCTGCGGAATTTCCCCATTATCTGCGGCCCCCCCGGCAGGCGGCGCTCCTGAAACTGGCCGCCCTGTTCCACGATGTGGGGAAGCCCCAGGTGCAAGGCCGCCGCACCGACCCGGACCGGTACACCTTTTATTATCACGAGCGGGTGGGAGTGGAAATCTTCACGGCCGCGGCCTTAAGGCTACGCCTCTCCCAGGCGGAGACCAAGACCGTGACGCACCTCATTTCCCTGCATATGCGCCCTTTCCTGCTTATGCCCGCGTTCCGGGAGGGAGAGCTGACAGTGAGGGCCCTGGGACGCCTGGTGCGGCATGCCAGGCCCCATCTCCCCGGGCTTTTCGCTCTGGCCATGGCCGACAGCCTGGCCGGCCAGGGACCCCAGAAACCGGCGGACGCGGAAAAAGTGCTGGCGGAGTTGGCGGACGCGGCCCACCGCTTTTTAAAGGAGCGCCTGGAACTCCAGGAACGGCAGCCCCGGCTCATCACCGGCCATGACCTGATCACGGTCCTGGGGCTGGAGCCGGGCCCTCTTTTTCGGGCAATCCTGACTGCAGTGGAGGAAGCCCAATGGGAAGGCGGCGTCCGGGACCGGCAAGAAGCCCTGGAACTGGCTCGAAGGTTGCGGCAAGGCGAGGAGCCCTTGATTTAAGGGAAAAAGGGAAGGAGGGAACCAGGTTTGCCGATTTCTCAGCTTATTTAATCCCGAGTCTTACTTTCCTTTTTCCCCTTTTGCCCTTTTCCCCGTTTTCCTCTCCCAGGAGTTGCCGGCACCGCCGGCCCTCTTCCTCAAAAAACTCTGTAAGAAATTTTGATTTTTGCCGATCATATATAAAATATTTTTTTAAAAATAATTGACAGGTAATTATTTATTATTAAGATGGAACGAGGAGACCGTTCCATGGACAAGGATAATCCGGCTGCTCCCACCCGGGATGCTCAAGCCGGAGCCCTGATTCGCCTGCGCGGCCTTTATCCTTCCTTGAAAACCGCGTTGCAGAAGGTGGCCGACGTGATCCTGCGGCAGCCGGAGATGGCCATCTATGCTTCGGTGAATGAAGTGGCGGCCGCGTGCGGAGTGAGCGAAGCCACGGTCATGCGTTTCTGCCGCATCCTGGGGTTTAAGGGGTTCCAGGATTTCAAAATCTCCCTGGCCCGGGAACTGGTGCCCCCGCCCCATGAAGAAGTCACCGATGGTGACGATCCGGCTAACATCGTCCGCAAGGTCTTTCAAGCCAGGCGCGCGGCCTTGCAGGACACTCTGGAAGTCATGGAGATGGGACGGATGGAGGCCGCCTGCCGGCTTCTGCTGGACGCCAGCCAGGTGGTGGTGGCCGGCGCGGGCGGCTCCGGGACTGCGGCGATCTACGCGGGGGCCAGGTTCCTCCTGTTGGGCCTCAATGCCAGGGTGTACACGGACTTTCATTTCATGCTGATGGCGGCCGCGCTCCTCACCCGGGAAGACGTGGCCCTGGCCGTCTCCAAATCCGGGGCCGCCAGGGAGACGCTGGAAACCGTGCGGGCCGCCCGGGAAAACGGCGCCAGGATCATCGCCGTCACCAATAACCCGCTGTCGCCCCTGGCCCGGGAAGCGGACCTGGTGCTGGCCACCGCGGCCCGGAACACCACTCTTCCTGGGGAAATCGACGGTTCCCTGATCTGCCAGATCTCCATCATCGACGCCCTCTTCTCCATGATGTTCCAGGCCCGGCCGGAGCAGTCCCGGGAGATCATGGCCAGGATGGAGCAGGTGATGGGGAAGACCGGGGCTGCCTGACGGTTTTCGGTTTCCGGTTCCCGGTTTCCGGTTTTGGGTTTTCGGTTAAAATAAATCTGCGTTGTCAAAAATTCGCGGCTTAAGATAAGCTGCATTTGCAGGGGAAATGGTAAGACCCGTTCCGGACTGACCTGCACCGGTAATTTCCCGATACCCCCTACCCTTCTTTGGAGCAACCATGGATATTAAACAGAAGTTGAAAGAAGACATCGTTTGCATCAGCCGGATGCTGCACCGGAAAAACTATCTTGCGGCCACCGACGGCAATGTCAGCGTACGCCAAGGAGACCTGGTGTTCGTTACTCCCAGCGGGGTGAACAAGGGGCTGATGGAGTCTTATCAGGTACTCACGGTGGATTTGGAGGGCAAGCTGCTAGGCGGTGAGGGCAAGCCCACTTCCGAGATCCGCATGCATCTTTTGGCCTATCAGCTGCGGCCGGACGTCCAGGCCGTGGTCCACGCCCACCTGCCCTACGCCACGGCCTGCACCCTGGCGGGGATCGATCTGCTGGAACCCATCCTGCCGGAGGTGGTAATCACCCTGGGGGGAATTCCCACCGCGCCCTATGCCACCCCCAGCACCGAAGAGGTGCCGGAGTCAGTCCGGCCATTTGTTAAGGAATACGACGCCATCCTCTTATCCCGGCACGGGGCCATGACCATGGGCAAAGACGTGACGGACGCCTACAACAAGATGGAGAAGCTGGAGCACACCGCCCGGGTGGTCCTGGCCGCGCGGCTCCAGGGACCCCTGCCGCCCCTACCGGAGGCGGAGGTGGAGAAGTTGAGGCGATTAAGGGAGGAGTATAAACGGGGGGGCAGTTGAAGTTATTCTCTAACAGCCTTCTCTTGACATTTTGATATCATTAATGATACTTTATGAGTAACCTCGATGAAATAATTGCACAAATGCTGCGGACTCCCCACGATGTCCGTTTTAGCGATTTGTGCAAGGTCTGTGACCATTATTTCGGGGTGCCTCGTCAGCGCGGCACGAGCCACAGGGTATATCAGACCCTTTGGCCGGGTGATCCCCGGGTGAATATTCAGAATAAAAAAGGAAAGGCCCGGGCCTATCAGGTTAAGCAAGTGCTCAAGGCGCTAGCAAGATTGGGATTGGAAAATGACACTGAAAGATGACCGTTATACTTATCGGGTAACTTGGTCGGAAGAAGACCATGATTATGTTGGCCTATGCGCGGAGTTTCCAAGTTTAAGCTGGCTGGCCCGCACCCCGGAAGCCGCTTTAAAGGGCATCCGCAAGGTAGTGGCGGATGTTGTCAAGGACATGCAGGAACATGGCGAAGAGCCTCCAGAACCCATTGCCTCCAGACGCTACAGCGGCAAATTCATGGTCCGGGTTCCTCCCGAAGTCCATCGCGATCTGGCACTTAAGGCCGCCGAAGCCGGTGTCAGCTTGAACCGGCTGGCCAGTGCGAAGTTATCTCAATAGATTCAGCCTCACATCGCCTTCGGCGGCTCGGGGGCTTCCTCTTTGGGGGCCGCTTTGGGGGCGCGGCGGCGTTTCTGGGACTTGGGGTATTTCAGCGGGCTGGAGGAGAGATAACGGGGGGCCGCCCAGCCCACCACGCTGGTCTTCAGGTCCCGCACCTGGGCCATGCCGCTGGCGCCGACCCCCAGCATTTCCACCGGATCGTTAAAGCCCAAGGTGAGGACGACCCGGGAATTCGGGGTGGGTTCGTCGTAGACAGACAACCTGCTGGTATTGACATAATAAGTGGACGTCGGCCTGGAGAGGCGGTCGGGACTGTAGCTGAGCAGGTCGCTGGGAATCCAGCCCCAGCCGGAACGGTCCACAAAGCGGACCCGGGACCAGATGCCCGTCCGCTCCAGGATCTCCACCCGTTCTCCTTGGTAGGCTGTGAGCGTCGCGGGGCAGTCATAGTTGGCGCATTCCCGCAATTGCGCGGAATTGGGGATGACGTAATAATGGCCGGAATAGGCAAGGACTAAGGGAACGGCCAGGAATAAGAACAACAGACTCAGCAACACCGGGGTCACAGATTTCCTCAGGTTCATAACCTCCTCCTTTTCTTCCCCTGCTTAGAAGATAGTTCCAAGTTCAAGGTTCAAAGTTCAAGGTTCTATGGATATTCCCGGCACACCAATTAGTACCAATTTAAAATCTATCGCAGGTTTTCGCAAGGGCGAACACAAAGTTCGCCCCAACGTGATTTACGGTGACAACACCACTTTTAATGATTCTTTGGCTTCGGCCACGATTTTGAACGCGGCCTGGATTTCGGTGAGCGGCATAACCTGGGTGATGGTGTCTTTGATGTTGATGGTCTGGTGGGCGATGAGGGTCAGGGCTTCCTCCAGATCGGCGGGCGCGGCCCCGTAGGAGGAAGTGACAGTGAGTTCGTTGCGCCAAAAATCCGGGATGGGGATGGCGATATCTTGGTTGGGAATGGCAAAGAGGAGGATGATGCCGGCCTTGTCCACGCACCGGAAGGCCTGCTCCACCGCGGCGTAGGCGCCGGTGCAGATGATGACCCGGTCTGCCTTGAGGTTCAGGTCCCGGGAAGCGTGCACCACTTCATCGGCGCCGAATTCCTTGGCCTTTTGCAGGCGATAATCATTAATATCCGTGGCCACCACCCGGGCGCCGGTCAGCTTGGCCAACTGGATATTGAGGATGCCGGAGATGCCGCAGCCCAGGATCAACACGGTGTGGTGCGGCCGGATATTAATGGACCGCAGGCCCCGGACCCCGCAGGCCAGGGGTTCGATCATGGTGCCTTCGAGGAAGGAAACCTGCTCCGGCAGGACATAAACCCCATAATCCACGTTGATCTTGGGGACCCGGACGTATTCGCTGTAGCCGCCGGGATCGTAATTGCCCTTGTGCAGGGTATCGCAGGCGGTATGATTACCGGCCCGGCAGTACTTACAGTTGTTGCACGGCACATGATGGCTGACAAAGACCCGCTGGCCCGGATGGTATGCCTCCGCCCGGGACTCGACGATTTCGCCGGCGATCTCATGGCCGAGGATGCGGGGGGCTTTTTGGATGCGGTACCATTCCATGACATCGGTGCCGCAGATGCCGCTGGCCCGGACTTTTACCAGAATCTCCCCCGGCCCGATCTTGGGGACGGGAATGTCTTCCAGGCGGATGTCGTTGTTGTGGTAGTATTTGGCGACGATCATTAGAAAAGTTCCAAGTTCCAAGTTCCAAGTTCCAAGTTCCAAGCGATAGTTCCAAGTCTGGTACTATTTTCTTTTAACTTAGAACCAGGAACTTGGAACTTATTTTTTTCCTTTGGTCTTATTGTAAATTTCCGCGGCCTGTTTGACGGAGGCATTGTCATGGATAATGGACCGCAAGGCCTTGGCCATGGCCACCGGGTGGGGGCTCTGCCAGACGTTGCGCCCCAGGTTGATGCCGGCCGCGCCCTTGGAAATGCCGTCATGGACGAATTCCAGGACTTCCAGCTCCGTCTCGCACTTAGGCCCGCCCGCCATAATCACCGGCACCGGACAGCCCTGCACCACCTTCTCGAAATGCTCTTCGCACCAATAGGTCTTCACCACCCGGGCGCCCAGTTCCGCGGCGATGCGGCAGCATAAAGCCAGATAGCGGGCCTCCCGTTTTTCCAATTCCCGGCCCACCGCGGTCACCGCCATCACCGGAATGCCGTAATCTTCGCAGAGATTGACCAGGGTGCTCAGGTTCTTGAGGGTCTCTTTTTCATAATGACTGCCGATAAAGACCGACAGCCCCACGGCCGCGGCGTTCACCCGGATGATTTCGGAGATGGAGGTGGTGAGCTCCTCATTGGCCAAATCCTCCCCTACCATGCTGGTGCACCCGGAAACCCGGAGCACTATGGGCTTATCGATGAGCGGATCAAGGGCCGCGCGCAGGACCCCCCGGGTGCAAAAAATGGCGTCCACGTAGGGCAGCAGCGGTTTTACCGTCTCTCCCGGCCTTTCCAGGTTCCTGGTGGGACCCTGGAAATAACCATGGTCAATGGGCATAAAAAAACATCTGCCGTTGGGCATCAGCCGGCTTAAGCGGTTTTTCATTCCCCAATTCATCTGCCGATCTCCCCCCAAAAAAATAGTTTTCGGTTTTTAGTTTTTGGTTTTTAGTTTTCGGTAAAACAATTAGTGAATGCCAAGTTATAGATAGGTTAGCCGCATTTGAGGTGAGCCGGGTATAAATCTTTCAGGAATATTATTTTGCCGGCCGGACCAGTAAATAGCCTTTATTGATCAGCCA
Organism: Deltaproteobacteria bacterium; assembly: GCA_003599195.1. GTDB lineage: Bacteria > Desulfobacterota > Desulfobaccia > Desulfobaccales > 0-14-0-80-60-11 > SURF-52. The sequence goes on along the minus strand of QZIZ01000022.1, from coordinate 2,476 downwards.
ATGGTGAAACTGATAGGTGGTATAGCGGCAGGCGGTCTTACAAGTCGGCCTGATCTTTTCGTAACTGTCTGAGCCTTCGGGTTGTTGATCCAGATCTAGCTGTACCGGACATTGGACGTCTTTACAAAATTCACGGCGCTGGTAGTCGATGTACCCATCAATGGACATTTACTAACTCCTAATTGGCAATCAAGTATCTCATCCGGCCGCGCGGCAGTATTCGCCTTGATACTGGGGCATATCTCGCCGGCAAATACGAGATTCTTCACTCCGCTTCGCTCCGTTCAGAATGACAGAAGGGGGACTTTCTCAGTGGTCTCAACTTTGAACTTTTCGGAACAGTTCCTCATGGGCCGCTGGCCCACCCGCAAAGCATGAAAAGCCCGTAGGACGGGCGTCTCGCCCGCCCTGGTAATCCGTACAGGCTTGAAAGCCTGTACTACCGCTTGGAACTTTTCAGGACAGAAACGGCCAGTCTTTCCTAAGACTTCGGCCTTGGCCCCAGCTAACGTCTCTTCCCCGGCGGCAGGCTGCGGAGGCGCTCGATTTCGGCCTGCTCCAGCTCCAGAAATTCGTCCCGGGGGTAGTCCATCCGCAAGACCCGGGTGACCCGGTGAATGGAGATCATCATGGGCACGGTATACATGTTTTCCCAGGTGATGTGCACGGTGTCCGCTTCCTCTTCAAAATGCACCCCGCGCCAGGCTCCGAAGACCTGGTCGAACTCCAGTTCGTAAAGTTCTTCCCAGGCCTGGTTCATGAGTTCGATTACCTCGGCTTCAGGCAAACGCCGGTCCCAATAGTAAAGAGAATAATCTTTCATAAGAAATTACCGGTGGAGATAAAGATAGGGGCGCCGGCAGCGCCGGCGCCCCGGATTGAGGATTAGTTTATCCTACTTTTTCTTTTCTTGGAAGTATTTGCAGTCGGTGGGAGCGGTAAACGCCCCGGGACGCGCTTCCTTGAAAATGCCCAGCATGAAGGGGTATTCAATGGCCCGGCAGTGACCGTATAACACCTTGGAAATCTGCGGGTCGTAGGTATATTTGATGTTCTTACATTCGTCGCAGAGAATCGCCATATTGAGGATTCCTCCTATCTTCCGAAGTTACGGCCGTTACCAGGATTTCCCGTATTTGCGCTGGGCGGTGATACGTTTCCAAGCGCTCCCTTCCAGGTCTTCCGGGGTGAGCTGGGTGCAGGCGACGAGTTTGCCGCGAGCGGAAACGGTACAATTCTTGGGTTTGCCCAAGAAGGTGACATTGGCAAAAGGCGGCGCCGAGGTCTTGCCTTCCCCGGACAGGGGCTTCAGGTCCTTGGTCTCGGCGTAACCGGGCAGGATGTAATCCGTGCCCCGGCCCGCTTCCGGCTCCACCACCCGCTGGCCGTTTTCCCACTCGGCATAGTAGAGAACGTCGCAGCCCGCGCACTTGAAGTTACCTGAGTAATCCCAGTAGGTGTAGGGATCCAGGAAGTTGCGGGTTTCACATTTGGTGCAATCGTACATCAACGATATTTTGAATTCAGTCATATCGAGTCATTCCTCCCAATAGATAGAGGTGCGACTTTGGGGGCCGGGTCAACTTCCCGCCCCCACCGTCCCTTGGCTAGATGATTTCCTTGGCTTCAAATTCCCGGACCTGGTCCGCGCTGAGGCCGCACACCCGCTGGTAGATCTCTTCGTTGTCGCAGCCCACCGGACGATGCACGTGTTTTAGCCGCGGCGGCGAATCGCTCATCTTATACATGGTCTTCTGGGTGAAGACGTCGCCGTAGTACGGGTCGTCGTACCAGCCCAAGGACCCCCTCTCCAGGAAATGGTCGCAATTGGCCGCTTCCCGGACGGTGAGCAGGGGCTGGTTGACAAGGCCGGCACCGGTGAAGATGCGGGCCGCCTCTTCCTTGTTCTTGTCTTTCAGGAACTCCTCGATGGCCGGGTAGATCTCTTCCTGGGCCTTGGCTTCCACCCGGTCGTCATGGGTGGCGAACTTTTTGCCCAGGTCGGGACGGCCGATGAGGTTCATCAGCTTGGCGAAGTCGGCGTCCGTGTAAGCGCCCACATAGATGTAGCCTTCTTCCTTCTCCGCGGGATGGTCCGAATGGGGATAGGAAGAGAGGCCGCAGGCGCAGATGCCGTTGACGCAGATTTCCGTGTCCCAGTTGCCCCAGCGCATGCGGACGATGCCGTTGCGGCCCCACAGGGGCAGAGCGTATTCGGTGTACCGGGTGGAGCCTTGCACCTGGGAGCACTCGAAGTAGTTGCCCAGGTTAGAGACCGTATCCCGCCAATAGAGGCCGGCCAGCATGGCGGTGGAGACCAGCATGCCGATGGAGTAGTCCATGATCCAGGTGGTGTGCTTGCTGGGGAAGCCGGCGCTGGCCCTCCCGGCCCGGTGGCCGGTGAAGGAGAAGACGCCGCCCTTGGCCTGGCCCAGGATGTCGTAGGAGGCCCAGTTCCGGCCGGGGCCGAAGCCGC
>QZIZ01000024.1 GCA_003599195.1 Deltaproteobacteria bacterium | reverse complement strand
CGGTTCCGCGCATGGACATCGACCTCCGGCTTGATGTCCGGCAGTATAGCACCATTGATAACCAATCGCGATTGCTAGTTTTTCAACACCCTGTTAGGGCACAGCATATTTCGCAACGTTTTGGGGGATATTCCCAGATAGTGCGCGGCCTCACCAATATTTAGGAGCCGTTTGGGTTTCTTATTTGATTTTGATTCGTAAAGTAATTTTTTAAGTTCTTTAAGAACGTGCTCCCACTCAGTTATTGGAGAAGATCTCATGTTCTTTAACTCCTAGTTTTTTGCAGATTAAATTTCGGAGTTCTTCAGTTGGTTGATGCCAACCTCTAACAATCCGCGAGAGTAATGAGTCATGAACGCCTAAAGCCGCCGCAAATGCAATCTGCGATCCATATTGTTTAATAATCGCTGTTTTAAGTTTGATATTGATAGGCATAACAACCTCCATTAACAACCAAAATGGTTAATCACCTAGTCCGGGACACGGCCCTAAAAAATTTGGCATATAATCCTCTAGAAATGTAACCAACAAATATATCAGGCTAAAATGGTAGTCAGGAGCTGTGGGGCAGTTAGCTCTTATAAATGCACGATATTTCATATGCGATATAACGTGCTTATATAAAAAAGTCAACAAATATTTTTTGCAAAATAGGTGTTTGATGGGGATAAGATAACGCGAGATAAGGCAGGAGTATCCGGTTAAGGAAGGAAGTGTATTTTCTACAAAATTAGTCGATTCTATCCGACTCCTTCACTCCGTGAAGGCTTTTTCTTTCTAAGATCAAAAGGTTTCATCAATGATTTATACTTTGCGAGGCTTTCCTCAAAAGCCATTCTGAGAGCATCAAAAAAATGAATCAACTCTTCATCGTATTTTATCCAAGTACGAAATGAATTGCCGGGATGTCTATTTGTTTCTGATACTTTAAATTGAATACTTCTATGTGTTTCAATAAATTCTGATTTAGATTTATCGCCACTTATGAATTTACTATCTTGTAAAGAACGAAATTCGTAATAACTTTTATGAATATAAATATAAATATTAATTTCTCTCAGATCAATAAGTTCTCCATCTAATCTTTCCAAAGGTATTTGTGATGGTAACAAAGTAAATGCCATCAAATGTGGCCAGAGATTATTCAAGTGAGTTGAAGCCTCAGAAAGGGACATATTATACTCTGAACTTAGCCGCGAGATTAAATAAATTTTAAAAGTCTCGTCGATATCATATTCTCGTTTTTTTCCTTTTCCCCATTCTGTTGCAGCGTCTGCCGGAAAGACAACCAAAGCCCAGCGCCGAACCTGATCCAAACTAACCCATAAAACTTGGGCAATTTCACGGTTAGAATATTTTCTCTTAATATATTTACTATTAACATAACTCATCTCAATTTTTGATCCTCTTCTAAATCAATTCAAGTCGAAGCTCACGCCCGTCAAGGACGGCAGCGCGTTGCAGCGTTTTCATGGCGAAGTTGCCTTTTGTCTTGAGAGTCCTATAGAACAATGGCATAGTAGGCCCGGTTGACGATGCTTTGGGGGCTGCGTGCTCCTTCCAGCAGAAATTTGCCGTCTTCAAGGGCGGTCTGGGCCTGTTCCAGGCGGTATTTTATAAGAGATAAAATCTCTTCGCTATTCATAGGGGAATGCCCTCCGAGGCCACAGCCCGGGCCAGGAGCGAATGGCGTTCAATCCCCTGTTCCCATTCAGCGCGGCTGAAGACCACCGGGACAATTACCACCCCTTGGGCATAACCGGCTTCCCAGGCACAGTCACTCACCCATTCTCTGGCAGCCTCATCTACTACCCCATCGATGATGACCATTATGTCCAGATCGGAATAAGGCTCGGCGTCACCCCGGGCTCGGGAACCGAACATAATGATCTGATGCCGCGGCAACCGTTTCTGAAGAAGATCTCTAAATCTGTCCAGAATTTGCTTTTCGACAGCCTGCATCGGCATGGATTTCCTCTTAATGGTTTTCCAGATTTTTTATAAGATATAGATATTCAATGTAATTTACAAGACTTATATTGACAGGGAATCCGGCTTGGTCTGGGAAACCTGGATAGTAAAGTTGACCAGCAATCGATTTTTGAGAATAGGAAAGCCGGAAATCCTCTCCAAGATTAAGGGATCGCTTATGATATTTAACCATCTGATGATGATCTCTGAAGAGAACACCCATGAAAGCCGTCAAACCTCACTGACTATATGACCTGGGCTTTTTCCACCTCGATTCTTCCCTGATGGAGCCAATGTTTTGACAAAATAAATATTTCAATTAATATATGAAATTAAATATAGAAGAAGATGGATAACCCATGGCAACAATTGATATCCCTGCTTTAGTCAAAGGCCTCCGGGAGCGGCTTGGGTTGACCCAGGAGCAGTTCGCCCACGAAGTGGGGGTGACCTTCAGCACCGTCAACCAGTGGGAAAATGGCCGGAGGCGGCCTCAACCTTTTCTCTTGAAACGTCTCCTGGAAATGGAGGCCGCCTCGGGTGAAAGCTCGGCCGACGCCCTGACAAAGGGAGAAGCTCTGACCTTTAAGCGGAGATGGGAGCACGTCAATGCTGCCGAAAGGAAGGAACTGGCCTCTGCACCAGTGTCCCTCAAATTTCGTCAGGTAGCGGCGCTATTGGCCTCGGCGGAAAAACTCGGGTGGAATGAGACCTTGGCGGCGGAGGAGGACTTGGTCCGGGAGCGCTGGACCCGGCTACGCAGAGAGTATCATGCCTGAGCCGAACTATTTGACACCTCTACTGGCGGTTTTGCGCGACCTAGTGATCTGGCTCCAAGCCGGGAAGGTTCCGGGAGCGGTGATCGGCGGCTTGGCTGCGTCTCTTTTGGGCCGGCCTCGGCTGACACGAGACGTAGACGCTTTGGTGCTGCTGGACGAGGACCGCTGGGCCGAGTTTATGGCCGCAGGGGAAGAGCACGGTTTTAGCCCACGCCGCGATGATCCCCTTCCATTTGCCCGGGAAACTAGGGTCCTCTTAGTGCGCCACCAGGAAAGCGGTATTGATGTCGATATCGTCTTTGGGTCGCTTCCCTTCGAAAAAGATACGGTGGCCCGAGCCACCTGGGTGGAGTTGGGCGGCGTCCGCGTGCCCCTGCCGCTTCCGGAAGACCTGATTGTCTTGAAGGCCGTGGCACACCGCCCCCAGGATCTGGCCGACATTGAGGCTATACTTGCGGCTAACCCGAAGATTAATGTGAGGCGGGTACGGCGCTGGGTGAGGGAGTTTGCTGCAGCTTTATCAATGCCCGATATTCTAAATGACCTGGAGGCCATGCTTTCTCAGCGCAAAACTTTTTTAGCGAAAAATTAAGGATAAAGGAGTAAGGTAAAATAGTCTGGCTTCCTGGGCGCCTATCTTGCAACTCGGAGTGCCAATAGCCTGACCATGAAATAGACCTGCTTCCCTTCAGAGGTAGAAGGTTCGCTGCTCAGCGAACTTGGCTAGCAAAATTTGCTAGCCAAGAAGACAAACATAAGTTACAGGGGATGGCACACGAATTCGGAATCCGTTGTCCGGGGGTAAGATTTTGGCTAGCATTTGGCTAGCAAATACCCAAAAATAACCCTCCAAATCCGCGGATTTCCCGAGGTGTCCCTATTTGGAGGGCATGTTGACAAGTAGCTAAAATCACAGTATCATTACATATCCTAGCCTTTCCCAGAAAGGCACCAGACCAGAACTACGAATCCGTGTGTCGGGGGTTCAAATCCCTCCGGGCGCGCCACTCAGACGAGCGGGGTGTAGACAGGGCCAGCCTTCCTTCATCATATCCTGCCAAATCATGTTCATATCTGACGCATAATCTGGAGAACCTCCCATGTCCGACTTCTTCCAGAAACAGATGCGCTCCAGCGAGGTCATCGCCACCGTTCTCTCCAAGGAAGCAGAGCAATACGCGCCTTTGCCCCTGGAATCCGTCAAGGTGGGGCAACCGGTTCCCTTTGACCTTTTCCTGAAGACCAAGGCCAAGGGAGACCCCAAGGCCAAGATTGTCCGCTGCTGCGCCCCTGGGGACATCTTTCAGAACGACTGGCGCCGGAAGCTGGAAGTCCTGCACATCCCCTGGCTCTACTTCTCCCTGGAGGAGGTGGATCGGGTCTTTGAATACCTGCAGGGCCATCTGGACGTCTTTTTAAAGGATGAAACCCATAGCGAAGTGGAGAAAGCCCAGGCGGTCTGCGACTTGACCCAGGTTTGGGTCCTGCGCTTCTTCACCAATGAAAAGAGCCGCACCGGCAAGCAGATCACCCTGGCCTTATCCCTGGTGGATGACCTGCTGGAGGCCGTCAAGCACGAAGGCGGCAATTCCCTGCTGTTACTGGAACTTAGGAAGCAAAACCTGTTCGTCTATACCCATTCCGTTAATTGTTGTCTTCTGGGTTTGGCCTTTGCCAAGTATTTGGGGTGGAGCCGGGAAAAGGCCCGGGGCTTCGGCCTCGGGGCCCTGATCCATGATATCGGCTATGCCCGCCTGCCTAAAAAGCTTTCGGCCCAGGAAAAAGAACCCGCCGCAGACGAAATGACCAAGATCCAGCGGCATCCTCTGGAAGGGTTCAGGATGCTCCAAAGTTTTACCCACCTTCCCTGGGAGGCGCTGCAGATGGTGCTCCGGCACCATGAAAACGGCGACGGCTCCGGGTACCCCGAGGGGCTGAAACTGGACAAAATTCCCACCTGGGCCCGCATCATGCGGATCATTGACAGCTATGAAGAATTGACCGCGGAACGCCCCTGGCGCCCTCCCCTTTCCCCCAAAGACGCATTATGGACCATGCGCCAGCAGTGGGAAGAGCATAAGATCTACGACCATTATTATTTAATGGCTTTCATCGGTTTCCTTGCCGGCCTGCCGGCCGGGAAGCGCTAAAGGGAACTCACAGAGTTAACAGGGTAATCCGGACGCTGGAGATCCGGAAAAAGGAGGGGCGATGATGCGTCTTTTACTCTTAGTCTTGGGTCTGTGGCTGTTGACGGGCCCCGGTTCCGGGGCCTGGGCCGCAAGCCGGAAGGCCGCAGACCTGCGGCAGGCCAACGGCTTGACCGCGTTCACGCCCCCGGAGAAGTTCCTGGCCGGGAATTTCGTGGCCGAAGAGATGAATCCCGCCTTCATTTTCGGAACGGTGAAGGATTTTGTTGCGTCCCGCAAATGCCCTACGGCCTGGCTCATCGATGAGGCGGCCAAAAACCGGCCGGCGGCGCCGGGCACTCCGGAAGCCTCGGAATACACCCTCTACCTGGAGGAAGACTGCCCGGATCAGGTAGTCTACTATGTCTTTGTGGACCAGAGCGGCCTGACTCCCCAACAATGGATCGAGTGGCGGCGGCACTTCCACAAAAGTAAGGCGGACCAGCAATTCGGCGCGGCCAAAACCAAGCTGGAACAGGCCTGCAAGGAGGGCTGCGGGGTCGGCGGGGAACTGCGGTTCCTGCAAATAAACGGGGAACTCCTGGGAAAATCTCCGGAAGAATATCTCCGGTCGGATTTACGGTTTGCCCCCATTTACGATCTAAACCAGCAGAAGAAGATTCCGAAGTAAGAAAAAAGAATTATGGCCCGGGTTAAATCCAAAGTCGGCCCCACCCAGAAGGTGCTGGGCTACGCCATTCTGGCCCTGCTGGCGGTGATCCTCGTCGGGCTGCTGGCGCAGCAGGCCCGCTTCAATCCCGCGGTGGTGGTGGCGCAACGCGCTCCGCTGCTCCAAGGGCGGACGCAAACCGCTTCCAGCCAAACCCAGAGCGCCACCGCCGGGATGCTCCCCGAGGTCTCCGGATTCAGGCCCCAGGCCGCCGCGCAGAGCTACGGTCCGGACAACCTTTCCGATAAAATCAACGGTAAGGCGGACCTTTATCTCAAGGCGGGGTTCAACGAAATGTCCTGCCGCAGCTTCGGCCTGGACGGGGCGGGCGGGGCCCACGTAGAGGTCTTTCTCTATGATATGGGGTCCCCTGCCAACGCCTTTGCGGTGTTCAGCGGCCAGCGCCGTCCGGGTTCCCCCGATCTGCCGTTGACCGTCAACGCCTATGCCACGGCCAATGCCCTGTTTTTCACCAGGGGCAAGTTTTACGTGGAGATCGTGGCCGACCGGGCCTCGGAGGCCGTACAGAAATCCCTGGAAGCCTATGCGGTTGCGCTTTTGGCCAAGCTCCCCGGCGCCGGCGAAGCCACGAACGCGGCCGCGCTTTTCCCCAAAGATGGCCTGGCCCGGGACACCGTGCGCCTCTGCACCGCCGATTCCTTCGGCTGTGAGGGTTTAAATAATATATACACCGGGGAATACACCCTGAAGAGCGGCAAGGCCACGGGCTTTATCGGCGTTAAGGCGACTCCGGAAGAGGCCGGGGCGGAGGCCAAGCGGTACCTGGATTTTTTGGCCGCCAACGGTTACCGGAAGGTCCAGGCGCCGGAGGGGGCCGGGGAACTCCAGATCCTCGCCCTGGACAACTCTTTTGAGATTGTCTTTACCCAGGGGTCTAATCTGGCCGGGGTGCATGACGCCTCGTCTTTAGAGGCCGCGGTGGAACTGGCCGGGCAGTTGCAAAGCAGGCTGAAAGAAGTCCATAAATGAAACCGTGATGGAAAAAAATAGGGATATTTACTCATAAAAGGAGACAACACTCCCCCCGGGAGACTGAGCATTACTTCCAAATCAGGAATCCGGTAATTAGAGACATCATTGGTGGCACAGGCTTTCCAGCCTGTGCAGGCTTCGGCACAGCCTGGAAAGACTGTGCCACCGTTTCCCGAAATCTCTCTTTAACAAAGAGGGGGTTTTACCTCGTGGGAACAACTGGAGAACCAGTTAATTGACCACTAAACCCAAGGACTTCGAACCGCCAACCTTGGAAATGACCCGCCGGGATTTTCTCAAGCGGCTGGGTTACGCCTCAGGCCTGGCTTTGGCCGCGGGAGGCCTGGGGTTGGCCCTTTACGATTCCAAAGGCCCCGCTCCGGTGGAGGGCCAAAAGGCCCTGGCCGGTTTGGGGAATTATGCCCTGAAGACCCCGGCCCCAGGCACCGCGGCCATGGCCATCGTCCGGGGCGCGGATCGGAAGGCCATGTTCGATCGGGGGATTAAAGCCCTGGGCGGCATGGAGGCCTTTATCCAGAAGGGCGACCGGGTGCTCATCAAGGTCAACGCCGCGTTCGCCACCCCCGCGTCCCTGGGGGCCACCACCCATCCGGAGATACTGGCGACGGTGGCCGATCTCTGCCTCAAGGCCGGCGCGGCCCAGGTGCAGATGACGGACAATCCCATCAACAACCCCGACAGTTGCTTCGAGATCAGCGGCCTGGCCGCCGCGGCCAAATCCAGCGGGGCCAGGATCATCACCCCCCGCCCTGCCCTCTTTGCGCCGGTCAGCCTTGCCGGCGGCAAGCTGATCCGGGACTGGCCCACCATGACCGGGGTCTTTCCGGGAGTGACCAAGGTCATTGTGATTTCCCCGGTGAAGGACCACCAACGGGCCGGGGCCTCCCTGATTCTGAAAAATTATTACGGCTTCCTGGGGGGGCGGCGCAACGTCTTCCACCAGGACATCAACGGGATCATCACCGAGCTGGCGCTGTTGCTCAAGCCCACGCTCTGCGTCCTGGACGGCACGGTATCCATGATGACCAACGGCCCCACCGGGGGCTCGCTTTCTGATCTCAAGGAGACCCATACCCTGGTGGTCTCCACCGACCCGGTGGCCGCGGACGCGGTGGGGGTGGAACTCCTGGGGCGGACCCTGGCGGACGTGCCTTACGTGCAGATGGCAGAGAAGGCGGGCGCGGGCGTGGCGGATTATCGCTCTCTTAATCCGGTGTTTTTAGACGCCAAAACTTAGGTATTGATTGAAAACAGAGGTTTAATTCCCGGCCTTAAACTTATGCGCATCGTCACTGTCCGCCGCATCAGCCAGGGCTTCTTCCTGGCCGTGTTCCTGTGGTTCTGCATCGCCGCCACTTTGGGGAGCGCCTGGTGGCAGCTCAGGGGCTGGCCCATCAACTGGCTTTTGGAACTGGCCCCACTTACCGCCGTGGCCACCATGCTGGCCACCGGCACTCTCTTTACGGGCCTGGCCTGGGCCCTGGTCACCATTACCATCACCCTCTTCGTGGGCCGCTTTTTCTGCGGCTTCGTCTGCCCCCTGGGGACCATCCAGCAGGGCGCCGGCTGGCTGGCCCGGCGGGGTTTGGGCCCGGACGCCCGGGTGGAGGCCAACCGCCACCGCCGGCCCCAGGCCTGGAAATATTACCTCCTTCTCTTCCTGCTCTTCCTGGCCCTTACCGGCTCGGTGCAGACCGGGGTCTTCGACCCCCTGCCCCTGGTGCACCGCAGCGTCAACCTGGTCCTGCTGCCCCTGGCCGACTCCGGCCTGGGCGTGCTCAGTGACGCCCCCCGGGCTTACGTCTCCGTCTGGCTCATCGGCGTGGTGTTTCTCGGAGTGGTGGGCTTGACCCTGTTTATCCCCCGGTTCTTCTGCCGTTTCGCCTGTCCCCTGGGTGCGCTCTTCGGCCTGCTGAGCCGCTTCACGCCCTGGCGTCTGGGAAAACCCTCCACCGCCTGCGGCGACTGCTGCCTCTGCGAGCAATACTGCGAAGGCGGCTGCCGCCCCTCGGGAGAGATCATCACCGGCGAATGCGTCTTGTGCTTCAACTGCCTGGACGGCTGTCCCGCATCCCGCATGACTTTTGCCGCCAAACCCTCCGCCGCGGGGGAGACGGGGCTTCCCGACCTCTCCCGGCGGGGCGTGATCATCGGCGGCAGCGGCCTGCTCCTGGCTTCCATGTGGGGCCTGGGCGGGCTGGCCGGGGCCAACAACAATCCGCTGCTCATCCGGCCCCCCGGGTCCCTGGACGAAGAGCGCTTCCTGGCCCGCTGCATCCGCTGCGGCCAGTGCATGCGCATCTGCCCGGCGAACATCATTCAGCCGGCGCTCTTGGAGTCCGGCATCCAGGGCCTCTGGACGCCGGCCATCAACTACCGCATCAGCAGGAGCGGCTGTCTCCCCAACTGCATCGCCTGCGGCCAGGTCTGCCCCACCGCGGCCATCCGGCCTTTGAGCCTCGAGGAGAAGCAGGGCCTGGGCGAGTTCGCGGGCCAGGGCCCCATCCGCATGGGCACCGCGTTCGTGGACCGGGGCCGCTGCCTCCCCTGGGCCATGGACCGGCCCTGCCTGGTCTGCCAGGAATTGTGCCCGGTGAGCCCCAAGGCCATTTTTACCCGCACCTTTTTCGAGGCCATCCGGGACGGCCAGGCCCTTAACGCCAAAATCCAGGAAACCGGGGCGGACCTGGAACAGCCGCTCCCCGCCCATGTGAACCTGACCAGCGGGGACTACTACGTGCGGGGCGTGGGCCAGCCCGATTCTGCGCTGCGGCGCATCACCGCCCTGGGCGGCGTCAAGCTCATCCTGGAGCGGCCTTTGGAGCAGGAAGGGCTGCCGACGTCAGGGGTCCGGGTGGATATCGTGGTGAAATTATCCCGCCCCTATGTGGACCCGGCCCGGTGCATCGGCTGCGGCATGTGCGAGCATGAATGCCCGGTGGCGGGGCAAAGGGCCATTCGGGTCTTTAGTGAAAACGAATCCCGGTCCAGGCCGGGAAAGATGCTGGTTTAAAGAGTTCAAAGTTCAAGGTTCAAAGTTAGGGATGCGAATCTTGAGAATTTTTCATAAATTATGGGTGGCTCGATGCCACATAAGGAACTTCTTTGAGCTGGGAACCTTGAACTTTGAGCTTTGAACCTTGAACTATTCAAAACGTCCCACGAGGAGGTGACAATCATGAAGGAAAAGACCCAAAATACCGGCCTCACCCGCCGGGAATTCGTGAAGACCGTGGGGTTGGCGGGCCTGGCCGCGGGGGCCGGCGCTTCGCAGGTGCTGGCCGCGGCGGAGCCTAAGGCCGGAGCCCCTAAGGCCGCGGCCGTGCCCAAACGCAAGCTGGGCAAGACCGGCGTGGACGTGCCCATCCTGAATCTGGGCTGCATGATCGACACCATCAATAACCAGCTCCTCCTCAAGCAGGCCCGGAATTGGGGGGTCACCTACTGGGACACGGCCGAGTCTTACGGCAACGGCCTGAGCGAAGAAGGGCTGGGCCGTTACTTCGCCCGCAACCCCGGCGCCCGCCAGGAGATTTTCCTGGTCACCAAGCTCGTGGCCAAGAAGGGTGATCTCAGCAATCGCCTGGAGCAGTCTCTAAAACGGCTAAAAACGGATCATGTAGATCTGTTCTTCATCCACGCCATCTGCGGCATCGAGGAGATGACCCCGGCCATCAAGGAGTGGGCCGCAGGCATGAAAAAGGCGGGCAAGTTCAAGTTCTTCGGCTTCAGCACCCACACCAACATGGAGAACTGTCTGGCGGGCGCGGCCAAACTGGACTGGATCGACGCGGCCATGATCACCTATAACTTCCGCCTGATGCACACCCCCAAGATGCAGGCGGCGGTGAACGCCTGCGTCAAGGCGGGAGTGGGCCTGGTGGCCATGAAGACCCAGGGCGGCGGGCCGGTAAAGTGCGACAGCGAGGCCGAGCTGAAGATGGCGGGGCGCTTCGTGGAAAAAGGCTTCACCGACAAGCAGGCCCGGCTCAAGGCGGTCTGGGAGAACCCGAATATCGCCAGCATCTGCTCCCAGATGCCCAACCTCACCATCCTTGGAGCCAACGTAGCCGCGGCCCGGGACCTGACCAAGCTGACCCAGGGGGATTTCGACTCCATGCGGGAGTACGCCTTGGAGACTGCGTGCGGCTACTGCGCGGGTTGCGGCCGGATCTGTATGGCCGCGGTGGACGGCCAGGTGCCGGTGAACGATGTCATGCGCTGCCTCATGTACCACCGGGATTACGGCGAGCCGGACCTGGCCCGGGCCGCGTTTGCGGGCCTGACCGAAGAAGTCCGGCAGCGGCTCACCAATTTGGACTACACCCGGGCGGAGCAGGCCTGCCCCCAAGGCCTCCCCATCACCCGGCTCATGCGCCAGGCCGAAGAAATGTTGGCATAAGCCGATTTGATAGGATAGATTATCAGGCGGGTTCCCGAGCCCCTGCCCTATTACCGGGTGGGGGCTTGGTTTGTGATAACTTTGAACGATTCACTACTCTTCGGTATATTCTTGCGCCTTTCTTTGCGCCTTGGCGTCTTTGCGTGAGGTTTATCTTTTCGGACAGGAGAACCATAATGAAATTTGACGAAGTTCCCGAAAGTATCGAAAACTTATTTAATAAAATAAAAAAAGAGCATTTCCCTTATCTGGCCAATGCCCAGATTTTATTTTTGGTCAGCAAAAAGAAGATGATGACAAAGGGCAGAATCGTCCTGGGGAAAATTGTCAAACCTTCAGCGCTGGTCAGGTATTTAAGCAGAAATGAAGCCCCGGAAGACGGCTATGATTTTATTATGTATCTGGATCACAAATTGGTCGCCGTTTGCGAGGAAACCGATATTGAACGGGTGTTAAGGCATGAGCTCCGGCATATCTTCTTCGATTCAGACAGTAGAAACCCGTATAAATTGATCGACCACGATTTCAGCGATTTCTACGACGAGGTGGAACTCAATAAAGACGATCCTAATTGGGCCAATAGATTAGCCCGAACAGTGTCTCTGATTTATGAGCAGGAGAAGGATCAGAGGTAATCGTTTTGCGCGTCTTTGCGTCTTGGCGTCTTTGCGTGAGAAATAGTGGCAACGACGGCCTTCAGCGGGAGGCCACCCGGGCCCGGACCCCGGCAATGACCTGGGGCAAGGTCTTGGTGCTGAACTCCTCCACCAGAAATTGCGGCGCCAGGCCTCCGGGATCGGTCACCACCCGGTAAGTCAGCCGGGTGCGGTGGCCGCCGAAGGGTTCCACCTGCCATTGACCGCGGTATTCCCGGAGATTGCCGGCCACCAGGGACCAGGAGCAGGTATAGATCCCGCGGGCTGCCGCGGATTCGTCCCAGGTGACCCGGACCACGTACCAGCGGTCCCGGAGGGGCCAGGGGACTTCCACGTGGCCGTAGAAATACCCTGCGAACTTTCCGCCGGGAATCCGGAAAGAAGCCAGATCGGGGGGCTCGGGGCCGAGAATGGCCTCCACCCCGGCCGGGGCGCCGGGCCTGTCTTGCAGGATTCGCTTTAATTCCTCAAAACGCACCAATCTGCTATTGACCATGCGGGGTAAAAATTCCCGGAAATTATTGGCGTCGGTGACCGTCTCCCAAACCTTCAAGGGAGGCGCCTCCACTACTCCCGTGGCCTCGGCCTCCCTGGCCGGGGAATCCGGCAGGTCTCTGGAATGAAAGATGATCTCTCCCGCGGCCAGGCGGCCCTGGAGATCGGCGGCCAGGGCGGCGTGCTGCAGAAATCCCCAAATAGTGAGGACCGCCAGGCAGCAATTAAGGCGCCATTTCCCTGGTTTCTCCAAGATTCCCATCTCCCTTGGCTCTCTTGCGGGCTGAAGACTTGGGGATTTTCTTTTCTCTCTGCAAACACAAAGTGGGGACTGGATTTCCTCCGGTCAAGCCCTATCTTAAAGACGAACCCAGAGAATTCCTGGTTGTCCCCGGTCCGAAAGTTCCAAGTTCCAGGTTCCAAGTTCCAAGCTCTCCGATTCGGACCCTGTCCAGCCGGGTCTGATTTAATCCGGGAGATGAAAGCAACAATCAATATTTCCCTGATATTGCTGCATCTCCCCCAGAAGGAAAGGAGGGAAGCCATGCGGACCAAACTTTGGGCGCTCGTCACGGCTCTCGGGCTCTTTCTTGCCCTGGTTTGCGGTTGAAGCTCCATCATCTGAGTCAGGCTGACTCACCGGACCTGGCCAGGGAGGCCCCTCTCTGGCCAGGAAGTTCAAGGTTCAAAGTTCAAAGTTTAGGGAAAAACTCGCACTTATCATCGTAACTCCTTGACTCCCCTTAAGGTCTGAAAAGCTAAAGTTCCGGGAGTCTCCGCCCCGCGTTCTTAGACCTTGAACTTTGAACCTTGAACTTTGAACTCTTTAGCCAGCGGTATTGCAAATGCGCATCCTGCTCCTAGCCATGCCGGACACCGCCGACGTCATCGATCTCTTCGGCAAGCTCCCCAACCTGGGTCTGGCCAACCTGGCGGGAAATCTCCCCGGCCACGAGGTGCGGGTCCTGGACCTGGTGCTTTATAAGCCCCGCATCCGCGGGGTCCTGGAAAAGGTCCTGTCCGAGTTCCGGCCCGAGTTGGCGGGCCTGTCGGCCATGACCTTCCAGTTCGACACCCTCCTTCGGGTAGCCCGTTTCCTCCGGAGGCGGGACCCGGCCCTGAAATTAGCCGCAGGCGGCTACCATGCCACCCTCATGGCCCGGGAAGTGACTGGCGGAGACCCAGGCCTGCCCCTGGACTTCCTGATCCGGGGTGAAGGTGAAGCCGCGTTCCGGGAGTTGGCGGACGAGTTGGGTAAACCCAAACCAGATCTTTCCGGGATTGTCGGGCTCAGCTACCGCCGGGGGCGGGCCTGGACGCATAATCCCGGCCGCCCCCTCCTGGACCTGGGGACCCTGCCTCTGCCCCGGCGGGAGGCCCGGCTGGAGGAAAAATTCTTCTTCTTCGACCAGTCCATCGACGTGGTGGAGACCTCCAGGGGGTGTCCATATAATTGTAAATTCTGCTCCATCACCGGCATGTACGGCCGCACCTTCCGCCCCTTCCCTCTGGCACGCGTCCTGGAGGACCTGAAGGCCGTGCGCCGCCGGGGGACCCAGGCCGTCTTTTTTGCCGATGATAACCTCACCTTTGATACCGGCCATTTCCGGCGGCTCTGCCGGGCCATCACCGATCATGGCCTGAACGACCTGCGCTATGCCACCCAGGCCTCGGCGGTGGGCCTGGCCCGCCACCCGGAACTGGTGGCGGAGATGAAGCGGGCCAACTTCTGGATGGTCTTTGTGGGGTTTGAGTCCATGTCCGAGAGCAATCTGAAAGACATGGACAAACCCACCAGCCCGGAGATCAACCGCCAAGCCGCAGCCTTACTGCGGCAATACGATATAGGGATGATCGCGGGGGTGGTCTTCGGCTATCCCGAGGATACGGGGGCCTCCATTACCCGGAATTACCGGCTGATGAAAAAAATGCGGCCCGATCTCATCTATTCCCAGTACCTGACGCCGTATCCCAAGACCCGGCTGCGCCGGGAAATGCTGGCAGAGGGCTTGGTGACCAATGTTGACGATTTCCGTACTTACGACGGCTTCCATTGTAATATCCGCACCCGCCGCCTCGATCAGGCCGGCCTTTACCGCAGCCTGAAACTGGAGTCTTTGAAGAGCTATTTCGACCCTACCCTATATGTGGGTAACTTCTTTCTCCGCCATAACCCCCTGGCCTTTTTCCGGGCCATCGGCAGGGCCATGCTCAGCATCCTGGCCATGGTCCTCAAGGGAGGCCAGCCTGCGCAGAAGCTGGACATTTAAAAGCAGGGATCAGGGGCCAGGGGTCAGTAAGCAGTAAGCAGTGAGCAGAAAAAGACCGAGACCAACTATATTGAGCGACATAATTTATTGCCCATAAATTTCCTCTGCGTTCTCTGCGTCTCTGCTTCGAAAAGTGGTCAGTGGCCAGTGGTCAGTGGCCAGTAAAAACCAACGGATAACTGGGACTTAACCCCCTCTCCCCCCGCCCGCTGGGTACCCTTCCCCCTTGCCATTGACTGGCGGGGGGAGAGGGCCGGGGTGAGGGGGGCCAGCTTTCCATACTTAACGGGCGGGCAATTGGCCCATGAGCAACTGCGGTGAAGTATTTTTAATGCAGCTGCAGGGGCCCTTCCCGGCCGGCCAGGATGATCTGCCGCAACTCCAAGGCCGCGGCCTGGGGGTTGACCGCGGCGGTCACCGCGCTCATCACCGCCGGGCGTCTGGCGCCGTGGAACACCACCTGGCTGATGTTCGCCCGGGTGATGCCGCCCATGGTGGTCCAGGGAATCCTTAAGCGAGGGGCGATGCGGTCGATGGCCGCGACACCCAGGGGAGTGACGTCAGGCTTCGTTTGCGTGGCGAAGATGGGGCCGATGTTGACGTAACTCGCGCCCTGTTCCTGGGCGGCCATGGCCTCTTCCAGGGAATGGGTGGACGCGCCGATGATCAGGTCCGGCGCGACTTGCCGGGCCGCGTCCAGGGGCAGGTCTTCCTGGCCCAGGTGCACGCCGTCTGCGCCGCAGGCCAGCGCGATATCCAGGCGGTCGTCGATGATCAGCAGGGCGCCCGCGGCCTCGGTGAGCCGCCGGAACTCCACGGCCAGATTATAAAGGCTGCGGCCGCTCATCTCCTTTTCCCGCAACTGCACCAGGCGCACCCCGGCCATGAGGGTTTGCACCAAAATCTCATGAGCGTGCCGCCCGGCGCAAAAAGCTTCGGTAATGACCACATAGAGATCGGCCGCGGCAAAAGCGGCCTGACGTTGGTGAGGGTTCATCAGCCGCCCCCCACGATGCGCACCAGTTCCAAAATGTCCCCCTCCGCCAGGGCCGTCTCCGGATACGCGGCCCGGTCGACGATGGCATGGTTCAGCTCCACCACCGTGGCCGCGGGATTAAGCCCCAGTTCCTCCAGCAGCGCCAGCACCGTGGCCGCAGCCGCCTCCCGGCCCTCACCGTTGATGGTCAGTTTCAAAGGAACTCTCCTAAAACAAATGATTTTACCACAGAGACACAGAGAGCACAGAGATTCACAGAGAATGATAATATTTATGAAGGGCTTTGCCCTTCATAAATTTTTTCCTCTGTGACACTCTGTGTCCTCTGTGCCTCTGTGGTGAATCTTTTAATTTATTCCACAAAGGCCCGGTCAAAGTCCTTCCACACCGGGTCGTACCCCGCCTTGCGGATGGCCTCCGCCACTTCTTCCGGGCTCCTACGGTCTTCGGTGGCGAACTGCTCAAGAGTCTCTCCGCCATATTGGGCATAGCCGCCGGGCCGGGTGGAAGAGCCCGCGCTCATCATGGTCACCCCTAAAGGGATGAGGCGGTCCCGGAGTTCCGGCCGCTCCCGGGTGGAGAGGTTGAAACCCGCCTCCGGCAGAAAAAGCCGCAGGGCCAGCATCAGTTGCACCAGCTCCTTGTCGCTCAAGGGGTGCCGGATGGTGTGCCGGGCCGGGACGTTGAAGAGCCGGGGAAAGGAAATGGAGACCGCACTCTGCCAGCACTCCTTCTGAAGATAGCGGGCGTGGAGCGCGGCCCAGAAGCCGTCCACATGCCAATCGTAGAGGCCCAGCAGCGCGCCGATGCTGAGGCGCCGCACTCCGGCCCTGCCCGCGGCCTCGATGGCCCCGAGACGGAAGGCATAATCCTTTTTGCGGCCCTTCAAATGCACCTTATCGTAAGTTTCCCGGTGATAGGTCTCCATGTACAGGGTCACGCCCTCCAGGCCCGCGTCCACCAGGCGGCGGTAGTCCTCTTCTTTTAGGGCATAGATTTCCACTGACACGGAGGGGAAGTATTCCCGGGCGATGGCCACGGCCTGGACCAGATAATCCACCGGCGCGGCCTGGGGATGGTCGCCGGTCAAGAGCAGCACGTTTTGAAAGCCGTGCGAGGCCAGGGCCTGGCACTCGGTGCGGATTTCCTCCGGGGTCAGGGTCCGCCGCTCCCCCTCCCGGCCGGAGTGGAAGGCGTAAGAGCAATAAGTGCAATCCGACGCGCAGACATTGGACAGATAAATGGGCACATACAGCCCAATAGTCCGCCCGAACTGCCGCCGGGTGATGCGGTGGGCCAGGCGGGCCATCTCCTCCAGCCGGGGGACGGCCATGGGCGATAGCAGCGCGGCCAGGTCCTCGGGATGCAACACCTCCCGCCCCAAGGCCCGGGTGACGTCGGCGGAGGTGGCCCCGGCGATGAGGGCGCGAATGCGGGATTCGGGCCAGGAGTCTAAGGTCTTTGTTAATGGAGAATGCTTTGATTCTGTCTTCATAGGGGCATTTGTTAAAGGATGGCCACAATAAAGAAGTAAACCATGCAGGTTAATTACTCTGAGGCGGCCATATTTTACTAGCAATTTCTTCAAGTTCATGCACAATTAAATGTTCTGAGGGAGAAAAGATCCGCGGATTAACTCCAATCTCCTGTTGAATAAGCGCTATCAGTTTACCCAAAACATATTTTCCACGACGAAATGAAACTGGATCGGCTTCAAAGTCTCGCATGGCTTGCACAGCAATTTCACCAGGATTCGGTGACTTCCCAGTTTCCGTTCGAACGCGATAAGCATCCTGCGTTCGGGCATTAACAATTGCCTTTATCGACTTATCCTTAGTATCTGCGGTTGCAGCATCAATCAATTCTTGCGCCCTCTGTACAGAAAGGCCAGGGTTTAAAAAACTAAGGTGATTAGCATTCAAGAAATAGCCTTCTATGTCGCTATGACTTGTTAAGAAATAAGATATACCTAATGCATCTAACCCTTCCCCAAAAGATTTAGCCCGTCCCTCACTCAGATAATCACGATCTCTGTGCACAATGAAAGTCAAGTGGGTCGCTTTTTCTCGGAGAAAACTTCCTAAAACTTGTGCCGACTCTAGCTTAGAACACCCAGAATAAGAGGCAATCTCTGTCTCCGCTGTGCGAAACCCATTACTCCATAGGAGTGCCTTAATCGCCTCTGTGTCGGTATCCTCAGTTGCCACCAAAGATCGAAGTGTTCCATTTGTGAAATAATCTACCGAATCGAGCGCTCCCAAATCAAGTAGCATAGAAGTCGTATTCGCATCAGCTCCTTCGACAACGGCCCCTTTGTTCAACCAAAAAATAGCAGCCCGATCTCTCATAGCGTCCAAAACATGGCGAGAATGGGTGCATACTATGGCCTGAAACCCACGCGCGGCGGTCAGAGATGAAACTAAGTTACATAGTCTACGCTGGTTGTCTGGGTGAAGATGGGAGTCTGGCTCATCCATAATAAGCATCTTTGGTCCAAAGAGACCGATATATGCGAGGATTTGAGAAGCTTGGAGTATTGAAGTGCCAGCCGCATCAACTGGCAGTTTCCTTCCTCCTCCTAGACTGAAGGATGCACGAATATATTCATCGGTTTCTTGATTGAAATGTACCTCCATTGAAAGATTCGGAAAGAGAATGCGCATGTCATCTAAGAATTGTTGCCACTTGGCCTGTCTTTCTGACAGCCTTAGAAGAACATTACGGAGCACGAGGTTTGCGTCACCTCGGGCCACAGTGCGCCGAACTGCGCCAAGAGACATATATGGCTCTTCTTTTGGTACTCCAGCCAGTCCTGGAGCGTAAACCGTGAATGGATCCGATATATTCATTAGCTCTTCACCGAGCGTTTTTCCTGTAATTTTTACAGCAATGTTCCGGTTCCTACCGCGACGCAATCCAACCACACAGCTTTCATTATCGTCACGGAAAAATTCGATTTCAATTCTTTTATCGGAAGCCTCCTGTAGCAATCCTCCTTTTGCCAAAGACATGACATCAGCCACTGGAGAGTAGATCAGTTGGGCCGGGCTAAAAGATAATGCGAAACTACCCTTTGCCCAGGCAACCCCTTCACCAACGAGTCTGGCCGACTGAGCTATTGATACAGCAAAATGAATAGCTTGTAGGATACTGCTCTTGCCGGAGTTGTTGGCCCCGACTAAGAGGCTTGTGTCCTGGAGGTCGAGCACCACTTCTTTTAATTGTTTAAATCGCCGGATGACTACTTTGGGTATGCGTGGCATTTGCTTGCCCTCTAATTATTATCTCTGCAAACTATTATTTTATTATTTATTATTAATATCATAATTTCTTAATGTAAAAAATTTAAATGTGGAACAGCCGCCCCCGGCTGTCCTTTAATGGTGCGCAGGGCGCACCCTACGTTTTAGGGAACCGCCGATGCACGTAGATTAACGCCGATAAAGGAAAATCTGCGTGCATCGGCGGTTGTCAGCGGTTTTTCATTCTCCAGATTTAATGCGCCGGGTGGAGGGCTTAGTCTGTCGAGTCGATCTCTGAGCGATTTCAATCAGGGAACGCAGCGCCTCATTCACCGCTTCCTCCGTGGGAAAAGCCTGGGCCACATCCGGGCTGAGGAGGACCAGATTGGTGCCTTTGCGGTAGTCTTCCAAATACTTGCCGCGCACGCCGGGGCCTAGGTCTTCTCGGCTATATTCCGGCCGCATCTCGTCATCTTTTTCCTTCTTCATAAACTTTTACCTCCTTGCGGTTCATCAGCCGGGCGCTGATAATCTTGGTCAGACCTCCACGAAGGTATGAGAAACGATAAGCAGCCGGTCAAGCCTGGAAAGCCCAAGCGTAAGGTATCGATGTTCGTTTACCGAGTGATCCGGATCATTAAAAGTTGCAGCCAGCGGGTCCCCAAAAACCGTGGTCGCCTCATAGAAGGTGACGCCGTGTTTCCTTTCATTCGCTGCGGCTTTATCAGGGTCCCATTCAAATATCATTATAACCGATCCCCCCCCTCGTTCCCAAGCTCCGCTTGGGAACGCACTTGGCCGCGAAGCTCCTGCTTCGCCTCCATTGGCTTCCGGCGGCGACGGCTTAAGAAGCAGAGCTTCTTGTGCAATTGGGTTCCCAAGCTGGAGCTTGGGAACCGGAACGGGCGGGCTTTTTTAATAAACCGCCGCTCCACGCCGATTGACGCCGATAAAACAAAGAATCCGCGTCCATCGGCGTTAATCGGCGTTCATCGGCGGTTTCTTCTGATGGGGCTTGCCCACTTTCACCGCCGTCAGGTTGCCGGCTCAGTTATTTGGTTTTCTCCAATTTCTGCAGCATCTCCTTGGCCTCGGCCTGTCCCTGCTTCGCCGCCTTTTCCAGCCAGGCCTTGGCCTGGGCCAGGTCTTTCTTCACGCCCTGGCCTTCGGCGTACATGAACCCCAGAGTGACCTGGGCCTTGGCGTCTCCCTGGGCCGCGGCTTTTTCGAACCAGGCCTTGGCCTGGGCCCAGTCCTGTTTTACCCCCTCACCCTGGGAATACAGATACCCGAGGTTGAACTGCGCCGCCGCGTTGCCCTGGGCTGCAGCTTTTTCAAACCAGGATTTGGCCTGGGCATAATCTCTCTTCACCCCCATTCCCCGGTGATACATAACCCCGAGATTCCGTTGGGCTTTGTGATCTCCCTGGGCCGCGGCCTTTTCAAACCAGGCCTTGGCCTGGTCCCAATCCTGTTTTACCCCTTCGCCCTTGCCGTAAATCACCCCCAGACTGCACTGGGCCGCGGCGTCGCCCTTCTCCGCCTTTTCTTTGGTTTGCTCCAAAGATTGGGCATAAGCAAACTGGATGCAGGCAACCAGGGAAACCAATAACGCTAAAGAAAAAAGGTGTTTTTTCATTGCCATCCTCTCTTTTCAGGAATTAGCCCCGGCATTTAAGTCAGGGGAGGCTCATCTTCCGGCAACAAGTTTTCTTACAAAACCAGGTTGAGGGAGAAAACTCCCGGCGCCCTACTTATCCCCCAGGAGCAGAAATCCCGCGGGGGCTGCGGCTTGCCCGGCAAGCGGCGGCTTGGCAATCTCGGTGAGGACGCCGCTGTGGTCGGAGACAAAGGGGCCGTTGGCGCCGTTAAAGACCACCTGGCTCTGTTTTACCTGCATCCCTTTGCCCCGGACCAGGAGAAAATCGATGCGGGACGCCGCGCCGCTGCCGACCAGGGGATTGCCGGGCGCCCGGAAGGTGCAGCCCTGGGTTTGCTCCGGGGTGCAGCAGTTTTGAGGGGCGCCGGGACAATTGGCCGCGGCGTAGCTGTCCGTAAAGCCGTGATCGAGGAACTTTTGGTAAGCAGCGGGATTGCTGTCGATGGAGAAATTCATATCCCCGCCCACGATGCTGGCCGCCGGGGGATATTGGCCGTCCGTCTGCTCGACGAAGGCCATCAGGTTGCCGATCTGGGTTTCGACGCCTTCCGCAGACGGGGTATAAATATGGACGCTGTAGAGATTCACCCGGCCGAATCCGGGGATGATCATGGCGGCCATCACCACGTTTTTTCTCTCCGGGAAGACCATCCCGTCCCCGGGCGTGCCGGTGCAGCCGGCCGAGCTGGCGATCATGCTGTACCGGAGCAGAATGCCCACTTTAAAGACCAGGTACGGCGGGTAGCCCCAGTTGGCCTCGGTGTAATAACCATACTCCAACCCGGCCGCGGCCAGCATGCCGGCCAGGTCCGCGCCGCTGTCCCGGGTGGCCGGGGTGTCAAAGGACCCGCCGGAGAGTTCCTGCAAGGCCAGGAGATGAACCGGCGCGGTTTTCAGAAAATCGACGATCTTCTGAAACCTGGCGGCCCGGGCTTCCGAGGCGTTTTGCATGACGTTCAGGGCCAGGATTTTGATAGCATCCTGGGGTTCCTCGGGTTGCTGGCTGACGTTCCTAAAATCGGCCAGGGCGGAGAAAGGGAGCAGGCAAAGTAGCAGAAGAAAAACCGCGGACGCACGCAGATTAACGCCGATAAATAAAGATCTGCATTCATCGGCCTGCATCGGCGGTCTCTTAAGGTGAGCCGTGCCCTCTCTAAATGTTAGCGTCTTTGCGCCTTTGCGTCTTTGCGTGAGAACTATCATTTCAAAGGCTGAAAAACCCTACTCCAAAAACCCCGTTAACGGCGACGAGGCCTTCGCCGCGTCCCGCTCCGGGCCCAGGCCGGAGCGGTACGCCAGGCGGCCCGCAGCCACGGCCATGGCGAAGGCGCCGGCCATTTTGCCGTGATCGCTGGCTTCGGCCAGGGCCGTGTTCACCAGCACCGCGTCCGCGCCCATCTCCATGGCCTCCGCGGCGTGGGACGGCGCGCCCAGGCCCGCGTCCACCACCACCGGCACTTTTGATTGTTCGATGATGATGCGGACCATGTCCTTGGTCCTCAGGCCCCGGTTGCTGCCGATGGGCGCGCCCAGGGGCATGACCGTGGCCGTGCCCAGCTCCTCCAGGCGCTTGGCCAAAATGGGGTCCGCCTGAATGTAGGGCAACACCACAAAGCCGTCTTTAATCAGCATCTCCGCGGCCTTCAGCGTCTCCACCGGGTCGGGGAGGAGGTAGCGGGGTTCGGGGGTGAGTTCCAATTTCACCCAGGGGGGCAAACCCATGGCCCGGGCCATCTTCGCCAAGCGCACGGCTTCCTCCGCGGTGCGGGCCCCGGAGGTGTTGGGCAGGATCAGGTGCCTTTTGGGGTCCAATACCGAGAGGATGCTGTCGCCTTCGGGCTGTTTGAGGTCCACCCGGCGCAGGGCCACGGTGACGATCTCCGCGTGGGAGCTGTCCAGCGCGGCTTTCAAGGCCGCGGGGGAGGGAAATTTGCCCGTGCCCACCAGGAGGCGGGAGCGGAAGGAACGCCCTGCAATGATCAGGGGATCATGGGACATTATATCTCCAGACTTTACCGTAAAGATATCTCACGCAAAGACGCCAAGGCGCAAAGGCCAAGACGCAAGATTTTACTGCTCACTGTTCTGCCCTGAAAAGCTCTAAGCGGTAGCACAGGCTTTCAAGCCTGTACGGATTACCAGGGCGGGCGAGACCCCGCCCTACGCACTTTTCATGGTTTACGGGTGAGCCAAAGGCTCATGTTCAACTGCTTATCGCTCACTGTCCACAAAGGGGGCAGTCGGGCTTTTTTTCTCTTTTCACATGGCGAAAACGGCACTTGAGCGCGTCATAGGACAATAACTGGTGCGTCAATTCCGACTTCCGCCCCAGTAAGAGCTTCAGGGCTTCCGTTGCTTGCAAACAGCCCATCACCCCCGCCACCGCGCCCAGGATGCCTTCCCGGGGGGCCTGCGGCTCCCGGGGCAGGAGGCAGCGGTAACAGGGGTTCCCCGGGGCCGGGTCCAGCACCAGGAGCAGGCCCTGGAACCCGCCCACCGCCGCGGAAATCAGGGGCAGCCGCTCCCGCCAGCAGCAGTCCGCCACCAGCAGGCGGGTGGCAAAGTTGTCGCTGGCGTCCAGCACCAGGTCGTGTTCTTTTAATATATCCCGGATATTAGCCGCATCCAAGCGCGTATCGTGCAACTTTAAGCGGCAATGGGGATTGAGCGCGGTCAGGGCCTCCCAGGCCGACTCCACCTTCCGCCTGCCGATATCATGAATATCATGAAGAATCTGCCGTTGCAGGTTCGAGGTCTCCACTTGGTCGCCGTCGATGATGCTGATATGCCCCACCCCCGCGGCGGCCAGGTAATAGAGGGTGGCGGAGCCGATGCCGCCTGCGCCCACCACCGCCACCCGGGCCGCGGCCCAGCGCGCCTGGCCGTCTTCGCCCACTTCCGGGAGCATGGTGTTCCGGGAGTAGCGGGAAATCTCTTCTTCAGAAAAATCTAGGGGCATCATGTCTCCGCAGGGGAACCGATTGATAGTGGCGGCAGGATTCCAGGGCGGGCACGGAGGCCTGCCCCACGGAAAACAGAAAACGGTATTACCCCTCCCCCTCCTTCCCTGGCTCCAGGCCGTAGGCCCTGAGTTTGCGGTAGAGGTGGGAGCGCTCCAGGCCGATCTTTTCGGCCAGGGCGCTGACGCTGCCGCCTGCTTCCTCCAGTTGGCGGCGCAGGTACTCCTTCTCGAAGAGAGCCCGGGCTTCCCGGAAATCCGGCAGGGCCAGGAGGCGGTCCAGGTCACCGGCCGCAGGTTTCGCCTCCGGCGCAAGATGCAGGTCCGGGAGGCCGATCTCCGGCCCCGGGGTGAGGATGGCCAGGCGCCAGATAAAATTTTTCAATTCCCGGACGTTGCCGGGCCAGGGAAGATTGGCCAGGGCTTCCAGGGCTTGCGGCGTCAAGGTCTTGCGCGGGGTATCGTTCTCCCGGGCCAGTTCCTGGAGAAAGTGCCGGGCCAGGAGCGGAATATCCTGGCGCCGCTCCCTTAAGGGCGGGACTTGCAGGGGAATGACGTTGATGCGGTGGTACAGGTCCTCCCGGAAGGCCCCCCGCTGGATTTCTTCGGCCAGGTTCTTGTTGGTGGCGGCCACCACCCGTACGTCCACCTGGATGGGACGGCCTCCGCCCACCCGCTCGAACCGCTGCTCCTCCAGGATGCGGAGAATCTTGGCCTGGGTCTTAAGGCTCATATCCCCGATTTCATCAAGAAAGAGGGTGCCTTCGTGGGCCTGGTCGAATTTCCCCTGGCGGCGGCTGGTGGCCCCGGTGAAGGCCCCCTTTTCGTGGCCGAAGAGTTCGCTTTCGATCAGATCCTCGGGGATGGCGGCGCAGTTCACCTCCACGAAGGGCTTGTGGGACCGGTGGCTGAAGGCGTGGAGCGCCCGGGCCACCAATTCCTTGCCGGTGCCGTTTTCGCCGGTGATCAGCACCGAGGCGTTGGTGGGGGCCACCATGCGCACCTGCTCCCGGAGGCGCTGGACGGCCTCGCTTTTGCCGACGATCTCCCGGACCGGCGCGGCCTGGAGCCGGAGGCGGCGGTTCTCTTCGGCCAGCCGGGCCATCTCCAGGGCGTTCCTCACCGTGAGGAGAATGCTGTCCGCGTGGGGCGGCTTCTCGATGAAGTCGTAAGCCCCCAGGCGGGTGGCCTTAACCGCGTTCTCCACAGAGCCGAACGCGGAAATCATCACCACCGGCAGGACCGGGTTTTTTGCCTTCAGTTCCTGGAGAACCTCCAGGCCGTCCTTGCCGGGCAAGGCGATATCCAGCAGGACCAGGTCCGGGGGCTCCTCGGCCGCCATTTTCAAGGCGGTCTCCCCGTCCAGGGCGGTCACCACTTCGAATCCCTCATCCTGAAGGATGCCCGAGACTACCTGGAGAATCTGGGGCTCATCATCCACCACCAGCAGCGTGGCCGGCATAATCTCCTCGAATCATGGGAATGTCGATCACCACCCGGGTGCCCCGGGGCTCGTTGTCCTCCACCCGGATCTCTCCGTGGTGTTCGGCGACAATGGAATTGACGATGGCCAAACCCAAACCGGTCCCCCCTCGTTTGGTGGAGAAATAAGGCTCGAAGATGCGCACCTTATCCCGCTCCGGAACGCCGCCGCCGGTGTCCGCCACGGTCAGCTCCACCATGTCCCGGGCCGCATCGCCTCTCAAAGTGACGGTGATCTTGCCGCTGCCGGCAATGGCCGCCAGGGCGTTGTCCAGCAGATTCAGGAGCACCCGTTTCATCTGTTCCCGGTCAAGGAGCAGGACGGGGAGTCCGGGGTCGGGCTGAAACTCCAGGGTGACCCGGGGCTGGACTTCCCTGTAAAGCAGCAGGGTCTCCTGCACCAGGGCGTTGAAGTCCTGGAGGCTGAGGGTGAGCTGCGGCAGCCGGGCGAAGCGCGAGAATTCATTGACCAGCTTCTTCAACTCGTCCACCTGGCTGATGATAATCTGGGTGCATTCGTCGAATACCTGTTTATCGTCCTGGAAACGCTCCAGGTAGCGGCGGCGCAGCCGTTGGGCCGCCAGTTTGATGGGGGTAAGCGGGTTTTTCACTTCGTGGGCGATGGACCGGGCCACCTCCCGCCAGGCCGCCAGGCGTTGGGCCCGTTCCAGTTCGGTGAGGTCTTCAAAGACGATCACCACGCCTAAGTCCTGTCCGCTCTCGTCTCTGAGGACCGTCGGTTTGATCAGGAGGTAGAGGGTCTGATCAGGGAGGGCCACGTGGAGCCGCGTCTCCACCGTCCCCCTAAAGGAGTTCCGGGCCGCGGCTATGACCTCCGCCAGACGCTGGAATTCCCCGGCCGGGAGCAAGTCCCGGCAGTCCTTTCCCAAGACCTCTTCCCGCCGCCAGTTGAGCATCTGCGCCGCGGAGTCGTTGATGATGGTGAGGCGGCCGGCGCTGTCGACACTGATCACTCCGGCGGCCACATTTTTCAGCAAAATCTCCATGTCCCGCTTCCGGGCTTCCAACTGGGAGTGGCTTTGGCTTAACTGCCGGTAGGCCGCGGCCAGTTGGGCCTGGCTGTGTTGCAGGTCCTGAGTCATTTTATTGAAGGATTGCACCAGAAAACCGATTTCATCCCGGCTTTCCTGGGCTTCCTGGGTGATCTGAAAATCGTAGTCCCCTCCCGCCACCTTCAAGGTGCCTTCCGCCAGCTGGCGGATGGGAGTGGTGATCTCCCGGGCCATGTACAGGGCCAGCCAGATGGCGAAGAACATGGCCACCAGGGTGACGGTCACCAGGGTGAGATAGTGGCTCACCCGCACCGGTTTCAAGAGGAGCTGCATCTGGCGCAGCTCCTGGATGCTCTGCTCCGCGCCCGCCAGGGACTGGGGGAAGAACTCCCGGACGGCGGCGTATCCTTGCAGAATCCCCTCGGGATCGGTAACCGGAGCCAAAAAGGTCAGCAGTTCCCCGCCCCGGAAGGTCTGCCTTTGGAGCGTTTCCCCCGCGCCTGTCTCCGGCGGGGCAATCCGGGGCAGCTCCCCGGCCTGGGAATCATAGCTGGCAGCCAGCGATTTCCCCGCCGGGTCCAGCAGCTCCAGACCCGAGAGGTGGAAAGCCGCCCGTTTTTTCGCCAGGAAATCCTGCCAGAAATCCCGGTCGATGTCGGTCCATCCTCCCTCCCGCTCCAGTTCCAGACTCAGAAGCCGGGCATAGGCCCTGAGCTTCTCTTCCCGGCTGTAGGAGAAAGCCTTTTTCTGATCCAGGGCTTGTTCCAGGTGCACCTCCACCTGCGGCCCCCAGGAAAAGTCCACCCGGCTGGAGATCAACTGCCAGGCCATAAAAAACAGAAAGAGGGTGGGAAGGATGGTGAGGCTGATGAAAGTGAGCACCAGGCGGGTGCGCAGCCGGGAGCCGAAGACCCGGCGCCGCCTTTCCAGAAAAAGCTTGGCCAGGTGGCGGAAAATGAGAAAGATGAGAAGAAAGAGCAGGATGGTGTTGATGTTAACCAGGCTGAAGGCCAGCAGGCTGCCGGTGACCGGCTGCCCTCCCCGGCGCACCAGGTAGACCTCCACGGAGGTGATGGTCACCACCAGCAGCAGGATCAGGATGATGAGAATCCGTTCCCGGCGGCGTTTCTGCGCTTCCCTGGCGGTATCCGGAAGAGAGGAGGACTCCATGGCTTCAGCTTAGAGGCAGCCTGACCAGGAAGGTGCTGCCCCGGCCCGGGGTGCTGTCTACCTGGATGGACCCATGATGGTCGGTAACAATCTTATGAATTACCGCCAACCCCAGGCCGGTGCCCTTATCCTTGGTGGTGAAAAAGGGATGAAAGATATTTTCCAATACCTCTGCGGGCATGCCTCTGCCGGTGTCCTGCACCGAAAACCAGGCCTGCCCGTCTTCAAAGCCGGTAGCCAGGGAAATCCGGCCGTCGGCCTCCGTGGCTTCGAGGGCGTTCTTGACCAGGTTGACCAACACCTGTTTCAACTGGTTGGGGTCGGCCTCCAGGAAGGGCACGTGGGAGAGTTTTTCCCCTAGGCTGATGCCCTTTTCCTTGGCCAACTCCACCATCATGGCCTCCACATCCTTGACCACCTGATTCAGATCGATTTTCTGCTTCACCGGCATTACGGGCCGGGTGAAATCTCGCAATTCCTCCAGGAAGGACTCCAGGCGCCGCACTTCCTGTTGGATGATTTGCAGTTTATTCCGGATCGCCTCATCGTCCAGACGCCGCGCCACTTGTTGAGCCAGGCCGCCGATGACCATCAGGGGATTTTTGATCTCATGGCTGACGTAAGCCGCGGCCTCCCCCACCGCCGCGAACCTCTCAGAATGCACCAGACGCTCCTGGGATTCCAGCAGCTCCGAAGTTTTCAGGTCGACCTGCCGGGTCAGGGTTCTATTCCAGGTGAGCGCGGTTCCGATCAATATCGATGCCGCCAGGACCACCAGAACAAAAAAAGTCCCCACCAGGAACAGTTCCTGATAAAGCACTTGCCCCACGGCGCCGGACACTTCCGCAACCGGGGCCACCACCGCCACCCCCCAAATGTTGCGGGCCGGATCCTCTACTTCCGTAACCTCCCGGATCAGTCCGGAGGCAAAGCGGATGGGAGTATAAGCCACCAACTTGGGAGTGAGCCCCAGGCGTTGGCGATGCCAGCCGGAATCATATTCGCCCACGCCCTCCTTTCCTGAAAGGACCTGGGCATTGATCTCCCGCAATCCTCTGAAAACGATGTCGGGACTGCGGGCTATCCGTACGGCCATGGCTTCTTGTCCCACAAAGTCTTTCCCATAGTGGGCCAAAAAAATGACATCCTGGTCGATGATCCAGGCGTAGCCGGTTTGACCGGAACGAACGTCGGCCGTAACTTTCTCACAAATAAAGAAGGGGGCGATGAGAAGCTCCACCACCCCGGAAAAATTTCCTAAGCCATTCGTCCAATATATAGGGGTCAGGAATCGCATAATCCTGCGGTTTTTCCAGGGTTCCTCCTGGTAGATGAAAGTTTTGCTCAAAAATAGTTTGCCGCGGTGGGCTGGGTTCCGGGCCCATTCCAGGTAAGGGGCGGGAAGTACTGGATTGCTGGTGGCAGGGGGAAAGGAGGTGGTGCTAAATACTTGTACTGCCATTCCTGCCTCGTTATAGCGTCGAATCTCCAGAATCCCGAAAAATTTGTGCCGGGAAAACCGCTCCGCCAGAGAGGCTTTCATCTGCTGTTCCTGGTGGGGGGGGATGGTCTGGAATAAGCCCGCATACCCTAAGAGAATATTTTCCAGGAAGTCAAAATAGGATTCCACATTGTCCGCGATCTTCCGGGCCAGCATTAATTGCTGCTGGTTAAACTGCTCCCGCATGATCACTTCCACTTTTTGGTTCAGCTTCTGCCAGAAAAAGAAGAAAGTTGCGGACAACAGGACCGCCCCGGCGAGGATACCGAGGATCACTGGAGCAGGAGAGAATAATCTGCGGACCCGGTCCGATTCCATACCGATTTTGCCCCCTTAGGCGTTTTAAATAATATCATTGCCTTGCATGGGAGGCAAGTTTAGTGGTCAGTAGCCAGTGGTCAGGGGCCAGTAAAAAAACTGACCACTGACCACTGATCACTGCTTCTTAGCCGCCTGCCAGATGGCCTCCATCTCCTCCAGGGTGGCTGTCTCCGGGGTCTTGCCCTGCTTCACCAGGGTCCGCTCCACCACGTTGAAGCGCTTGATGAATTTAAAGATGGTGCGCCTGAGCGCCCCCTCGGAGTCGATGTTCAGGAAGCGGGCGACATTGACCAGGGCGAACAGCAGATCCCCCAATTCCTCTTCTCGGGCGTCGTGGGGGGGCGCGGTCAGGGCCCGGCGGAATTCCTGCCATTCCTCCTCCACCTTGTCCAAAGCCCCCTGCACCGAAGGCCAGTCGAACCCCAGGCGTGCGGCCGCCTCCCCCAGGCGCTGGGCCTGGACCAGGGCCGGCAGGGCGGTGGAAACCTGATCCAGCGCGGCTTTTTTCTGCGTCTTGCCTTCCTGGGCCTTGGCCCGCTCCCAGATGCGGCGCAGGTCTTCCCTGGTTTTGGCCTCTTCTCCGGCAAAGACGTGGGGATGGCGGTGGATCATCTTGGCGGTGATACCTTCGGCCACCTCGGTTAAGGAAAAATCGCCCCGCTCCCGGTACAGGTCGCTGAGGAAGACCAGATGCAGCAGGAGATCCCCCAATTCCTCCCTGATCTTCTCCGGGTCCCCGGTCTCGATGGCCTCCACCAGTTCATAGGCTTCTTCCAGGACGTAGGTCTTCAAGGTCTCCGGGGTCTGGCGGGCGTCCCAGGGGCACCCCCCGGGGGCCCGCAAGCGGCGGACGATGCCTGCAAATTCCGTAACCGCCGCGCCGGGGTCCTGTTCTTTATCAGTCATATAATGAAAACTCCTTAAACTCCCATGAAAATTAAAAAACCGGTAGGGCGGGCGTCTCGCCCGCCCGGTAATCCGCACAGGCTGGAATGCTTGTGCCACCCTCATGAGCCTTCGGGTTGCTCAAAGATTATGAAGCTCAGGTAAAATATACCGAATTATAGTCGAAAAGGCATTCAAAGTCGGGGCAGGCCTTGTGTTCCCCCTGAATGCATCTGGGCGAACACAAGGTTCGCCCCTACGTGTGCCAAACCAGAACTTAAACCTTGAACCTTGAACTCCCCGGCCCGGCCGCTTCTTGCTTCCTCTTGGGCCGCTGCCACTCTTGAAGATACTCGTTCAAACGGTTCTTGAATTCCGGCGGGAGCAGCCCCAGGGCCTGCTTCGAGAAATGCATCAGGTATGGGGCCGTGCGGGAGTCCTTCAGGAGATGGGTGTCTTTGGGCATGACCAGGCCCACCAGCATCAGGGCGAATCCCAGGAGGAGCCCGCCCTTGACCAGGGCAAAAAAGCCTCCCAAAAGACGGTCAAAGACGTCCAGGTAGAGATGGTAAAGAATCCGTTGGAGAAAATAGGCCACCAGGCGGACGGACCAGTAGACCCCCACCAGAACCAGGGCAAAGGCCAGCCAGCGGGCATGGTCGGGGTTGGTGATCCACCGGCCTAACTTGGCCCCCAGCAGCATGTGGGTATGGGCCGCGGCCAACACTCCCCCCACCACCCCGGCCAGGACCGCCAATTCCTGGAACAGACCCCGGTAATAACCCCGGAGGGTGATCAAAATCAGCAGTACCAGAATTCCCAGGTCCAATAGATTCATACTTTCGGCTGTCCCTTATGTCAGTCCTCTTCAATCCGCTCAATGCGGTGCACCCTGAGATACAGGCCCGGCCCCAGGGCGGCCAGCTCCCCGTAAATCATGATATGATCCAGGCGGCGGGGCTGGTAGTCCTTAACCAGTGCGGGGTCCAAGGCCGCCAGATCGAAATAGCCCTGCATGTCCCGGGTGCCGTAAGTGGCGAACCATTCCAGCTTATGCCATTTCCGGGGTTGCCGCAGCAGGTGCGCATAATTGCGGACCATGGCCGGGTCATAGGTGAGATACTGCCAAAAGAACGCGGGCACTTTGATCTTCTGTCCCGGCTGCAATTTGGAGATCCTGGGAGTCAGCAACTCCGGGTAGGAAACGGAGGTGTAGGACTCCAACTCCACCTGCTCCGGCAGGGGCGGCAGGGGGGCGCATGCGGCCGTGAACCAGAGGACGCCTGCCAGGGCCGCAAGGATGCCGACCTTTATTTTTCTTTTCATGGTTGCCAATCCTGGGGACGTTTCGTTATAAAAATTAAGAATTACGTCGAGGAGACGAGATCATGGTCCATCCCATCGTCATCCGCCGTCATGACGGCTTTCAGTCATATCTGCTGCTCGACCCGGAGAACCCCCGGGAACTCTTGCGCCATTGGGGCTTCCAATACGAGTTCTCCGCCCGTCCCTGGCTGGGGTCTCTCGACCCCGTGGACGCCATGGAGGAATGGTGCGAAATGCTGGCCGAAGAACTGGAAAATTATTCCATCAGCGACGAAGAAAACCGGGACTTCTGCCTGGACCGTTCCTCCTGGGACGCATGTAAGTAAGCAGTGAGCGGTGAACAGTTTTCCTGAGCCCGCCAGTATCTGTCTTCCATTTATAATTATTTTGCGCCTTACTTTGCGTCTTGGCGTCTTTGCGTGAAAAATTTTAGGTTCTCTCTGCTCACTGCTTACTGCTTACTACTCAATCCTCCAAAAAGACATGCGCCAAAACCCGGGCATCCCCCAGAATATTGCTTAACAGGCTGAATTCATTGGGTTGGTGCGCGGTCTGGGTCACCGTCATCCACACCGCGGCGGGCAGGCCCGCCTGCCGGAAAAAGGCGGCCACCGTGCCGCCGCCGATCCCCCGGGGCTGGGCCTCCCGGCCGTAAACCTCCCGGATGGCCCGGGCCAAGGCCAGAACCACCGGCGCGTCCTGCGGCGTGGAGGGAGCGCTGGGCAGTTCCTGCACCGGCTCCACCTGCAGGCTCACTCCGAAACGCCGGGCGGCCTCTTCTCCGAGAGCCAGTACCCTTTCCTTCACCCGGGCCAATTCATAATCCGGCAGCACCCGGCAATCCAGATAAAACACATCCCGTCCGGGGATGGTGTTGATGTTGGGGACATTGGCCTCTTTCTTGGTGGGCTCGAAGGTGCTCACCGGGGGCCGGAACAAGGGGTTTTCCAGAGAAAACTCCTGGGCCAGCTCCTCCAGGGCCACAATCACGTGGGCCGCGGCCCGCATGGTGTTGCGCCCCAGGTCCGGCCGGGATGCGTGGCACTGCTTCCCCTCCAGCGTCAGGCGCAGCCAGAGGATGCTCTTTTCCGCCACGTCGATGAGGGTGCCGTCGGTGCTGCCCGCGTCCGGCACAACGATCAGGTCCGCAGGCGAAAAGAGATGGGGGTGCGACCGCAATAAATGAATCAGCCCCTTTTCGTTCCCAGTTTCTTCATCGGAGACCAGGGCCAGGGCCACAGTGCGCTCCGGCGTAATGCCCAGGTCCAGGAGGGCCCTGACCGCCATCAGGGAGGTGACGATGCCGTGGTGGTCGTCTTCCACCCCCCGGCCGTAGAGGCGGTCCTCCTCCACCCGCAGCACAAAAGGGTCGGAGTCCCACAGGGCCTCATCTCCGGGGGGGACCACGTCCAGGTGGCTCAGCACCCAGACCTTTTGCTCCCGCCGGCCGGGGAGCCAGGCCACCAGGTTGGGACGCTCGCCGCCGGCCACCCTTTCATCCCGGGCCGGATAGTTATCCACTTGCAGCCCCCAGCCCTGGAGCAGGTCCTTCAGGAAGGCCGCCTTCTCGACTTCCCCGGGGCCGCCGTGGTCCGGGCCCACCGCGTTCCTCTTCACCAACTCCCGCTGCAAGTCGATGATCTGCTGCCGGTAAGTCTCCAGACGGGCCGCCACCTGGGTAAATATCTCTTTTTTCATCCGCCAACCTTTACTTGGTTATCTTCAGGAAAAATCGAGGAAATTGCATCCCGAGCTTTTCCTGTCTGCTCCCATCATATATAATGCCGGGGGTTAAGGGCAAGCAGTTTGGGCAGGAACTTACTTCCCCTTTTCTTTTATCCCGGTAAAAGGGAATAATCCATAATTGACCTTGAGGAGGAGAAGTCATGAAGATCAAACGGATCGCCCATCTGGGTATTGCCATCAAAGACCTGGACGCGGGTAAAAACCTCTATGGAAAGAATCTCGGCCTGGCCCTCAAAGGCGACGAAGTGGTGGAGTCCCAAAAAGTGAAAGTGAGCTTCATCGGCGTGGGGGAATCCAACCTGGAGCTGCTTATCCCCACCGCGGACGACAGCCCGGTGGCCAAATTTCTGGACACCAAGGGGGAAGGCTTCCATCACCTGGCCCTGGAGGTGGAGGACCTGGCCGGGGCCTTGGAGGAGCTGAAAGCTGCGGGCGTGCGCCTCATCGATGAGAAGCCCCGGGAAGGGGCGCATGGCGCGCTGGTGGCCTTTATCCACCCCAAGGCCACTTACGGCTTGCTCCTGGAACTCTGCCAATACCCCCATTGAGACGGGCCGCTCATGGCATTAACGCCTGAGGCCTTGATTTCCCGGGTTCAGGTCAATATTCCTTTCCGTTATTTTGATAAGGGATACCTGAATCTTTTTTTGAAAGAGGGCCTGAACCCGGAAATCGGCCTGGACGCTTACAGCCTGTCGCGTTTTCAGCGGCGGGATTTTGCGCAAGTGGCCCGGACTTTTCACCAGGCCGGGCGCCGCCTCACCGTCCACGCCCCCTTCCAGGACCTCCTCCCCGGAGCCAAGGATGAGCTGATTCTGTCCGCCAGCCGCCGCCGCCTGGGGCAGGCCTTCCGCCTCCTGCCGGTCTTCAAACCGGCGCACATCGTCTGCCACCTGGGCTACGACGCCAAGCTCTATCAAGGAGGCCGCAAAGGCTGGCTGCAGAGGAGCGCGGCCACCTGGAAGGAGTTCACCGCGATAGCGGCAAGCCACGGCGTTAAGGTGATGGTGGAAAACGTCTACGAGACGGACCCGGACCTGTTTATCGAGCTCCTCGACCTGGTGCAGGCCCCCAACCTCGGGGTCTGCCTGGACGTAGGCCACCTCCAGGCCTTCGGGGGCGGCGGCTACGAGCGCTGGCTGCATGCCCTCTGGCCCTTGATCGGCCAACTCCATCTCCACGACAACCGGGGCGATAAGGACTCCCACCTGGCCCTGGGCCGCGGCACCGTGCCCCTGGAATATGTCCTCAATTTTCTAGCCACCCGGGATCGGCAGCCCCTGGTGACCCTCGAACCCCACCAGGAGGGCAGCCTCGCGCCTTCTTTGCGCCACCTGGCAGCCATCTGGCCTTGGGAGTGATTTGAGCAAAAGGCTTTACATCTGAAGTAACGGCCTTACATTTTAGGAATATTCCGGTACAGCATAATAGTGGCCTTATCTAATTCGGAGGTGCAGAAATGGCTATCCAGGATAATCCCCCCGAAGTCAGAGGTTTGCTGGAAGTACTGGGCCTGCTGGAGGAACCCCTGGGGGTCCATTACACGGAACTGGAGCCCCGGGAGGGCTTCTCCCCCCAGGCGTACCGCCTCCCCACGGCAGAGATGGAGGCCAAGGGAGAAGTGGACCTGGAGGAGACCTTCGCCAACTTTTCCTGCGTCATCGGCCACCTCTGGAAGGCCCGGAAAAAGGAGACTGCCGCCTACTTCGACCAGGCCCGTTTCGGCTGCCTGGGGGCCGCGTTCTTCCTGGGCTATCTTAAACCGCAACTGGAGACCATAGTTCACTATGTCTCCACCGGCATTCCCAACATCCTGGAGGGGGAGTGCTACCTGGAATCCCCGGCGGTCACCCGCTTGTTCTACGAAACCCTGGACCCCCGCCCGGCGCCGGCGCCGTTTTGCGTCTTTAAACCCTTGAGCCAATTCGCCCCGGACGAAACGCCGGAGGTGGTGATCTTCTTCGCCCGGGCCGAAAGCATCTCCGGGCTTAACCAGTTGGCCACTTACGTCACCAACGACTTCGAGGCGGTGCAGTCGCCCTTCGGCGCGGGCTGCGCCAATGTCCTCACCTGGCCCCTGAAATACCTGGAGCGGGGGCAGCTCAAGGCGGTGCTGGGCGGCTGGGACCCCTCGGACCGCAAGTTCCTTAAACCTGACGAAATCACCTTCGCGGTGCCCCAGGAGATGTTCCGACGCATGACCACGCGCTGGCAGGAATCCTTCCTGACCAAGCAAGCCTGGGCCTCGGTGCGGAAAAAGATTGAACTGAGCCGGAAGAAATGGGGGGAGTAGGGGCGTTTTAGTTTAGTTTCTCGCAGAGGCGCAGAGGACGCAGAGAAAGGCAATGAACTTGGCGAGCTTTGCGTCTCTGCGAGAAATTTTTTATCGCTGCCGGAGCGCCCCCGCAATCTCCGCCACCACCTTACTGGCGGCTGCCACCGGGTTTGCGGCCTTGCGGATGGGGCGGCCCACCACGATGTAGTCGGCCCCGGCTTT
>QZIZ01000140.1 GCA_003599195.1 Deltaproteobacteria bacterium | reverse complement strand
CAAGAGCGCCCTCCGGCAATTCTTTGGGTTTCCGCATGCCCTTCTCCTTTCAGAGAAAAGCATATCATAAGTTGTCAATAGACTGCAACTTGGTATAAGTGGATTGAAGACCATAGCAATTTTGTTACCGCTGCTGCCAGCGCTACAATCGCTTTGTTTACCTTGACCTTGTGGTGGGCTACTAGAAAGCTGTGGAAAGTCTCCCAAGAACAATCCAGAGATATGAAGGAATCCCTTCGGATTGCCGAAGAAGCCGCCAATGACCCCGCGAAGCTGAAAGCAGAGAAAGACGTGACGATCAACCTATAGCGCCTCGCAGGAAAGAAGAGGGAGCCTAGCCAACCGGTGGAACTCGAATCGCTCAACAATGTGAGCACTGCAATGGCCAGGCTC
Source organism: Deltaproteobacteria bacterium (assembly GCA_003599195.1). Classification (GTDB taxonomy): domain Bacteria; phylum Desulfobacterota; class Desulfobaccia; order Desulfobaccales; family 0-14-0-80-60-11; genus SURF-52. Next base: position 35,484 of record QZIZ01000140.1, on the reverse strand, counting down.
AGCTCAGGGATATGCCAGTTTCTGCTTCCAATCCACCTGGAAGCGCGGCATAGCAATCAGTTTCAGCTGACCGTCGGTTCACGTTCCGCTGCTGCCCCAGGTCTTTCAACCCTCATATCCTGCCTATCCATTGGCACAGAAATCAGGAAAAAAGAGGCGACTGTTAATCGATGACCTCGATGGATTCCACTTTCACCCCTTCTCCTTCTTTAGCCGGCGGCAGGATGCGGTAAACGCGGTCGGCGTATTCCCGGAAGAGGCTGACGTCGTGGTGGCTGATAACCAGGATCTGAAATTGGAGTTTATGTGCGATGGCGTGGATGATGCGCATTAAGCGGGGGACCAGGTCGGGGCGCAGCCAGCAGTCCTGCTCATCCAGGATCAGAAAGCGGCGGTGGTCTTTTTCATGAAGTTGGGAAAGGGCGATAAGCCTGAGCCCCACCGAAATGATGTTGCATACCGACCCTCCCTGCCCGGTAAGGATATCCTCCCGTTTTCCCTGCCGCTCGATCCCAAAGGCGATGTTGACCTTCCCCTTTTTCACTTCCCTGGTGGTGACTACCTTCAGGTCCTGTTCGAGGATTTCCCGCAAGGCCAGGGAAAGGTTCCGCTCTACTTCATCCAGGATGTCGCCGAACAGGTGCTGGGACAATTGATCAAGCCGGTCGGCAATCCCGGGCGCCTGGGTGAGAAATGTCTCCATCTCCGCCAGCTTCGTCCGGTTCGCCTGCAATTGCTCGGCGAGCTTGCGCTCCTGCCAGCGGAGTTCCTGGAAGTGCTCCCGGAGGTCACTGGGGCTGGCCGGTAATGAAAATTCCTGGGCGGCCCCTTCAGGATTCATGGGTTTCCTGCGCCGACTGGCGATCAACTTCATCCAGGCGGCCTTTGATTTCCTGGATATGCGCCCCGTATTCCGCCACCAGCCGCTCGTTCTCTTGGCGGCGTTCTTCCAGGAGGCGCTCGAGTTCGCCCAGGTCACTGGTTCCGTAATTCTTCTGGGCCTGTTCCCGCAGTCTCTCCAGTTCCCGCTCCAAGGTTTTGATATTAGCCTCGGTGGTAATTTTTCGGGTATCCAGATCTTTATAATCCTTTTTCAAAACCTCCAGCTTTTCCTGGACAGCCTGGTCCCGGGGGGAAACGGTCCCGGCCGCAGGTTCGTCTTGTTTACTTTTCTTCATGCATGACCTCCTCGTATAGTCCCCAAATATAGGTATCCACCGGATCATCGGGGATGAGGTTAGCCTCCAAAAAAGACTTGAGTCCCACCCCTTCCGTGGTCTTGCGGATCAAGAGGTTCTCCAGCCCCTTGATGAATAAGGATTCCGGATCCTGCTCGGAATCTTGCTCATTTTCGCCGGTCAATTCGGGAAAAATTTCTTCGAAAGGACGGTGAGGCAGTGGCACGGGGGCCAATTCCAGGTCCGGGGGCCTCCAGATAAAAACCGACGGCGTGAGGTTTCGGGTGTGCGAGCTCAGGGCCAGGCGAGCGATACCGCCGGGATTGAACCAGGTCGTCTTGCCGCACTGTCGGGGCGGTTTCGGCGTATGCAAATGCCCGTTGACCACCATGTCGACCCCAGGAATTTCTTTGAGCGGCACCCTGGCGGCGTCATAGCCCGGGAACCCTAGGTCGTGGTGGGTTAACCAGATAACCGCCTCATGTAAGCCCTTATCCACCTGAGAAGGGATGGGCGTCCAATCCGGGGAGGCCCCCAGGAAGATTTGCCGGCCCGCTATCTGCAACGAACACACGGGGCCTGCCCGGTCTATGAGCCGGATAACCCTGGCGGCCTGAAGGACTGCCAAGGAGACGTCCCGGGTGAGCCTGGCTTCGTGTTTGTCGTGGTTTCCCACCAGCACGAAGGGATTGCCGGGACGGAAGAGGTCGATTAACGCCACCAGCAGAGAGTTGGGGTTATTACGGGGCAGATGGAAGAGGTCTCCCAGAATAATGGGAAGGAGGTTGTGATCCCGGGCGATGTCCAAGGATACGGCCAGTTTTTCCAGGATGGCTTTGGTGTAGTCGTCCAGGCGGTAGCCGGGCGGGGAGGCCGCCACGTGGGGGTCCCCGATGAATAACAAGCCGGCATAAAGATGAGGGTCGGGAGGAAAGAGCCAGTCCTCAGCCATGGACGGCCTCCAAAAAATGGGAGACATCCATGGGACTGCCGCACAAAGGACAGATCCCCGTTTCACGAATCAGTTCTTCCACCTCAGCGCGCTTCTGTTTCAGGGCCTCTTCCAGGGAATCCCGCTCTTGCCGCTTTGGAGAAAGCTCTTGCATAACCCCTGCGGTTCGGCCGATCAACTCTTCCAGGTCCCTAGTGGGGGCAATTTCCGGTATTGCTGCAAGGCCGCCCAACGTCGCGGACAGGCTCTCCAAGTATTGCTGTTTATCATGGAGGCGGAAAAGGTTAGCGAGAAGATCGATGAGATCGTCGACATCGAGGAAATCAGGGGGAGACGTGAGAACGGCCAGGGCCTCTTGCCTATAGTGGGAGCGGTTTTTAAGGTCTTCACGGGAGCGCAGGTCTTCCAGAAGCTGTTCCAGGGGGAGCAAATCCTGGATTATGGGCAGTTCCTGAAAATCCTGAAACACCCTGGAAAGGCTCCGGTTGGTTGCCAGTGCCAGGTCCAGCCGGCGAATTGACTCGGCCAGGTTTTTCAGATCGCTTACTGGCGTGACGGCTGACGGTTCCGCAAGATCAAGCAGAATTTCCTGTTCTTGCTGACGCTGTTTGAGAAGCTTTTCCGTTTCTTCCAGTCGAGCCGCCAGGTGATCCAAAAAGGCCGTTTCCTCCAGACGCGGATGTGAAGACAGCGGGTCCAACGCCTGGGACCTGGCTGCCGCCACCTTTGCATTATTGGCGATTTGCCGCCAATGCTGAAGTAAGGCCTCCAGCCCGGCAATTTCCTGAAGTTCCGGGGGGAGTCCGAGGCGTTCGAGTATTGCGGCGTTTTGCTGCTGTTGGCTGAGAGCCCGTTCTTTGTCCTTCAGGTTGCCGATGAACCCGGATAATTCCGGGATAGATTTTTGGTATAGGCAGATCAATTCATAGGTTTGTTCGGCCCGGGCCAAGTCCGGTTCGAGGCCTTCCAGAGGCTGGTAGCGGCATAGGACCTTTTCCAGGGTCTGGCCTTCGCCGGCGAGTACCTTCCTGGAAGTCTTGGCGTAATCGACCCGGCTTTTCAAAGCCTGGCGCATGCGCAGCAAATATTCGGCTTCGGTGGAGGCGGCAAAAAAACTGGCGGCGTGAGAGCCAGGGCTGTCGAGCAGAAAAATCGGGTCCCTCTGATTGCCGATGTGGATATCGATGTCGCCGCTTTCGGTCTCCACCCGCCCCAAGCGCAAAAGGGTCTGAATATCCTCCGGAACGGTCAGCCCGATCTTGCGATATTCTTCCGGGTCGCCGATTTCCTCCCCGCCATTGACCTGGGGCCTAAAAAGGCGGTAATAAGCGGTCTTGTCCGTGCGCACCCACTCGATAATTTCCCCGGAGTCGAGCTCGATTCGGACCACCGCTTGCTTAGCGCCATGCCGGATAGAGTATTTCTGACCGGGGTTCTGGACCAAAGACCGGACCGCCTCTACCAGGGCGCTTTTTCCCACGTTATTGGGCCCGGTGATCACCGTCACCCCAGGAGCTAACTCGATCCGGGTAGCCTGGTGTGACATGAAATTCTCGAGGGCGATGCTTTTAATCATGAGGACTTTGGCTTCATATTGATAGTAGGAATGATAGCACGGAGGGGCACCAACAGACAATGTAAAGCCAGCTATTCCTGTACTCAAAAACCTTTCAGACAACCTCATGGTTTAGATCTGAACTTGAAGATAACTGCTCTGACCCGGAACTTATCAATCCCCTCAAAACTTCTTATCTTCAGATCATACCTGCAAATCATTCATAAACAATTGCCTGGTCAGCCATCCATCTGTCATGTTTGAAATGCGAAAGTATGGCTTGCAAAATTGCAATCAAAATGCATAATTGCGTGAAGGGAGGGTCATATGTCCTGGCGCTACTTAGAACGGTCACTGGAGCCGGTCCTTAAACGGGCAGCAGCGGAGTTTCCCGCAGTAGTCCTGACCGGCCCCCGTCAGTCCGGCAAGACCACGCTGCTCAAGCATCTCTTTGGCGAGAGCCACGGCTATATCTCTCTGGAGCCTCCAGACGTTCGAGCCGCTGCAGCGGCAGACCCTCGCGGATTTCTGGCAATGCACCCGGCGCCGGTTATCCTGGATGAAGTCCAGTATGCCCCTGATCTGTTACCTTACATCAAGGAAGCCATCGACCTCCGCCGCCAAGAGCTGGGGCTCTACTTGTTAACCGGATCCCAGAACCTCATGCTTATGGCTCGGGTGACTGAATCTCTGGCCGGCCGGACGGCCATTCTCAGGCTCCTGCCCTTGTCGCGGCGGGAAGCTCAGGGAGAGCCGGGGAAGCCGCTTCCTTGGGAGCGCCCTCTAAGCCAAAGGCCATCCATGATGGCTCCACCATCAGAGCTCTGGCAAAGTTTTTTGCGAGGAGGCTATCCGGAACTATCTGTCGAACCTAATCGGGACATTAGGCTCTGGCACGCCAGTTATCTGCAGACCTATCTGGAGCGAGACGTGCGTTCATTGAGGCAGATCGGCGACCTCACTCTCTTCCAGAATTTCCTGCGAGCCCTGGCCGCCAGAAGCGCTCAGCTTCTCAACCTGGCCGAACTGGCCAGGGACCTGGGCGTTGCTCTCAACACCGCCAAAGCATGGCTGGCAGTATTGGAGGCTACCTTCCAGGTAATCATCCTGCGCCCTTACTTCGCAAACGTGGGCAAGCGCCTGGTCAAGTCACCCAAGGTTTATTTTTCTGACGTGGGTACCCTCTGTTACTTGACCGGCCTTAAAGACCCGGAACACGCCGCCACCGGGCCCATGGGCGAGGCCATCTTCGAAACCGCGGTGCTGATGGAGATCTTCAAGACTATCATCCACAGGGGCCAGGAACCCCAGGTGTACTTTTGGCGCACAACAGCCGGCGCCGAGGTGGACATTGTGGTGGCAACAGGCGGCCGCCTAATCCCCCTGGAGGTTAAACTCTCTGCAACGCCCCGACCAGCCATGGCACGTAACCTTACATCCTTTCTGAAGGACCTGCACGACCATGCCGCCCCCGGGTACGTCATTCACCCCGGCGAAGTCCGCCTGCCTTTAGCGCCGGAAGTGAAAGCACTTCCCTTTGGTGATCTTTAATCGATACTTTTCCCAAGACCATCTGGAGTAGGACCTGGGTTTCCTATTCACAGATTCTTATAGTTCAATGATGCGGCTGCCCGGATTGTCCACGAGGGTCACCAGAGTCAGGTAGTCACGGATATGCCGGGTTATGAGAAAGTGCTGGCGGACGAATTCTCGGGCGAGTTGGCCCATGCGCCGAGCCAATTCCGGACGGTGCAAAAGATACCGGATACGAAAAGCGCAGCCTTCCGGGGAATGGACCAGAAAACCGGTATTGTAGTCTTGCAACTGGAGCACGATCCCGCCGGCAGCCCCGCCGATCACCGGCTTTCCCTTCCACATGGCTTCGGTAACCGTCAGTCCAAAGCCCTCCCGGGTGGATTTCTGGACGATTATGTCCGCGGCCCGCTGCAGAGCGTTAACTTCATGGTGGGCGTCCGAGGGCAGGAGCAAGACCTGAATATCCGGCTCACCATTGGCCGCTTCCATCACCTCGGCTAAGATCCGGGGCCCTTCCGGATCATCGGTGGCTTCACCGCCGGCCAACACCAGCTTACAGGGGGCGTGCCGCCGCACCAGGCGGAAGGCCTGGATTACGCCTACGGGGTCCTTGAAGGAATCGAAGCGGGACACTTGCAAGATTATGGGTTTATCCCGCTTGATCTCCAGACGGTCTAAAACCGCCTGTATTTCTTCCGGAGTCAGGTCACGGTTCTTTTCGCTGAAAGGGTCGATGGAAGGCCGGATAAGATATTGGGGATGCGGCAGATTTTGGGCGAACTGGGACATGGAAAAGACCGAGGCGTCGTATTGTCTCACTACGTCCCGCAAGAATCTCCATACCTGGGGATTGGGCCGGGACACATCAATATGGCAGCGCCAGATCCAACATTTGGCCCGGCCCCGCATCTCTTCAATCAGGCAGGCCGGCTGGGGGTCGTGGACCAGGACAAAATCGGCCTCCCAGGTGAACCGCCGGGCATTCTCTCTGTTGACTTCCCGGTAATGATCCAGCATCACCTGGGGTAGGTTAACCTTAAAGCCCTGTAAAGCATTATGAAACGCTTTGGTAACCTCAAAGAATTCCTGATCGCCGTAGATCACCTCCCAATTGGTCTCCAGGCCCAACTGGTTCAACAGGGGGACAGCCCGGGAAAGAATCTCCGCCACCCCGCCGCCGCTGCGGGTGGAATTAATGTGAACAAAACGCCGTGCCCCCAACTTCTCTGCCAGGCGGTGGAGCTGGCCGATTACTTCGGGACCCGCCAACGCCGCGTAATCATGGAGTCTGTTCACAGATTTCTCCCATATGCTGCTGAATCACGCTCATCAGAGTCTCCCGAATCTCCTTCAAACTGTAAAAGTAGATATCCATATCTCTGATGGCCCGCACCAAATCCGGCAGGTCAAAGTTATTTTCGATCCAGTAGGAAAGGTCGTCGGCCTTTCGCACCCCCAGGCGCCAACGGGCCTCGAAAAAGTGGTAATACAGGGAATCCAACCCCACTTTCCCCAGAGCATCACAGAGTTCTTCGAGGGTCTGAGCATTGATTTCGGAACGGACCACTACCGTAGACGCCTTGCAAAAATGGAGTTCAAATCCCGATCTGGCCTCGGGAATATAGGACAGATCCATGATATAATCTTCCAGGATATCCACCACCTCCTGCCGGACCTGGCCCATGTTTTCGTACTCAAAGGGGTCGAAGGAACCGAGCTTTTCCGCCAGTTTGCTGTCTTGCAGGGCGTTGGCGGCCCAGTAGGCCAGGTCGTTTGGATATTCCACCGCAGGGGGACTGGGGGCCAACCGCGATTGGATCAGATGGTAATAGAGCACCGACTCATCCAGAGAGCGGATAGCCTCCAACAACTCCCTGAAGTTCACCGCCTTCCTGCCTATGGGCATGAGCATCAAGAAGCATTCATGAAACCAGAAAGGATCTTTAGCCACTTGATCTGAAATATTCCCCATCGTGGTCCTCCAGAAGGAAGGCGAGCGCAGTCAAAAAACGCCGGACTTCCTCAGGATTAAGAAGGAAGTGCGATGCCGCAGTTTTACTGCCAGAGCGGCCCACTTTTATGGTCAGCCCCCGGCCTTGGAGAAGGTGAAAGGCGCTTTCGTCAGTAATATCGTCACCTAAATATATCGGAAAATACCCGGAAAATGCTGGCAATGACAATATCTCTTGTATTGCCGCACCCTTGCTGACTCCTTGAGGCATTATTTCCAGCACTTTTTTCCCCGCCAGGAGCTGAAAGCGTTTCTCCAGCCGCACCTGCTGCTGCCACTTCTCTATTATTACGATGAATTCATGCAAATACTCTTTGGACAATTGCCGATAGTGGAGTGCGAAACCTAAAGGCTTATCCTCAATCCACCAACCAAGGAAAGACTGCAACCTCGCCTCCAGCCGGCTGCGCCAGTGCAAAAGTTCGTTTTTCTCTGCGGCGATAACCTGCTGGGGTCGGAGACATTGGGAAAGGAAGCCCTCCCCGCCGTGGGATCCTAGAAAGCCCATTCCTGGGACCGGCAGCATCTCCTGCAATTCCCATAAGGGGCGGCCGGAAACCACCATAACCTTCAAGTCCGCCCGAGCCGTCAGCCGGCTCAGCAACTCTATCAACTCCGGAGCGGGCCGGGCCAACGCCGGGCGCGAAGCGATCTCCACCAGGGTGCCGTCATAGTCCAAAAAGAGAAGCAACGGCCTCCCTCGCCGTCTTGCTCGAATTACAGACTCCAGAGGTTTATGAAAGTCTATCATAACTTCCTTGCGCTCTTGGTTCGTGGTTAAGGCTTAACAGGCTAACAAAGCCGAGTTCGTTTCCCGCAAAGCTGATTGCCGATTTCTAACATTTAGGATCTTAAATCACGGAGAATCGGCGCAACTACCTGGTTTGATAACTTGATAGTTGCGCCTTAACCTTAATGTTGAAGGTCAGTGATTCATTTTTCTATTTTTTTTCCGGGCTGGGCTTTGCCGGCGCGGGTTGGGCAGGCGCGGCTGGGGGAGCCGCGGGTTGCGAGGCGCCGGGCTTGGCTTCCGGTTTAGGCGCAGGGGCCGTCTCTTTCTTGGCCGGGGCCGCGGTTTGGGCCTCGGGCTTCTGGGCCTTGGCTGGTTCCTCTTGCTTACCGCAGGACACTACCAGAAGAAGCCCCAGACAGACCATTCCCAAGAGCAAAGCTAAACGTTTCATAAACCATCCCTCCTCAGTTTTATAGAGGTCCAGGCCGCAAGCGCATGATGGCCCAGCCCTGAACCCCTGTGGGTTAATGAGCGCTTGCTTATTAGCAGTGCGAGGCAAAGCCGGATTCATTCCCCCCACACCAGGTCACTTCTGACCCAGCCAATCTCTTTGTTTTCCAGGTAAAATCCGATTTTTACCCATTGCCCCTTTTCCTCAAAAAGTTTATAGATTTTGCCGCCTTCGATCTGATCCACCACCTTATAATTCAGGCCGGGACCTTGACGGATATTCACCAGATCCGGGGTCACCAGAACGGTTTGGACATTCCTCTTGATTAGCGGCTGGTAAACCCAGCCTGTATCGTCCTCATAATCTTTTATTTCCACCCAGGAGTCTTTGCTTTGTATCACCTCTACCGGGTATCCGAAGGGAATCTGAAAAAGGACTTTGGCATTGATGCTGGGAGCGTTGCGCACATTGACATTTTCCTTGCCGATGCTGGCCATGTAGGCTGAAGCTGGTCCAAGCAGAATGGCCATCCAGAGAATAGTTAAAGAAAATTTTCTCAGCATAAGCTCCTCCTTGTAAAACCTTACGAATCACTGATTTCCTTCCACACTGTCCGAGGGCCGCAGACGGGCAAGCGCCGCGATCAAATCTCCCGCCCAGCGATAGATATTGTTCTCCCTGATCACGGTGCGCATGCGCCCCATGCGTTCACTTTTCTCTTGCGGTTCCATAACCAAAGAACGATGGAGAGCGTCCGCCATTTCTTCAATATCGTAGGGATTTATGATAAGGGCGTCCATAAGTTCCCTTGAGGCGCCCGTGAACTGGCTCAGGATTAAAACGCCATCTCCATCATCACGGCTGGAGACGAATTCTTTGGCAACCAGGTTCATCCCGTCATGCAGCGAAGTGACCATGCAGACATCGGCCGCCTTGTAGAAAGGATAGATTTCCTCGTGGCTGTGATGAGCCTTTAAAAATAGGATCGGTTTCCATTCACCGGTCTGAAATCGCCAGTTTATGCTGTCCGCCGTCTCCTCCACCTCAGCCATGAAGTCATGATATTTTTTGATATGTGTACGGCTCGGGGCCCCCAGCTCCACGAAAGTGAATTCCCCGATAAACTCGGGATATTTTTCCAGAAAGCGTTCCACTGCCCTGAAGCGCTCCGGAATGCCCTTCGTATAGTCGATGCGGTCGACCCCCACGCCGAGGTACCTTGCCCGCACTCCTTTTTCCCTGAAAAGTTGGGTCCTCAGCGGCATGTTCTCCAACCTGGCGGTTTCCCTGTCCCTGGAATTTTCGAAGCTCACGCTGATCGGGAAGGGTTTTACCAGGGTCGTATGGCCGCTCCTGCAAACCGAGAACTGTTCCCAATCGGTCTTGGACTCCAGGAAACGGTCCACCGTGTCCAGGAAGTTATTGCAGTGAAACTGAATGTGAAAACCCAAGAGATCGGCTCCGAGCATCCCCATAAGGATCTCCTGCTGCCAGGGACAGATGGCAAATGCCTCAGGGTTGGGCCAGGGTATGTGCCAGAAAAGAGCCACCCGTGCATCGGGGCGCTTCTCTTTGACCAGAAGCGGCAGGAGCGCCAGGTGATAATCCTGGATCAGCACCAGGGGGGATTCCTCCCCGGCGATTTCTTGCAGCAGGTTTTCGGCGAATTTTTCATTTACTTTCTGGTAACTAATCCAGTCTTCAAGGCGGAAAACCGGCCGGGTGTGGGCAATATGGCAGAGCGGCCACAAGCCCTCATTCGAGAAACCGTAGTAATAGCCCTTTTCCTCGTCTTTTGAAAGCCATACCCTCTTTAAAGTATATTCCGGCTCTTCAGGGGGCACGCGGATCTTGTCATTGGCGTCCACCATCTCCCGGTCGGCTTCTCCTCCGCCGTGTGCGAGCCAGAGTCCATCGCAGATGCGCATTACCGGGTCGAGGGCAGTGACCAAGCCTCCAGCGGGCACAATGCATCTCACCAAATACCCGTCTTTGATGTGCATATAAGGCTCGCGGTTGGAAACCAGAAACAGTTTCTTGCCGCTGAGTTCGACGCGCATTTGCTCTTTCAGCCGGCTAGCGGTCCAAAGCGACGCGGCGTTAAAGCGCTGCCTGGCCGCGGCGTCCGCCTTGGCGCGTGCCACTGTAAGGCTCTTGGCCAAGTTTGTCACTTCGTTAATCAGAGGGGCGAGGATGTCTCCCCTGGGAATTTGGGTGGGCCGGCCAACCTTGCCTTTACCGGTTCTGGCCTCCCTCATCCATTGGGCGATCTGGGCGATGGGGCCGGTAATGCTCCACCTGATAACGACCACTGTGATGAGGACAATTAGAAGGGTGTACGTGAGAAACCTGAGCAGGTTATACTTCCAGATCTCCTTCAACCTCACGCCTATATACGTGGCGTCATTGAAGAGGGCCATGGCTCCGGTGATCTTATCATCCGTCTTTAAGGGCAGGATGTAGACATAAGTCTCTCTCCCGCTTATGTCCATTAACTCGCCTATGGGCCTGTTTTTCAAAATGGTTTTTACCACTGCGGGGAAAGGCTGGGGAATTATCGGCTTGAGTGCCGGCGTGGCGGTTATGATCTTCCCGTCTAAGCCGAATATGGCAACACCCTCGAGCCTCTCGTACTTTACCACCAGTTGGTTCAGCCACTCGGGGAGTTCCGCGCCCACCAGGGAGGAAACGGATTGCTTGAGGCTGTCCGCAAGGATCGCCGCCCTGCGGTCCAGGTCAGCGGTCATGCGGCTTTTTTCCTCGTTCACCTGGTAAAATGAAAAAATCGCCGTGACAATCGCCACTACAATTACCAGGGAAACCATCAGGCGAAAGGTGATTTTCATAATTCCCTCATCCTCGATTTCACTTCTGATCAGACTATTAATGAAATTTTTGATGAAATTATTGAGTTAAGGGCGACCTTGAGAGTCATGCCGTTTTTACGCCCAACTTAAATAGGATTAGAAATATTTTTTTTGTTAGACAGGTTGTTAGATACGTTGATAAGTTTGAAAGAAAGGTTAGATAGGCGGCCAGTTAAAGCGAGCTGGTTAATTATTTTTTAAAATACTTGGGAAAACCACAAAACTCGGCCGCGAATATTTATTTCTTCCAACTCGAAATCTTTTATTTGCGGATTATCAAAAGAGACACGGAATTTGCCTGGAAGTTTGTTCAGTCTGCATAAGAGCAGGGTGCCTTCGAGATCAATCACAAAAAAGCCTCCTTGAATAAATTGCCGCTGAGTCAAGCTGACAATCACCATATCTCCCGGCTTGATGATCGGCTCCAAAGCTGGTTCAACTACTGCCAGGCCTACTAACTCGTCTTTCTCAGCATCGAATTTACGTAGTGCGTACTTTTGTAAAGCCAAATAAGAAGTAATGTGCTCCTCATAGTCAATATCTCTTAACTCCTGCAATGATCTAATGATGGGCACCAATTTAAAGGAGAATCGGCTTTGCTCAGTCAGGGCGTCGCCCAGTTCCCGGTCGGTGAGGCTCAACAACAGAGGCAAAGCGAAGCCGGAATGACAGACGGCATACATCAGCCAGCGGTCTGGAATCTTTCCGTTGCGTTTAGCGTTATTAACAGCTTGTTCAGAAATGCCCAACTTTTGGGCGAGTTCCTTGTCCGTTTCCGCTCCCAGGGCCATCATGATTCTTTTGTAAATTTGCAGACCGGAAGTGTCTAATTTCTGGCCAAACTCTTGATATGACAAAGAAATCAGACTGTTTACTCGAAACATGCCTGTCTCCATGAATTCGTGATAGAAATAGAAGATGATTGATAATTATCAATTATCAGTTAAGTTTGTCAAGTCAATTTTTAATCCTGTTGCTCCTTTGGCTATCTTGAAAAAGGTCAATGGTCCCTCTGGATTCCCCTGGAAGTAACTCAATCCGGCCTTCGGCCACGGGCCATTATGAATCCTAAAACAGACAATTTTGCCTAGTGATTAACAATCACTGTTAATTTAGAATTATCAACAACCGATTTTGTTCCTGGAAATAAACTGGTCCCACCAAGGAATTATGGCAGACCACGTAACGCCGCATCTGTTATGGATTCTGTTAGGCGGGAGAGCCCCCGCACTACTGGACGCTGGAGCGATGATTTGCCTCAGGCGGGGTGCTGGAGTGAAACTGCCCGTCCCTTCTTCCCGTAAAAAACACATAAAGGCAAGGCATCAGGAACAGGGCCACGAACAGGCCCAAGGCCAGGCCGCCGATGGCCCCGGCGGCCATGGGCTGGAGCATTTCGCCGCCTTCTTCCAGGTTTAAGGCCAACGGAATGAAGCCGAAGATGATGGCTAGGGCGATCATCAGGCGGGGACGCAAGCGTATCTTGGCGGCGCTGATCACCGCCTGGAGAGGCGGCAGGTTGTCATGTTGTCTCAATTCTTCGGCAAAGGTCAGAAGCAACACCCCCTCATTCACGGTGGCCGCCACCACGATGAGGACGCCGATGATCACCGTCGCGCCCACTGGCAGCCCGGTCAGGAACAGGGTATAGACCATGCCCGCCAGGCAAAAGGGCACGGACCCCAGGATCAGGGCCGGGAGCTTCAGGCTGTTGAACTGCACCGCCAGGACCACGAACGAAAAGAACAGGGCAAAGGCCAGGATAAGCAGCACTGACCGCTGCATCTCCGCCATCATCTGGGCCTGGCCGCCGTAAGAGATTTCGTAGCCCACCGGCAGATTCATTTTGCTTACGGCCTCTTTCAGTTCGCCCAGGGCCCGGCCCACGCTCACTCCCGCGGCATCGCCCCGGACGATCACCTCCTTCACCTGGTCCTCCCGGGCGATTTCCACCGGTCCCACCGCGGGGATCACCCGGGCCACGTCCCTAAGACGCAAGTAACCCCCTTGGGCGCAGTTCAACACCAGGTTTTCCACTTCCTGCCTGGAGGTGAAATGCTGCTCGGGAATCATCAGCCGGATATTATAAAAATAGTCGCCTTCCCGGTAGCGGGTGGCCACCTGGCCGCTGATCAGCGAGCGCACCGAGGAGGCCACGTCCACCACGGAAATTCCCAATTCCGCGGCCCGGACCCGGTCCACCTCCACCTGGTACTCCGGCTTGGTCATATCCATGGACACGTAAACGTTGGTGAAATGGGCCAGCTTGTTCATGGACTCCGAGGTCTTACGGGCCAGATCAAAGAGCTGGTCAATTTCCTGGCCCTTGATCTTGACCTCGATGTCCGCTTCCCCCACTTTCCGGATGCCCTTGACCGGCGGCTGCATGACCATGGGCCTGGCCCCGGGAATGGAGATGGGGGCCAAGGTTTTCTTCAACTGGGCGATATAAGCCTTGGTGCCGGTTTTCCGGGCGTGGCGGGGCGCCAACTGGATATCTATCTGGCCTTCGTTGGCGATTTCATAGGTGGTCAGGCCCCAAACTTTGCCCCCCGCCATGGTGACATAGCTCTCCACCAGGGGATCGCCTTGCAGTTTTTCCTCCACCCGGCCCAGGAGGTTGCCGGTCTCGGTGAGGGCCGCGCCGGTGGGCAGCTTGACTTTCACCATGACCCGGCCGTCATCCATGCGGGGCAGAAACTCGCTACCCAGCCAGGGGAATAAGATCACCGCGCCGATGAGCAGCAGCACAAAAACCCCGATCACCGCCAGGCGGTGTTTTAGGGCCGATGAGAGCAGCCGCCCATACCCGTCCGTCACCCAGGCGAAGAACCGGGCAAAGCGGCCATCTTTAGGCGATTCTGCATGTTTGCCTGTAAGCAAAGAGGTGAGCAGAGGAGTTAAGGTAATGGCCAACAGCAGGCTGACACAAACGATGCCGGCAATTACCAGGATCAGTTCCTTGAAGAGCAGGCTGGTGAGGCCCGGCACTAAGAGAAAGGGTAGAAAGAGGGCCAGAAATGATAGGGTGGCGGCCAGGATCGCGGACCCAACTTCGGCCGTCCCGGTTTCGGCTACCTCTTCGGGCGTCTGCCCGGGGTGAAGATGCCGCAAACGGGTGATATTTTCCAGGACCACGATAGAGTTGTCCAGCACCACGCCGATGGCCACCACCAAGCCGCCCAGGGAGAAGATGTTGAGGGAAAACCCTCCCAGTTGCATCAGCGCGAAGTTCAGGATCAAGGTGATGGGCAGGGCCAAGAGCATCACCAGGACGTGCCGCCAGCTTCCTAAAAACAGGTAGACGATGGCAATAACCAGGATCGCGGCTTCGATGGCGGCGTTGCGCACCCCATTCAAGGCCGCGGAGACATAATCCGCCTGGTTTTCCACCAGGCCCAGCTTGACTCCGGCCGGCAGGGAAGGCGTGAGCTGCTCAATCCTCTTGTTCACCGCCCGGGCCACTTCCACGGTGTTGGCGTCGGCCTGCTTGAGGACGCTCAACTTGACGGTGGGTTGGCCGCCCAGCCGGGTGATCACCCGCACCTCTTCGTGGGCGTCTTCCACCCGGGCTACGTCTTTGAGGTAGATTTTGCCCGGGCCGCCGTTGGCCAGGACCACGTTGCGGATATCATCCAGAGTCCGGTACTCGCCCATGGTGCGGGCGATGACCTCCCGGCGGCCCACGGTCACCCGGCCGCCGAACTGCTCGATGTTCTCTTCCGAGAGTCTCTTGATCACCCCCGGCAGGGTGAGGCCGTATTTCTCCATCGCGTTGGGGTCCAGGTGCACCCTGATTTCCCGTTTCAAACCGCCGACGATGTCCGTGCCCGCCACGCCGGGAACCGCCTGCAATTGGTATTGCAGCCAGTTCTCCGTCCAGGTGCGCAGTTTGGTCAGATCCCAGCGGTCCGAGCTGATGGTGAGCTGGACCACCGGCAATTGCGAGGGGTCGGCCTTAAAAACCACGGGCGGGTCGATGTCCTTGGGGAGTTGCCGGGCTACCCGGGCCATGGCCGCCAGCGCGTCCTGGTAGGCAACGTCCACGTTGACCCCGTATTTGCAGTTGACCAGAAGGGTGTACATGCCTTCGATGGAGGAGGATTCCAGATAGTCCAGGTTGTCCACCTGGGCCATCTGGCGCTCCACCGGGTCGGCGATGTTGGTGCTGATCTCCTCCGGGGTCGCGCCCCGCCAATAGATGTGTATCCTGATAAGGGGGTAAGTGACGTCGGGGAGAAAATTTACCGGCAGCAGGATAAAACTATAAATCCCCAGCACCACTGCGGCGATGGTGATCACCGCGGCCGCGATGCGCCGCCGCACGGCGTAGGTGGTCACCTTCATTTCTTAGCTCCTCCCTGGACCTTCACTTCCATGCCGTCCTTCAGCTTTTCGTTGCCCGCGGTGACCACCGTTTCCCCAGGTTGCAGGCCGGAAACCACCTGGACCTTGCCTGCCGTTTCCAGGCCGGTTTGCACCACCCGGCGCTGGGCCTTGCCGTCCTTCAGGACATAAGCGACTTTCTCGCCGTTGGGCAGGACCAGCACCGCGTCGGTGGGGACCGCCACCGTCTCGGCCGCGGTCTGGAGGGTCAGTTTCAGGCGGGCAAACATGCCGGGGATCAAGGCCACCGGCACCTCCAGCTTAACCTCCGCGGTGCGGGTGCGCATGCGGGTGTCCAGGTCCGGGTACACCAGGCTGACCTTTCCTTCAAAAGTCTTGCCCGGATAGGCGTCCAATTGGACGGTAGCGGGGGTGCCTTTGAAGACCTCGGTGGCCTGGGCCTCGGGCACGGCCAGACGGATCACCAGGCTGTGGGGGTCGTACATCTCCACCAGGGGGGCGCGGGGCGCCACAAAATCCCCGTCCTTCACCAGGACCTTGGAGACCACCCCATCCCAGGGCGCGGCCACGGAGTAATCGCCGGCGCTCTCCCGGGCCTTGGCCAACAACGCCCGGGAGCCTTCATATTTGGCCCGGGCCGTGTCCAGTTGCGAGCCGGGGACCGCGCCGCTCTGGACCAGGATTTTGGTGCGGTTCAGTTCGGCTTGCTGCTCTTTCACGGACTCCGCGGCCGCGGTCACCTGGGCCGCAGCCGCGCCGGAACGGCCAATGGTCACCAGCCGTTCACCGCGCTTCACCCGATCGCCTTCCCGGACCCGGCAATTCAGAATAGGGCCTTCGCCGGGCGAGGCCAAACGCGCCTGGCGGGTGGGAGCCGCCGTGCCGGTGAGTTCCAGGATGCGGGAGAGGGAGGCGAGTTCCGCCTTTTGCACCGCCACCACGGGGACCGGTTTGCCCTTTTGTTGTTCCTCTTTACCCTTCTCCTGGCCGCTTACCGGCCAGGCGCTCCAAAAGGTTATGGCAATGGCTAGCAGGCTTGCCGGAATCATGACCGCCTTTTTCATGAAAGCTCTCCCCCCACCGCCAGTTTGAGCCGGGCCAGGGCGCTGCGAAAGTCCGCCAGGGCGCGGTAATATGTGGTTTCTGTCACCAGCAGGGCCGTCTGCGCATCCAAGACGTCGGTGATGGTCCCGGCTGCCAGGTTGTATTTCAGGGTCTCGACGCGCAGACTTTCCCGGGCCTGTTCCAGGGCCTTTTCCGTGGCCTTGACCCGGGCACTGCTGGAGTCCACGTCCAGGATAGCGGTCTCCACCTCTTGGCGGACCTGGAGGTTGAGCTTGCGCAGCCGTTCCTGGGCCGCGGCCAGGGCGGAGACCTCTTCTCTAACTTTGGCTGAGATGCGGCCGCCTTCGAAAAGGGGCAGGGTGACGGTCACCCCGATTTGGCCGTCGTCGTCGTAAAAGGGGCCCCGCTCCTCGGGATGCTGGATGTTCCCCCGGTCATCCCGTATTCCCATCACTCCCGAGCCCCGGTAGCCGTAAGCCCCCACCAGGTTGACGTTGGGGTAATGTCCGGCCCGGGCCGCGTCCACTCGCCGGGCCTGGCTTGCCAGCCGTTCCCTGGCCGCCTTGAAATCGGGGCGCAGCTCCAAGGCCCTGGACACCAACGGGTCCGCACTATAGCCCACTTTCTCAAACGTGAGCTTTCCCATAAATTTCATCCGGGCCTTCTCGAAATCCAGACCCATGAGGTTGGCCAGGAGACGTTTTTGCACCTCCAGGACATTGGTCTCTTTCTCCAGGCTCTGCTCCAGGTCGGCTACCCGCACCTCGGTGCGCAAGAGGTCCACCTTGGCCGCCTTTTCCACTTCCACCATCTTGGCCATCTTCTGCCTTTGCTCCTGCATGGCCTGGAGGGAAAACTTCACGGAGCCGATCACTTTTTCCTGGCTGAGGATGCCGTAGAAGGTGCTGGAGACGTTGAACACCAGTTCATCCCGGGTCCGGGAGAGCCGGTTCTCTTCCGCCAGGCGGAAGAGTTCCGTGGCCTTGATCTCATTGATGATGCGGCCGCCGGTGAATAAAGGCAGCTTCAGGAGAACATCGCCCCGGCTCTGTTGTTTGGCGAACAGCCTTCTTTCCTGGTTGAACCGGGCTTCCCACAACGGCTTAGAGTTGAGGTATTTGGTATAGTTGCCCTCGTAAGTCAAAGTGGGCCAGCGGGCCGCTTTCGCCTGATCCACCCTGGCCCCCGCGGCCGAGACATCCCACAGAGTCGCTGCCACTTCCGGATTGTTCTTCAAGGCAATCTCCAGGGAACGCTCCAGGGTTAAAGCCTCCGGGACTGCTTCTTCCTTGGCCGGAACAGGCTGGGACGGCGCCGGGGCCGTGATGGATACGGCCTTTGTGGAGGGGACCGGAGCATAAGGATCGGTGGGATATACAACGGCGCAACCCGAAATAATGAGAGTTATAGTTACGGCAATTACGTTATTAATATGGTTACATCCCATTCGCTTTCCTTTCTTTTATCAACCTTTCCCAAAATTTCTTTTAAATAAGAAGGGCGATCTCTTTATCAGTCGATCCCTGATAATAAGAATTTTTTGCCATTAATAACTTGCACAACAAACTGAACGACGTGGATAAGGTTCCTATTCCGGTAAACACTCAAGATGGCGAAATCCGGCGCGCCTGCCTCAATTTTTTCTAAAATATCATACCTTTATTTATCAAAATGTTATCTTCATACCTCCCCAAAATAAATGATAGGCTATTAGTAGAAAAAGTAGTATGATTTGAATCATACGAAAGAAGATTTTTTGAGAAATTATTTTGAGAGTTGCAGCCATGCTGGCAGGAATACCGATCTTCGCCAATCTTTCACCGGAGCATCTTAAAGCATTGGAAGAGGTCACCCAGGAGATTCCGTTGGCCAAAGGATCCCGGCTTTTTGCCCCCGGTGATCCCTCCCGGGGTTTTTATGTGGTCCGGGATGGAGCGGTGCGGGTTTACGGGCGGACCCCCCAGGGCAAGGAGATCACCCAGGAAATCGCCGATCCGGGGAGCGCCTTTGCCTTAGCCAGTATCTTCGCCGGAAATTATCATTGTTACGCGGAGGCGTTGAAGGATAGCCGGCTGCTACTCATCAAAAGGCAGGGGTTCTTAGGCTTGGTAACCGGGGATAAGAGTTTCGCCCTCGAATGGATGCGCCTGCTGTCCCTGATGGTCATCAACCTGAGGAGGCGCCTGATCGACTTGACCCTCACGCCCCCCAAGGCAAGAATCGCCAGTTACCTGCTGCTTCTGGCCGAAATGCAAAATTCCCGGTCCGTTGCCCTGCCGGTGCCCCGCAAAGAGCTGGCCAACTTCCTGGGTATGACCCACGAGACCTTCTACCGCATTGCCAAAGAACTGTCCGATGCCGGTCTGTTGCGATTTGCCGGGCAATCTGTGGACATCCTTGACCAGGTGCGGCTCGCGGAAATTACTGAGTGATTTGTCCGTTTCGATCTGGATGAAGACCAAAGAGGGGAAACCAGCTTTATCTCGGACCGGCCCAAAGGGGAAAGCCCTTATCATTCCGCATTTTTAAAATCTTGTCGCCTTTTTTGACCTCTTGGGCGATAAGCATAGACTGCCCCTGGACCGAGACGCGGGAACCTTTAATTTTCACCTGGTCTTTGGCGGCGACGGTAAAGTGCTGCTGCTCCACATACCAGGCGGGTCCCAGGATTACGGGCAGCGTTTCCTTGTCCGTCTTCAAGGTCAAATGCAGGCCATACGAACTTCCGCCCCTGCCGGGGGTGTATTTGTCCACCGCAACAACTTCACCGGACATGGTCGTCACCGCGCCGGCATCCCACATCATGCCGTAATGCCTCCGGGGGCCGCCGCCCGGCCCCATGCCTTGCTGCGCCCAGGAATGGACGCTTATAAAGATAATCGCCACACTCAGAATACCCGCCAGCGTTTTCGTTACGCCAACCTTTAATCCGTTCATGGCCTTATCTCCTCTAAAAGGGTTTTTATGGGCTAATGTTCATAAAAACACTCATTTGGAGAAGAATCGGCGCACTAAAATTATTTTTTGTGATTGCGGGAAGAAGGCCCATACCGGGAAAAATCCTTAAATAGGAAAATAGGCAATTTTGCCTATTGTTCATAACCATATCTATTTTTAGCTTATTGCTAAAAATCTTTCTGCATCAAGATTGGAGGACATTATGACATCCAAAATCCTGACCGCTTTTTTGCTGGGACTGCTAATGCTATTCGGTATTCTGGCCCTATCCGGCATCGGCCTCGCCGCGGACAGCCCGGAAAAGGTCGCCTTGGGTAAGACCCTGTTTTTCGATGACGATCTGTCGCAGCCAGACGGGCAGTCCTGCGCCACGTGTCACAGTCCGGTATTCGGATTCGCCGATCCGAATCATATTCTGCCGGTGGCCCAAGGAGTCATCAGGAGATTTTTCGGCCCCCGCAATACCCCCAGTTCGGCTTACGCGGGTTTCAGCCCCCCGCTCCACTGGGACCCGACGCCAAGCATAGGCAACATGATGCAGGGCATGTACGTGGGCGGCTTGTTCTGGGATGGGCGGACCGATACGCTGGAAGACCAGGCCCAACAACCTTTCCTCAACCCCCTGGAGATGCATAATCCCAATAAGGCCGCAGTGGTAAGAGCCATTCGGAATTCCGATTACGCCAGCTTCTTTAAATTCGTTTTTGGACCTAACTCCTTAAAGGATGTGGAGACCGCGTTTCAATATGCCGCAGAAGCCATTGCCGCCTACGAGCGCTCCGCCGAAATGAACCCGTTCAGCTCCAAGTTCGACCTTTACCTGGATGGGCAGGTGCAGTTGACCGCGGCCGAGGCGAATGGACTGGCTCTCTTCACGGGTAAGGCCAAATGTGTGAACTGCCACTCCATGGACAGTGTTCCCGGAGTTAAACCGCTCTTTACCAACTTCGGCCATCAGAATATAGGGGTCCCGGCAAATCCGGAGAATCTTTATTATCAAATGCCCGCGAAGTTCAATGCTGCTGGAAAGAATTACGTTGATTTGGGGCTTGGAGAAGTTCTGGCGGAGAGGGGGGACCCGAATGCCGGTGTCCCGAATGCCAATGCCCAGAAACAGAACGGCAAGTTTAAGATCCCCTCGCTGCGCAACGTCGCCAGGACCGCTCCCTATGAGCATAACGGCGTGTTCAAGACGCTGAGGGAAGTGGTTATGTTCAATAATACCCGGGACGTCCCCGCGGCGAATTGGCCTCCGCCCGAGGTGCCGGAGAACGTGCACCGGCACATGCCCATGGAGCCTGGATTCTTCGGTATGCTAGGCCTGACTGATCAGGAAGTGAGCGATATCGTAGCCTTCCTTAAGACCCTGACCGATGGTTACCTTCCCGGGCCACGAAACCAAGGTCAGAATTTCTAATAAGGTTCAATGAGTCCGGCATATCAATCATGAACCAGGGCCGCGGTCAGGAAGGCGCTGCCTTATCGCGGCCGCGGCCCTTGATAACGTCAACCCATTTTCCTTAATTCTTCTTGCCGGAGGCGGCTTCGAAGCCCACCATGATATCCAGCAGTTCTTCGGTGATGGTATTTTGCCGCAGGTCATTGAACCGGAGCTTGAGTTCTCTCAGCCGGTCTTCAATGTGGCTCTCTGCGGCCTGCATGGCGGCGAGGCGGGAGGCGTTTTCCGCGGCCAGGGAGGCGGCGAAGGCCCTAAAAAGTGAAACAAAGAGGTAATGGCCCATCAGGAGGAAAAAGAGGCGGTCCTCCTCCATGGTAAAGGTGGGCAATACCCGGGAAGGCCATTTGGTCTGGGCCAACTTGGTCAGCCAGGCGGGGTCCACCGGCAGCAGGCGGCGCTCCTGAGGCTGATAAGCCGCCCGGTGCACCGGCTCATGGTGGAAGACCAGGAGACGGTCGATCAAGCCCCGGTCCTGCATCTCCTCCAGCTCCACCAGCAGTTCCTGCACCCGAGGCGTAATCCCCGCCGCCGAACCCGGCAGGTCAAACAGCCGGGCCACGGGCTGGCCAGCCTCTTGCAGACGCGCGGCCACCCGCCCCCCCACGGCAATGACTGCAAGATCCTGGAGGAGGCCCAGCTCCTGGCGGAGCTTATCCAGGGCAAAGGCGGCCATCTGTTCGTTGAATTGGCCGCACATCCCCTGTTCGGACCCGAGGATGACGGCCACCACCTTGCGGCCGGCAGGCGCAGGGGGAGCCTGCCAAACCTGGGGCCGCTTCTGCAGGACCACTTGCAGCCCCATGTGTACGGTGCGGTCGTATTCAGACAGGGATTGCACCGCCCGCTCATACTGCCGGATGCTCACCGCGGCGATGGTCTTCATGGTCTTCACCACGGATTGCAGCTCTTCCGTGGTATCGATCTTCCGGCGCAGGGATTCGATGGTTTCCATGAAAGTTCCTAAAAAATAAACCTCACGCAAAGACGCCAAGACGCAAAGAAAGGCACAATAATTAACAACTCAATCAGATCTTTTGATCGACTACTGCCCGGGCTTTATTGATAATGGCCTCCCGGTCCCGGCCGCTTAATATTTCATTGGCCCTAATTCTCTGGCAAATATCGGGCAAATTTTGCCGGACGATCTCCCGGAGCCTTCTTTCGGCCCCGGCGATCTCCTCCGGGGGGAGGTCGTCAAAGACCCCGGTGGTGACCGCCAACAGGACCGCGACCTGCTCGGCTGCGGGGATGACGTCGTATTGGGCCTGTTTCAGCGCCTCCCGCACCCGGAATCCCCGGTCCAGGGCCTTGCGGGTCTTTTCATCCAGACGGGTGCCGAACCTGGCAAAAGCTTCCAGTTCCCCGAACTGGGAATAGACCAGGCGCAGGTCTCCGGCCACCTCCCGGTAAGCCGCCAATTGGGTCTTACCCCCCACCCGGGAGACCGACTTGCCCACATCCACCGCGGGGAAAATCCCTTTTTGAAAGAGCTGGGGAGTAAGATAGAGCTGGCCGTCGGTGATGGAAATGAGGTTGGTGGGGATATAAGCGGCGATATTCTGGGCTTCCGTTTCCACGATCGGTAGAGCTGTGAGGGAGCCGCCGCCGAACTCCGGGCGCAGGTGGGTGGAGCGTTCCAGCAGGCGGGAGTGGATATAGAAAATATCCCCCGGGTAGGCCTCCCGGCCGGGAGGGCGCCGGAGCAGCAGGGAGAGCTCCCGGTAAGCCCGGGCGTGGTTGGTGAGATCATCATAGATGATCAGCACGTCCCGGCCTTGCTCCATGAAATATTCGGCCATGGAGGTGGCGGCATAAGGGGCCGCGAATTGCAGTCCGGGAGAGGCTTCACCGGGGGCCATCACCACGATGGTGTAATCCATGGCCTGGTGATTTTTGAGTTCGGCGATGAGCTTGGCCACCGCCACGTCCCGCTGGCCGATGGCGCAGTAAACGCAAAGGATGCCTTTGTCCTTCTGATTGATCAGGGCGTCCACCGCCAGGGCGGTCTTGCCGGTCTGCCGGTCGCCCAGGATCAGCTCCCGCTGGCCGCGGCCGATGGGGATCAGGGCGTCCACCACCTTGATGCCGGTCTCCAGGGGCACGGTCACCGGGTTCCGCTGCATGATGGCCGGGGCCTCCCGTTCCACCGGCCGCCGCGCCGCGGCGCGCACCGGCCCCCTTTCGTCCAGCGGCCTCCCCAGGGCGTCCACCACCCGGCCCAACAGGGCCTCTCCCACCGGCACGTCCAGGACCCGGCCGGTGCGCCTCACTTCGTGGCCCGCCTTCAGATGCAAGTGATCCCCCAGGAGGATCACCCCCACTTCCCCGGGATCCACGTTGAAGGCCATGCCCAGGAGGTCACCGGGAAATTCCACTACTTCTTCCGACCGCACTCCCGGCAGGCCGTCCACCAGCGCGATGCCCACGCCCACATAGTGCACCGTCCCCACTTCCTGGGGTTTAAGCCGGGGCTGGTAGGAGGCCGCGGTTTTCTCCAAAACCGTGAAAGTATCCTCCATCCAGGATTTGATTTCCTGTGGGGCTTCGCTCACGCCAGCCTTCTCCCGTCACTTTCGGCAAAGGCCGCGGCCAGGGCCTCTTCCAGACCTTGGAGGAAATTATCCAGGCTCCAGGCGATCTTGCAGCCTCCGGCCTTGACCTCGATGCCGGATGCCGCCTCGGGGTTGCTCTCAAACCGGGGCGTCAGGGTCTCCCCGGCCAGTTCCTGGAGCGCCTGGGTGATCCGGGTTTGCATGGCTGCCGGCATTTCAAAGGCGGTGGTAATGAGGACGTTCCCGCCGGCTTCCTTTGCGGCGTCCACGAATTCGATCCGGGCGGCGGCCTCGAGGTTTGTCAGACGCTGGAGAAAGACCTCCAGCAGGCGCTGCTCCAGATCAAGGCCGGCCAGATCCCGGAAGGCCCGGCGGGAGACCGCGGCTACCTGCGCAACCAGCCGCCGGCGCAGGTCCTGGAAGAACAGGTCCCGTTCCCGGGCCAGGGCCGCGTTCCACCTGGCCCGCAGGTCTTCGATCTCCCGGTGCAGTTTTCCGATCAGGTCCTGCTTGTGGGCCTCCACTTCTTTCTCGGCCTGGGCCAGCAGTTCCTGACGCCGGTCTTCCAAGTCCCGGCGCTCCTGGAGAACCGCGGCGTGTTCCGTCTCCGCGGCTTTACGGTTCTTCTCCGCCTCCGCGAGCCGGGCCGCAATCCTGGCCTCCCGCGCGTCCATGGCTTCGATGATGGGCCGGTACAGGAAACGCTTGAGCAGGGCCACCAGGATCAGGAAATTTACCACCTGGGCGGCAACCGTAAACCAGTCTACCAGCAACGTTTACCCTTTCGCTTTTACTACATAATTCCAAAACGGATTGGCAAACAGGAGAATCATGGAGACCACCAGGCAGTAAATGGCCATGGATTCAATCATGGCCAGGCCCACGAACAGCGTGCGGGTGATGGTGGTGGATTCGTCCGGTTGCTGGGCGATGGCCGTCATGGCCTGGGTGATGGCCCGCCCCTGGGCCAGGGCCGGGCCGATGGAACCGATGGCCATGGTCAAACCCGCAGTGATGATGGAGGCCAGGGCGATCCAGTCTTGGGAACTCATGCGTTCATTCCTTCCTGCTGATTTGGTTTGATTTCTTCCGTTGAATCGGCCAACACCCGTTGTCTTCCCTCCTCATGGGCCTGGGAGGCGGAGGCGATGTACAAGGTGGCCAGAACCGCAAAGATAAAGGCCTGGATCTGGCCGATGAGCAGTTCCAGGGCCTGCAAAATAATGGGGAAAAACAGGGGCGCGATGGACAGCAAGATGCCCCCCAGGAGCACCCCGCTCATGACGTTCCCGAAGAGGCGCACGGCCAGGGCCAGGGTCCGGGAAATCTCCGAGATGATATGAAAGGGCAGCATGAATACCGAGGGCCTGAAGTAGTGGCCCAGAAAGCCGCCCAACCCTCTTTGGGCGATGCCGTACAGGGGTACGGCCATAAAGACGCAGCCGGCCAGGGCCGCGGTGGTGGACAGCGAACCCGTGGGCGGGTGGTAGCCCGGCACAAAGGCCAGAAGGTTGGACACCGCAATGAAGAGATAAAGGGTGCCGATGAAGGGGAGATAACGGTCCGGAGCCTCCTGGCTGATCTGCCGAATCTGGTCTCTCACCCCCGACACCACCACCTCCAGGAGGTTCTGGGCCCGGGAGATCTCAGGGCCGGAAGAGAGCCGCCTGCTTACCAGCCAGGAGACCAGTGTCAGGAGAGCCATGACCAACCAGGTATAAAGGATGGTGGCGTTCAATACCACCGGGCCGTAGCGCCGGAATACCAGGCTGTCCAGAGTAATTTCCATGGGATGCCTCAATACCGGTAAAGGTCATACAAGGCGTTAAAGTTATTGCACATCCTAAATCTCTGCGCCCTCTGCGTCTCTGCGGTAAAAAGAATCGCCGCAGAAAAGTGGAGAGATTATATGCAATCAATTATGCCGCTGTCTAGATGCCGCCGGTTATTCTTCCTTCTCCTGCTCGATCTTGCGGCCTTCCTGGGACACCCAGCGCCAGGCGTTCCATGATCCCAGCATCACCCCCAGGATGAGGAGCATCAGGGTCCAGGAAAACCGGCTCGGCCAGGTGCGGTCGATCCAGATGCCCAGGGCCACACCGATGAGGGTGGGGACGGCCACGGACCAGCCGATGAGGCCGAACATCCCCAAGCCGAACCAGACGCCGCCATCTTTCCTGTTCCGGGCCTTAAGCTTGCGCGCTTCCTTGGCTTCGACCTCGCGGAGCATCTTGTCGCCGTCTGCAGGAAACCGTCTCCGGCGTTGCTTATTGTCGGACATACCCCCCCATCCTGAGAAACCGGCGGATAAAGGTGGCTTCCAGGTGGGCCAGGGCGGCGCGGGCCTGTCTTTCCCGTTCATCCAAGGCCTTAAAGCGCTTTTCCACGGTTTCCCGAAGCTGGCCCAAGTCGGGGCCGGACACGGCATTGCGGGTGGAGACCAGCACCTCCGGGCCGCACTTGATAAGAATGCCTTCGTCCACCGCCAGCACCGCTTCTTCCCCTCCGGGCCGGTGGTAAGACAGAATTCCCGGCACTAACGCGGCGGCAAAATCGATGTGACGGGGGAGCAGGCAAAAGGAGCCGTTCTCGGCCTCGGCGATGATTTTCTCCGTCTCTTCTTCCAGCAAGACCTGGGTGGGCAGAAGCACCTTGAGCTTCATGGCCTTTCCACTTCCTCGATGGACCCGATCATATATAGGGAACTCTCCGGATAATCGGAAAATTCGTCATTCAGGATGCGCTCGCAGCCTTTCAGGGTATCTTCCAGGGGCACCATGCGGCCCTCATGGCCGGTAAACTGCTCGGTGGTGAAAAAAGGCTGGGTCAAAAACCGTTCCAGCCGTCGGGATCTAAAGACCACGCGGCGGTCTTCCTGGGACAGCTCTTCCAGCCCCAGCATGGCGATAATATCTTTGAGTTCTTCATAACCGGCCAAGGTCTTTCTGATCTCCTGGGCCACCCGGTAGTGCCGTTCGCCGACGATGCGGGGCATCAGCATTTTCGAGCCCGATTGGAGGAGGTCAATGGCCGGGAACAGACCTTCGCTGGCCCGCTTTCTGGAAAGCACAATGGAGGCGGACAGATGGGAAAAGGTATGGACCGCCGCGGGATCGGTAAAATCATCCGCGGGCACGTAAACCGCCTGTACCGAAGTAATGGCGCCATTGACCGTGCTGCTGATGCGCTCCTCCAATTCCGCCAGTTCCGTCCCCAGGGTGGGTTGATAACCCAGGCGGGAGGGAAACTGGCCCATAAGCCCCGAGACCTCGGACCCCGCCTGGATAAAACGGAAGACGTTATCCATCAGCAACAACACGTCCTGCTTCAGGTCGTCCCGGAAGAATTCGGCCATGGTCAACGCCGCGTGGCCCACCCGGAAGCGGGCCCCGGGCGGCTCGTTCATCTGGCCGAAGACCATCACCGTATTATCCAGGACCCCGGCCTCCGCCATCTCCCGGTAGAGCTCATCCCCCTCCCGGCAACGCTCACCGATGCCGCAAAAGATACTGACTCCCCCATGCCGGCCCACCATATTGTGAATCATCTCGGTGATGAGCACGGTTTTCCCCACGCCGGCGCCGCCGAAGAGCCCGCTTTTGCCGCCCCGCTCCAGGGGGGCGATGACGTCGATGGCCTTGATGCCGGTCTCAAAGATCTCGGAAAGGGTAGTACGTTGGGCCAGAGGCACCGGCTGCCGGTGGATGGAGCGCCATTCTCCGCCGCTCACCGCTTCCCTGCCGTCGATGGCCTCGCCGAAGACGTTGAAGACCCGGCCCAGGAGTCTCCGGCCCACGGGGACCCTCAGGGGGCGGCCCCGGTCGAGGACCGCGGAGTCCCGGGCCAGCCCCTGGGTAGGGGTCAGCGCGATGCCCCGGACCACCTGGGAGTTCAGGTGGGCCACCACCTCCAGGACGACCCCGCCGCCGTCCCCGGCGCTGAGCTGATTATTCATTTCCGGCAGCCCGTGAGGAAAATGGACATCCACCACACTGCCGCGGATGGATACCACTTTACCTTTGCAGGCAGAAAGGGCATGGCCTTCAGGCATGGAAGTTCTCGCGCCCACCTGGACTTCCGGGGCAAACCCCGGGATGTCCACCAAGATTTAATTTTATAATAAGCATGGGAACTGATTGGGGCAAGAAAACGCCTTGGTCCCAACTAGATTCATGCGGGATAGGCTAGGAAAAATTAAAGAACGGAGATGGGCGGGAAGGCAGCGTGATGCATCTTGAGCCGGGCATCAGCCGAACCGGCCGGTGATATATTCTTCCGTCTTTTTCTGGGCGGGCTTGGTGAAAATCTGGGAGGTGGGGCCGAATTCCACGATCCGGCCTTGATAGAAAAAGGCGGTGAAATCGGAGACCCGGGCGGCCTGCTGCATGTTGTGGGTGACGATGGCGATGGAGTAATGGTCTTTCAGATCGAAAATCAACTCTTCGATCTTGGCGGTGCCGATGGGGTCGATGGCGGAGCAGGGCTCATCCATCAGCAGGACTTCGGGCGCCACGACGATGGCCCGGGCGATGCACAGCCGCTGCTGCTGGCCCCCGGACAGCGAAGTGCCCGGCCGGTGCAGATGGTCTTTGATCTCGTCCCAGAGCGCCGCCCTTTGTAAGGCCTCCTCCACCCGGTCGGCCATTTCGCTTTTGCTCATCACGTAGTGCATCTTCAACCCATAGGCCACATTGTCGAACACCGACATGGGAAAGGGCGTGGGCTTCTGGAAGATCATGCCCACCTTGCGGCGCAGCTCCATGATGTCGTAGGCGGGGTCCAGGATATTCTCCCCATCAAGCAGCACCTCGCCTTCAGCTCGCTGGTCCCGGTAGAGTTCATAGACCCGGTTATAGACGCGGATATGGGTGGACTTGCCGCAGCCGGAAGGGCCGATGATGGCGGTTACCTGGTTTTTGGCAATGTCCAGGTTGTTGTCGAAGAGCACCTGGTTTTCGCCATAGAAGAAATTGAGATGGCGGGTGGTGATCTTGCTTTCCAGGCCATGTTCCGCCAGAACCTGGGCCGATTCGCAGGAACTTTCCATTTCTGGTTCTAATTCCGTAAGTTTTATAGCCATTTCCATCATAATTTAAAACGCAGCTTCGCAGAGTTCCATAGGTTTTTTAAACTTAGAGCTTCTTTTCCCTCAGGGTAAAACGGGCCAGGAGGGTGACCACCAGAACCCCGGCGGTGATCAGGAGGGACGCGCCCCAGGCCTTCTGCTGCCAGTCGGGATAGGGAGACATGGCGTAATCGAAGATAGTAACCGTGAGATTAGGAATGGGCTCGCCCAGAGAATGAAACCAGAAAGGGCTGTTGAGTGTGGTGAACAATAAGGGCGCGGTCTCACCGCTCACCCGGGCCACGGCCAGCAGTACCCCGGTGATCAACCCGGACTTTGCGGCCCTGAAGACGATGGCCAGGGTAACCCGCCAGCGGGGTGCGCCCAAGGCCAGGGCCGATTCCCGGAGGGTGTTGGGCACCAGGCGCAGCATATCCTCGGTGGTGCGGGTAACCAGGGGCAGCATAAGAATGGCCAGGGCTAGGGCCCCGGCATAGCCGGAAAATTTGCCCAGGGGCACCACTACCAGGGTATAGGCAAAGACCCCGACGATGATGGAAGGCATGCCCATGAGCACGTTGGCGGAAAACCGGCTAAAATCGGCGATCTTGGAGTCCTCGCTGAACTCCGCCAGGTAAACCCCTGCCAGCAGCCCCAGGGGCACGGCCATCAAGGTGGCCGCCACTGTCAGAACCAGAGTGCCGATCATGGCGTTGACCAAGCCGCCGCCCAAAATCCCGGGCGGTGTGGGCAAGTGGGTAAAAAAAGCAAGGTTCATGGCTCCCAGCCCCCGG
Organism: Deltaproteobacteria bacterium; assembly: GCA_003599195.1. Classification (GTDB taxonomy): domain Bacteria; phylum Desulfobacterota; class Desulfobaccia; order Desulfobaccales; family 0-14-0-80-60-11; genus SURF-52. The sequence continues at coordinate 5,961 of QZIZ01000140.1, read as the reverse complement.
GTCACCACCACGAAGATGATCCAAAAGAGGATGGCGATTCCCATTAACGCGGATCCCACGGCCCAGATGCTTACCACCAGGTTCACGGCCCGGCGGCCTGTAGGCGGCCTGCGTTTCATAGCCCCACGCTCCAGGCCCGGTACATGCGACGCAGCATAATCTGGGAGACTACCTGCACCAGATAGGTAATGAGATAGAGCACCAGCCCCAGGGCTATCAAGGAGCTGACATAGATGGGCTCCGTGGCTTCGCTGAATTCATTGGCCAGGGTGGAGGCGATGGTATTGCCCGGAGAAAAAAGGGATGCGGCAATCCGGTGGGCATTGCCGATGACAAAAGTCACCGCCATGGTCTCCCCCAGGGCCCGGCCAAGGCCCAGGAAGACCGCGCCGATGATTCCCACCAAACCGTAGGGGATGGTCACTTTATAAGTCACCTCCCAGGTGGTGGCCCCCATGCCGAAGGCCGACTCCTTCACCACATTGGGCACCAATTGAAAGACATCCCGGGCGATGGCGCTGATAAAAGGCAGCACCATGAAGGCCAGGATGATGCCCGCGGTGAGCATGCCGATCCCCAGGGGCGGCCCCTGGAATAGAGGCAGGAAGCCGAGGGTCCTTCCTACGAGAGGCTGGACGTAATTGGCCATAAAAGGCGCAAAGACAAAGAGCCCCCACATGCCGTAGATGATGCTGGGAATGGCGGCCAGCAGTTCGATCATGGTGCCCACGGTGCGGCTGATCCTGGGAGGGGCCAGTTCCACCAGGAAGAGGGCGATGGCCAGGCTCAAGGGGATAGCAATGGCCATGGCGATGCATGTGGAGGCCAGGGTGCCGAAGATGCTGGATGCGGCCCCGAAGGACTCGGTCACCGGGTTCCAGTCTTCGGAAAACAAAAACCCCAGACCGAATTTCTTGATGGCCGGGAGGGAGGAGATAATCAGGTCCGCGCCGATGGCCAGCATCACCAACGGCACCACCATGGAGCAGACAAAAGTGAGCCAACGGAAGGCGTTGTCACCCCGGGCGGAAACGCGTCTCTGTTTGGCGGGTTGGGGCGCCAGTTGCAGGGGGGGAGGGGATACCCGCTCCATTTTGAGGACGGTTTTCATTATTTAGGTTTCATGAAACGATGGTCGGTGAGGTTGCGAGTTGCGAGTTACGGGTTGCGGGTTAAAGACCGCTTCTTAAACTCGCAACCCGCAACCCGCAACTCGTAACCCGTCACGGCCACACCGGCGCGTTACCGGACTTGACCTCTTTCCAGTTTTCCTCCACCAGTTTCACCACGTTGTCGGGCATGGGCACATAATGCAGCTTTTTGGCCATGTCGCCGCCATGCTGGTAACACCAGGCGAAGAACTTGAGGACCTCTTTGGCCTTTTTGGCGTCGGCCTGGTCTTTATGAAACATGATAAAGGTGGCGCCGACGATGGGCCAGCTCTTTTCTCCGGGCTGGTTGACGAGCATCAGGGAGAAGCCCTTGGGGGCCTTGGACCAGTCGGCGTTGGCCGCGGCCGCCTGGGTGGTATCCAGGTCCGGTTGCACAAACTTGCCGGCCTGGTTCTTCAAAGAGACATGGGGAATCTGGTTTTGCAGGGCGTAGGCGTATTCCACGTAGCCGATGGAGCCGTTCACCGCCTTCACCTGGCCGGCCACGCCGGCATTACCTTTGCCGCCGATGCTGTTGGGCGCCGGCCACTTCACCGCCTTGCCGGCCCCCACTTTTTCCTTCCATTCCGGGGAGACGGTTGCCAGGTAGCTGGTGAAGATAAAGGTGGTGCCGGAACCGTCGGTGCGGTGGGCTACGGTAATGGCTTGGGCGGGAAGCTTAGCCTCGGGGTTGAGATTCTTGATGGCCGGGTCGTCCCACTTGCTGATTTTTCCCATAAAAATAGCCGCCAAAGTGGGGCCGTCCAACTTGAGTTCCCCGGCTTTCACTCCCGGGACATTGATCACCGGCACCACCCCGCCCATGACGGTGGGGAACTGAATCAGCCCGTTTTTGTCCAAATCTTCGGGCTTGAGGGGTTCGTCGGTGCCGCCGAAGTCCACGGTCTTGGCCTTAATCTGGGCGATACCGCCTCCGGAGCCGATGGATTGATAATTGATCTTGATCTTGCTGAGTTCATGATATTTGTGGGCCCATTGGGAGTAAACGGGAAAGGGGAAAGAAGCCCCGGCCCCGTTGATGGCCGCGGTCTGGGCCAGGGTCCAGGGCGCGGCCGCCAGCAGTAAAAGAGCGCCCAAAATAAGCGAAAAACCTTTCTTCATAAGCATTCTCCTTAATTCGTTTAGACGGGCCGAACCGGCCTGCTAAGAAAAAGATAGTGCATATTTGTTAGAGAATGATTAGCTGATGGTTAATATTTCGATAAATTTAGGAAATGGATCATGATTTCTTATTTGAAACCTTAATTATCAAAGTTTAGAATGCTCTAGGAGAACCCGCATGGTCCCCATCTTGGAAAAAATTTTGAAGGAACTGCGCCGCCGCCTGGAGGCGTTGTATGGGCCGCGGTTGGTGGGCCTCTCCCTATACGGCTCCCAGGCCAGGGGGGAGGCTGAAGCCGGATCCGATATCGATGTCCTGGTAATTTTGCAGGGGCCGGTCTCCCCCTGTGCGGAAATCGACCGCACCATAAACGACGTGGCCGAGCTTTCTCTGGATTACGGCGTGGTTATTGCCTGTGTTTTTGTCTCCCTGGAGGCCTACAAACACGAACAAAGTCCGCTCCTCTTAAACGTTCGGCAGCAAGAGATAACCATTTGAAGCCAGAAATCGCCGATCTCCTGATCCAGGCCCAGGAAAGCCTGGCGGCAGCCAAGACATTGAATCGGGAAGGATTCTATGGTTTTGCGGCAGCCCGGGCTTACTATGTCATGTTTTATGTCGCCGAAGCTTTCCTCTTGAGCAAAAGTTTATCTTTCAACAAACACAGCGCGGTGATCTCCGCCTTCGGTGAACACTTTGCCAAAACCGGGATAGTGCCGCGGGAGTATCATCGCTTTCTCCTCCGGGGCTTGCAGGTGCGCCATGCCGGGGACTATGGCAAGGCCAGAAGCGTCACTCCGGAAGAGTCAGCATTGCAGATTAATCTGGCAGAAAAATTCATAGATTTGGCCTCCCAACAACTCGGACCTCTCCCCGCTTAATCCGGCAAGAGATGTAGGGAAAAAATGCTCCCCTTCCCCGGCGCACTTTCCACGGTCACCTTGCCCCCGTGGGCCTGGGCGATGTGCTTGACGATGGCCAGACCCAGGCCCGTGCCTCCGGAGGAGCGGCTGCGGCCTGAATCCACCCGGTAAAACCGCTCAAAGAGCCGGGGCAGGTGCACCGGCGCAATGCCGCTGCCCTGGTCCCGGACCCGGACCACCACTTCCGGGCCGGCTCGCTCCGCCTCCACCCGGATCTCCCGGTCCTTTTCGCTGTATTTAACGGCGTTGTCCACCAGGTTCACCACCGCCTGCTCTAAGAGAGGCGCGTTGACCCGGGCCCGGAGATCGTCCGGGCAGTCCAGTCGGATGTTTATCCCCCGTTCCCGAGCCTTGGCCTCGCACACCTCAACGGCCGCAGCCAACACCCCCTTGATCCTTTGCGCGGTCAGGAAAATCTGCCCCCGCTCGGAGTCCTGCTCAATCCGGGACAGGCTTAGCAGATCATTAATAATTTCGTTCAAGCGGTCAGACTGCCGGGCAATAATCCGGAGAAAATTCTCGGCGTTTTCGGGCTCGTGCAGAGCTCCCGCCAACAGGGTTTCCACAAAACCTTTAATGGAGGTGATGGGGGTTTTCAATTCATGGGAGACATTGGCCACAAAATCCCGGCGCATCATTTCCAATCGCCGCAAATGGGTCACATCATGGAGCACGATCAGGGAGCCGATCTTGGTCCCGGCGGCGTCTCTCAGGGACGTGCCGTGGGCCTGGAGCACCAGTTTGCCGTTATTAACGGCCACCTCCTGTTCCAGGGCCTCCCGGGCGGCCAAAGTGCGGTTGATGAACCACCTGAGCGCCGGGTCCCGGACCACCTCCTGGATAGGTTGGTCAAGGCCCGATTCCGGATCCACTCCCAGCAATCGGGCTGCCGCCCGGTTTAAAGCGACGAGGCGCTGTTCGGCGTCGATGGCCAGGACCCCTTCGATCATGCTGGAAAGCACCGCCTCCTGCATTTGTCCCTGCCGGACGAGGGCATTGATGCGGTCTTCCAGTTTGGCGGCCATGTCATTCATCACTTCGGCCAGGCTGGCCAATTCATCGGTTTGGGGAATGGGCAGCTTCCGGTGCAAGTCGCCCTGGGCAAAGCGCAGGGCCCCTCTCTTGAGATTTTCCAAAGGTCCGCTGAGACGCCGGGAAATGATGAAGCTGAGAAAGGCCACCAGCAGGGCGATAATCAACCCCCCAAAGATTATTTGGAAATAGTAAACCCGGAGAGCCTGGTCAATGGAGGTCACGGGCAGGGAGGCCCGCACCGCCCCGGTTATCTTGTCTTGATCTTTCACCGGCACGGCCACGTACATCTGGTTGTGCCCCAGGGTGAAGCTGAAACGGGTGGAAACCCCCACCCGGCCGGTCATGGCCTCCCGGAATTCCGGGCGGTCCCCATGGTTGTCCATCCTGGCCGGGTCTTCTTCCGTGTCTCCCAGGACCTGGCCGGAGGTGAGAATCACGGTGAGGCGGGTGGCGGTGATTTTCCCCAGGTCTTTGCAGAGCTTATCCACGCCGGGGCCGTTTTCCAACCCGGCGCTGCCGCCGATCCTGCTCTCCACCAGCCGGGCCCGGGTTTCCAAATCCCGGGCCGTTTGCTCCAGGAAGAACGTCCGCCAGGAGCGGGCGGAATACCAGGTGACCGCCGCCAGGGTGACCAGGGTGACCAGGAGGAAAAACGGGAAAAGGTGCCAGATCAGTTTTTTCCGGCGCATAACTTATCCTTTAAACCGGTAGCCGATGCCCCGGACCGTTTCCAGATATTTGCCGCAGGGACCGAGTTTCTTTCTCAAGCTGACCACCTGCACGTCCACCGACCGGTCCGAGGCCGGATAATCTTCTCCATGCACCCCTTTGACAATCTGGGTCCGGGTAAATACCCAGCCCGGGCGGCTCGCCAACAGGTGCAGGAGGCGAAACTCGGTGACGGTTAATTCCAGGGGCTGATCTTCCACCAAGACCTCGTGGCGTCCAGGATGGATCACCATTCCGTGAATCTTCAGGGGCTCCTCGGCGGCGAGAGGCTCGGGATGCCGGCGGCGCAGGACCGTCCGCACCCGGGCCAGCACCACCCGGGGGCTGAAAGGCTTGGTGATATAATCGTCAGCCCCCAACTCCAGGCCGGTGACGATATCCGCTTCTTCCCCCTTGGCGGTGAGCATGATGATGGGAATATCGCGGGTCCGGTCATCGCGCTTGAGCATCCGGCAGACCTCGAGGCCGTCCAACCCCGGCAACATCAAATCCAACAAAATCAGGTCGGGCACGCTTAGCTTCACAGCCTTTAACGCCTCTTCCCCCGATTCGACCCCGGTGACCCGGTAACCGTCTTTAGCCAGGTTATACTGGAGCAATTGCAGTATGTCATCGTCATCCTCAACAACTAAAATGCGCTCTTTAGCCATCGGGAATCTCCCATTGCCATGATAAACCAAACAGTTATTAATTTAATGTAAGGCTTGGATGTCCTCCATTGTCAACTTTTAATGACCGGTTAACCAAAAATTAACGGCAGGCTCACAAAACCCTAACAAAGCCGTTTTTTGTTTTACGTTTTGCGCTTTTCGTTAAAAAAATATTAATTATCGACATGTTACATTGCAAGATCGGTTAAGGTGAAGCGAGCCGTAGGGCGAACCTTGGGTTCGCCCGGATGCATTAGCAGGGTGTTGAAAAACTAGCAATCGCGATTGGTTATCAATGGTGCTATACTGCCGGACATCAAGCCGGAGGTCGATGTCCATGCGCGGAACCG
>QZIZ01000070.1 GCA_003599195.1 Deltaproteobacteria bacterium | reverse complement strand
AAATTATAACCGCCGATTAACGCCGATGGACGTGGATTACAATTCCTCAATCACAATCTCTCTATTAGTATAAACGCACAACGACCCCGCAATATTCATGGCCTCCCGGCAAATGTCCTTGGGGCTTAGCTCCGTATGCGCCATCAAGGCCCTCGCTGCGGCCAGGGCGTAAGGCGAGCCGGAGCCGATGGCCATCACCCCTTCGTCCGGTTCGATGACGTCCCCGGTGCCGGAAACCAGAAAGGAGTTTTGGGCGTCCACCGCCAGGAGCAGGGCCTCCAGCCGCCTAAGAATCTTGTCGGTGCGCCAGTCCTTGGCCAGCTCCACCACCGACCGGGTGAGGTTCCCATTGTGGGCCTCCAGCTTGGTCTCCAGGCGGTCGAAGAGGTGCAGGGCGTCGGCGGAGGCGCCCGCAAAACCGACGATGATCTTGCCGTGGTAGAGGCGGCGCACTTTCTTGGCCTTATGCTTCATCACCATGTCGCCCAAAGTCACCTGGCCGTCCCCGGCCACCGCCACTTTCCCGCCCCGGCGGACCATCAAGATGGTGGTGCTCCGGAATTTGTCGTTATTCATTAACATTAAAGAAAACCTCACGCAAAGACGCTTGTTGGGGGGAAAAGGGGAAGAGGTTAAAAACCTTTTCACCTTTCGGATTTTTAAAATTGCCAGACCCTATTTCCCTTTTAACCTTTTCTCCTTTTCCCCTATCTGCCGACCAGCATTAAAACCACATGAACTAATAAATATAATGCAGCCAGGGCGGCTATGATGCCAATTATGAAAACAACGGAACCAGGGTAAATAATCGGGACATCTGGAGAATATTTTTTAAACCTCTCGTTTAATGCCAGCATAACCAAGGGCACAAGAGCGATAAATAATATTAAAAATAAGAAAACCGGAAGCTCTACAAACAGTATTAAGGCGGCAATAATGATAATAAATAATGCCACCAGCCGGGGATGGCCGGTGATATGCTTCAGGTTCATTATTCACCAAGGACCTAAACCCTTTCCCCTATTTCCCTTTTAACCTTTTTCCCCTATTTACTCCGGGGGTGCGCCTTGTCGTATTCCTCCATCAAATAATCCAGATTCGTGTGCAAATAATGCTGGGTGCTGGAGATGGAGGCGTGTCCCAGCAACTCCTGCACTGAGCGCAGGTCCGCTTTGCCCTCCAATAGATGCGTAGCAAAACTGTGGCGCAAGCCGTGGGGGCTGAGGCCCCGGGTCAGCCCCGAGAGGCGCACCCATTTCTCCACCACCCGGGCCACGCCCCGGGCGCTGAGACGGCCCCCATGTTTATTGAGAAACAGAGCCGTCTCCTCCCGGCGGCCCTTGCCGTCCAGGAGCAGTTCCCGAAGAGGCAGATAATCATTCAGGGCTTGCCGGGCCGCGGTCCCCAGGAAGCAGAGGCGCTCCTTGGCCCCTTTGCCCCAGACCCGGACGGTGCCCTCCTTCCGGTCCAGGTCCCCCAGGCTGAGGCCCGCCAACTCCGAAAGCCGCAGGCCCCCGCTATAAAAAACCTCCAGGATGGCCCGGTCCCGCCGGGCGCCGAATTCGTCGCCCTTGGCCTCCCCCAAGAGATGGAAGACCTCGTCCACTGTCAGGAAATGGGGCAAGCTCTTCCCTAGCTTGGGGCTGGGAGCCAGCTTGGCCGGATTCTGATCCAGGACCCCCCGGCGCTGTAAAAACTTAAAAAAGGTGCGCAGCGCCGAAAGCTTCCGGGCCGCGGTCTTCTTGCTCCGGCCTTTGAGGCAAAAGGCCAGAAAGGCCCGCAGCCCGCGGTAATTTACGTCCTCCAGGACCGGAGCGGCCCCTTCCGGGGCGATGAACTCCAGGAACTGGGACAGGTCCAGGCGATAGCTCCGCAGGGTGTGGGGCGACATCTGCCGCTCCACCTTGAGATAGCGCAAAAAATCTTCCAGAAAGTCCCAGCCGCTCATTTAATAACCGTTTTCGGTTTCCGGTTTTCGGTTTTCGGTAAAAAAATTAAAGATGCCGGCAAGTTACAGATCATAATGCCTAAACGGGAAAATGGCAAAAAGGCTGACTAGGGCCGCAGCGTCCCCTATGAAAATATACATATTATCATCAATTTAAGACAATGCAAAAAATAATGACCGGAATGGTTGGGTTAAACGGGGATCGCGCAATGGGGGGAGGCCGAGATTATCTTTTCCGGTTTCGGCGGCAACGAATCCTAATGCGGATTTATGGATGATATCCTTTCACCGAAAACCGGAAACCGGAAACCGAAAACGCTACTGGCGCACCAGGGCGGCCGCTACTTTTTGGGACAGGACTTCCAGGGTGTAAGGTTTGGCGAGATAGCCAACATCCGGAGGCAGGGCTTTGGCCTTGCCGTCGCCGTAGCCGCTGCAGAGCATGATGGGCACCTCGGAGCTGAGAGTCCGGAGTTTTTGCACCGCCTGAAAGCCGTCCATTCCCGGCATGATCATATCCATCAGCACCAGGTCGATTTCCGGTCCCTGCTCCCGGAAAATTTCCAAAGCCATCTTGCCATCCGCAGCCTGGATCACCCGGTATCCCAATTTCTCCAGGAGCCTGGCCGCCACCTGCCGCAATACGGGTTCATCATCCACCACCAGGATGGTGCCCCGCCCGTAAACGAGATTGCTTTCCTGGGGTTTTATCACCTGCGGCTTGGATGGGGATACGGGCAGGTAGATGGTGAAGGTCGCGCCCTGGCCTTTTTGGCTGTCCACCAGAATGGCCCCCCGGTGCAACTTGGTGATATGGTAGACAGAGGCTAGGCCCAGGCCGGTCCCCTGGCCCAAAGGCTTGGTGGTGAATAAGGGCTCAAAGATCCGCTCCAGGGTCTTCGGGTCCATACCCTCACCGTTATCCGTAATCGCAAAGCTGGCATAGGGGCCGGGTTCCAGATGCCAGACCGGATCCTGCCACCCGGCCACGGTCACCCCCCGGGTCTGGATGACGATCCTGCCGCCATGGGACATGGCCTGCCAGGAATTGATCAGGAGATTCATCAAAACCTGCTGCATCAAGCCCGGGTCGGCTTTCACCGGGGACAGATCAGGGGCCAGATCCAGGGCCATTTCGATATCCGGATGGGTGCGGGCAAAGAGGTCCACGGTGCCCTTGATCAGTTCGTTCAGGGCCAGGGACTGCATCTCGAACCGGCTGTCCTGGGTGAAGGTGAGCAGGTTTTCGGTGAGTTCCCGGCCGGCCCGCACCTGCAATTCAATCTCCTTCAAATCCGTATAGAACGGGTGGGCCGGGCCGACTTTGGCCATCATCAGGTTGGTGAGGCCCATGATGACGGTCAACAAGTTATTGAAGTTATGGGCCAAGCCGCCGGAAAGGGTGGCCACGGCCTCTAATTTTTGCACCTGCTCCATCTGCTTTTGCAGGGTGACCTCGTCGGAGATGTTGCGCCCCATGGCCACCGACCCCAGGAGTTCTCCGCCCGGCCCCCAGAGGTTGCGGATGGAAATGCGGGTGGGCACGGCGCGGCCGTCCTTGTGCTTCACGTAAACCAGCCAGCCGAGGGCTTCACCGTGCTCCTGGAGTTCCCGCATCAATTGAAGCCGTTCTTTCCGGTCGGCATAAATCAGATAGTAGGGTTTATGGAGAATATCTTCCGGGGCATAGCCGTATTCCGTTAAAAATTGGCGGTTGACCTGGGTATAAAGGCCCTGGGCGTTGACCACCGCCACGGCCAGGGGGGCGGATTCGATAATCTCCTTTAAGAAGTAGGAGGACTGGGCCAGCTCCTCTTGGGCCTGTTTCAGGGTGGTGATATCCCGGGCCACGTGCACCGCGCCGACGATCTTCCCTTCCCGATCCCGCAAGGGGTCCACGGTCACCAGGAAAGTGGCCCGGTTGTCCAGGGAGCAATATTCCGTCTGGGTGCGGATTCCTTCCCGGATGGCCTGGAGAAAACAACAGCTCACCGCGGGGGCGTTGGCGTTGTGCATTAATTCGTAACAACAACGTCCGGTTACTTCTTCCGGGGAGACTCCTAGATATTCGGCGACGGCCCGGTTGACTCTGATTATCTGCTGTTCCGTATTCAGGATCATCACCTGGTCGGGAATAACATTGAAGGTATTTTCCCATTCGGCCCGGGATACCGTATTCTCCTGCAGATTCGTGGCCATCAGATTGAGGGTGTGGGCCAAATGGCCCAGCTCATCCTGATCGGGATCGGGGTTGCGGTAATCCAGATCTCCGTCATTGTAGGCTTCCGCGGCCCGGGTCAGGGCGGCCACCGCCCGGGTCTGGCGCCGCATCAGGGCCAGGCAGGCCAATAGCCCCACCAAACCCAGGCCTCCGAAGAAAACGAAGGCCTCCCTCTGAAACTGGCTGATACGGGTGTCAACCAAAGACCGGCTAAGATTAACCGCGGTCTTCAGAATGGAAGACCCGGCAGAATCCTCCCGGCTCACCTGTTTGAGGTCCGCCAACACTCCCACCGCCAGGGGCGGGCCGCCCCAGGGGCGGACGGAGACCGGCGCCAGGAAACCGTAATAATGGGTGGACCGGGTCTTGGGCAGTTTTATTTCCCCCAGTTTGGCGGTCCAATTCTTGTTTACACCCAGGCTCTCAAGCGCCTGGCAGATTTTTTCGCATTGCCCGTTAATCTCAACTTTTCCTTTCTCGATAAAAATGCCGCAAGAAAGCAGAATTTCGGAGTCCAGCATATTCAGGAGAAAGGTTTCTCCTATGGTCCCCACCTGCTGCACGGCGATCTGGCGAAACTCCTGATCGTGATATATTTCTTTCCAGTTCCGGGATTGGTGCAGGCTCAAAAAGAGGGATAACTCCTGGGCCACATCCAGGACCTTCTGGCGCAACTGGGCGGACATCACGCTGTCCTGCTCCTCATGGAGCCGGCGGCCTTCCCGGGCCTCGATGTTTTTCAGGGAACGGTCCAGGTCGCCCTGCAGATGCCGGGAGAAAAAGCCTATTCCGATAATCAGGGTAATTAAGGGGAGAACCCACCCTACGCCCCCCAGGAGGAGAATCCGGAATTTAAAGGTCTTGGTTAAAGGAACTTTCTTTTTAGTCATTGATAAAAAAGCCGGGCCTGGCTGACAAGGTTCCTGGGCAATTGGAGGCCGAGTTCCTGGGCCGCTTTCAGGTTGATGGTCAAGGTTTTGGTAAGGGGCGATTCCGGGAGGATTTGCTCCATGGGAGTGCCTTTTAAAAAGCGGGCGGCCTGTCGTCCCGACTGGCGGCCCATTTCCGCAAAGTCGGCGTGATAGGACATAAGAAGGCCGTATGCTACGGAATCGTTGCCCGAGGTCATCACTGGAATATGGGCTCCGAAGGTGGCCTCGGAAATAATCCGCAGGATACCGGGGGTCCTGAGAACCGGATCGGCCGGGAGGAATAAAGCCTCGATTTTTTCCTCCAGCAGATCGTGGAGCGTCTCTTGCAACAGCTCGGGGCGAGCATCGGTAACCGTGCGCAGGACGGGGGTGAGGCCGAGGCCGGGGCAAGCCTCTTCCGCCGCCTTGCCGCAGGCCACAGCCACAGGGGTGGCGGTGCAAAACAGGATTCCCAGGCGCTTGAGTTTGGGCAGGGCCAGAAGCAAATAACGCAACTGCTCCACCGCCGGCACCTCAATGCTGGCGCCGGTGAAGCGGATGGCCTCCGGAGGCGCCGGGCGGGCGAGGCCGGTGGCGTTGGGGGAGGCCACCATGGTATAAATGATGGGGATGCGGGTGTCCCGGGTGACTTCCAGGGCGATGAGGGTGGGCACCGTGCCCACGGTGATCAGCAAACGGGCCCCTTTCTTTACGAACTCCCGGGCCAGGGCCGCGGCTTTGTCTCTTTCTTCCCGGGCGTTTCTCACTTCCAGGCGGATATTAAGGCCGTCCTGAAAACCTTCCTCCCGCAGTCCCTCCATCACCCGCTGGGGGGCATCTTCAAAGAACTTGAGATCCCGGGTCCATTGGATCACGCCCACCAAAGGCAGAGGAGGGAAAAGAAGCCGGAGGCCCGCATAAATTCCGAACAGAACCAGGATTACACAAAGACCGAAGCGGAGGTAATATTGGCTCGAAGAGTTCATATTGGACTTATCTCTTTCAGCTTTATCGAGCCTTATTAATGTTTTCTTTAATATAGTTTTCTACCCATTATATGCGGAATTTCCGGTAAATTCAAAATATTCCTTGGAGCTTGTAGGGCAGACCGGCCTATGGTAAAATTTTCCTGGGGGAGGCAAAGCCTTAAATGGTCAATCTGGGGGAACTGCGGCAAATCCTTGACCGCCAGGAGGAATCCTGGCTTTCCCTCTATGCCACCCGCAGCACCCAAGCCATCCGGCGGCGGTTTGAAGAGCGCATCGCCGAGGGCCACCGCCAAAACTTCGCGGTGGACGCGGACCGCATCCTCCATTCCCGGGCCTATACCCGCTATATCGACAAGACCCAGGTCTTTTATCTCATCGACCACGAGCACATCAGCCACCGGGTCCTGCACGTGCAGCTCCTCTCCAAGATCGCCCGCACCATCGGCCGCTTCCTGCGCCTGAACGAAGACCTCCTGGAGGCCATCGCCCTGGGCCACGATATCGGCCATCCCCCTTTCGGCCACGACGGGGAGCGGATTCTTTCCGCGATCTGCGAATCCCGGGGCATCGGCCCCTTCCTCCACAGCGTGCAGGGGGTGTGGTTCCTGGAAAGGGTGGAAAAGGGGGGCCGGGGGCTGAACTTGACCCTCCAGGTTTTGGACGGCATCCTTTGTCACGACGGGGAGACGCACCTGGAGCGGCTGGCCCCGGACCGGGAGAAGACCTTTGCAAACCTGGAAGAGGAGATGCGCGCCAAGACGGCCGACCCCCGGCTGCCTATCAAGCCCATGACCCTGGAAGGCTGCGTGGTGCGGCTGGCGGACACCATCAGTTATATCGGCCGGGACCTGGAAGACGCCATCACCCTCAATCTGGTCAAGCGGGAAGAGCTGCCCTCCCAAGCCGCCCAGCGCCTGGGCCGCACCAACGGGGCCATTGTCTACAGCCTGGTAGCCGATCTCATCACCCACAGTTTTGAAAAAAATTACGTCGGCTACAGCCCGGAGGTGGGCCAGGCCCTGAAAGGTTTGAAGGAATTCAATTACGAGCGCATCTACAATAATCCCTTAATCAAGGCGGAAACACCGAAAATCGAGGGCCTCTTCGCCTCCATGTGGACCCGCTTTATCCGGGATCTGGAGGAACGCCGCCTTGATTCGCCCATCTGGAGGGATTATCTATCCTCTATGGACCCGGTGTACCTGGAGAACTACCGTCCCGGGGAGATTGTCCGGGATTTTATGGCGAGCATGACCGACGCTTATTTCCTAAAACAGAGCGGGGAACTGTTCTTTCCCCAACCCTTGCCCTGGAGGTTCGCCTAAAGCCGGTATGCGCCTGATGACCTTCAATCTCCGGTTTGCCACGCCGATAGACGGCCCCAATGAATGGGAATACCGCAAGGAATTGGTGGTGGAGATTATCCTGGCCCACGGGCCCCACCTCCTGGGCACCCAGGAAGGCACCGTGCCCCAGTTGGAATATCTGGCCGCGCATCTGCCCAACTACCAGCCGCTGATCGGCCACCGGCAGATCGACCGCACCTGCCAGTATCCCACCATTTTTTACCGGGAAGACCTGTTTAAGACAGCGGAATCGGGAGAATTCTGGCTGTCGGATACCCCCATGGTGCACCGCAGCAAGAGCTGGGACAGCGCCTTCCCCCGCATGGTCACTTACGGTTTGTTCCAAGAGGTGGGGCGGGAGATGTGGTTTTATTTCCTCGATACCCACCTGGACCATATTTCGGCCCCGGCCCGCCTGAACGGCGCCCGGATGATCCGGGAGCATTTCTTCCCTCTTAAAAAACCCATGATTCTCGCGGGAGATTTCAATGAGCCGCCGGAGTCTCCGGTTTACCGGGAATTTTTGAATCCCGGCAGCCCCCTACAAGATTCCTGGCGGAGCCTGCATCCCGCCGGAGTGGAGGCCACCACCCAGCACGACTTCAACGGTTGTCTCCGGGGCAGCCGTATTGATTGGATTTTGTTATCCTCACCCTTCAAGGTCAAGGAAGCCTTCATGGTTACCGATAATTTAAATGGGCGCTATCCTTCGGACCACTTTCCCTATGCTGTGGAGGTGGAGTATTAAGATGCTGCGACTGTTATTACTGATTGGTCTTTGCTGCTTGGCCGGTGCAGTGAGCGCCTCCGCCACCGGGGTCGATCTTTATACTCAGATAGGCGGATGTGAAGAAATGTACCTGGTGGAGCAACATCGGGTCTCCATCGAACGCTTGGCCCAAAGGAAAGGATTGCGTTGGCCGGTTTTAGTAAAGCAAAATAAGCTAAAAAAGCCTTATCGACTGAAAAAAGGGATGACTATAAAAATCGATTCCACCCATATTGTTCCAACCTGTGTAAACCAAGGTTTGATTATTAATCTGGCGGAGTTGAACCTTTACTATTTTAAGGATGGCGCGTATCAGCGCCGTTACGCCCTGGCGGCGGGCAAACCTTCTTGGCCGACTCCCACGGGGAACTATAAGATTATCGATAAGCGCAAAAACCCCACCTGGAATGTCCCGTTATCCATTCAGGAGGAGATGGAGGAAGAAGGTCTGGAGGTGCTGGAAAAGGTGCCTCCGGGACCTAAAAATCCCCTGGGTAAATTCTTTATGCTCACCTCCGCCGAGGGAGTGGGTATCCACGCCACCAACCGGCCCTGGAGCGTGGGCTACTACGCCTCCCATGGCTGTATCCGGATGCTCCCTGATGAAATCGAGAAGCTCTTTCCCGAAGTCACCATCGGGACGCCGGTGAAAATTATTTACCAGCCGATCAAAATGGCTGTCACCGCACAAGGGCGCATCTTCCTGGAAGCTCATCATAATTTTTACCAAAAGAAAATGCAGCCCATAGCTTTGGTGAAGGAACTTGCCGCCAAAAACCAGTTGGAGGATCGGATAGACTGGGATCTGGCGGCTCAAATCCTGAAATCCAGGGATGGCGTCGCCAGGGACATCACCCGGAACGTGCTGGATGCCGCGGCCGGCCCCCCAGCCGGTTCCGCCCCTTCCCCCCAGCTCAACTCCGTTTTTCCTTTACAGGGCAAAGAAGCCAAGTTAAAATAGGCCCCGCTGATTTTTTTGGAGAAGGCCGTGCCGGATAAGGACGCCTCCCCGGAGCGTTTGCAGGCCCTGCGGGAAGAGAACCGAAATCTCAGGTTTCTCCGGTTTCTGGTGGACCTGGCCCTGATGGAGATCAGGGCCGGCAGCTTCACCCTGGAAGAGGCGGAGAAAGTGGTGGAGAACGTCCGCAGCCAGGCCCTGCAGCTCTTCCCCGGCAAAGAAACGGCCTTCGAATGGATCTACCGGCCCCGGTTTCGCCGGGCCATCGCGGAGACCTTCAATATCATTTGGCATCCGGCCAGGAATTAATATATAGTAGCTGCGTATTGAACCTGACGTTTTCCCGCCAAATTCAGGGCGGATACCGGATTCGCCCATATTCCACGGAAAGAGGACTGAAAATATGCGCTTGAGCCGCTTATGTCGAATCGTCCTGGGCATGTTGATGGTGCAGGGATTATTGCTTGCCGGTGCGGGCCTGGCCCAGACCCAGGCTCCTCCTCAGCCCCGGAGTAGCGCCGCGTCTCCCGCCAAATGCGGTCCGGATCACGCCATCCTCTATAAGAGGGCGGTGGGCCTGCTGGATAAAGCGGAGAAGAAACTGGCCGCCAAATACACCGCGGAGGCCAAGTCCCTGCTGAAAGAGGCCAATTCCCTGTTTACCATCCTGGTGAAAGAATGCGGCCCGGACCAGAAGACCCGGACCCTGACTCCCCAGGAGGAGCAGCAGGAGACGGTGAATAAAAAACTGGCCGCGGACGAAACGGCCCAGGCCGAGCGCCTGGAAAAATCCGCCGCGGAAAAGCTGAAGAAGGCCGAAGCCGCCCAGGGTGACCTCGGAGCGAAATATGCCCGGGAGGCCAAGGCGGAAAATGAACAGGCCCAGGTCCGCCACCTTAAATCCGGCATCTATTCGCTGCGCAATCAGCAGATGATCTTCCGGTTCCTGGCCAGATAAAGATAGAGGTTAAAAGGGGAAGAGGGAAAAAGGGGAAAAGGGATCCGCCCCCGAGAAATTCCCTTTTCGCCTTTTCCCCTTTTGCCCTTTTGCCCTTTTGCCCCAGGATTTTCCCGGGAGGCTCTCTTGCTTCTAAAAATCATCGCCGAGCAAGTAGGGCCCCTGGCGGTGCTCACCTACCTGGTGGCCTGCCCGGAGACCGGCGAGGCTCTCCTCATCGACCCCGGCGGCCCGGCTCCGTCTCTAGAGGCAGGGCTCCGGGAAAATGGCTGGCATCTCCGCTGGATCGTCAACACCCACGGCCACGCGGACCATATCGCCGGCAACGGCCTCTGGGCGGAGCAAACCGGGGCCAAAGTAGTCATGCACCGCCTGGACTGGGAGTTCTTCAGCCGCCCTCAGATGCAGGATCTGGCCCGGGCCGAGGGGTTTCCGCCGCTGACCCGGGTGGACCTGCAAGTGGAAGACGGTTCGAAGCTCCTCCTGGGCCGCCGGGAAGCCCTGGTTTTGCACACCCCCGGCCATACCCCCGGCGCCATCTGTCTTTATTTTCCCGGCCACCTCTTCACCGGGGACACGCTGTTCGTGGAGGCGGCCGGGCGCACCGATCTGCCGGGCGGCTCTCTGGAAGCACTGATCCAATCCCTCCAGGACAAGATTATGCCCCTGCCGGACGAGACCCGCATCTGGCCGGGCCATGATTACGGGGAGACCCCCAGCTCCACCCTGGGCCAGGAGAAGGCCGCCAATCCGTATCTTACTGATTTTTTCTAAGATTCAGCCGGAAGATAGACCGTCACCTGCGTGCCTTTGCCGGGCGCGCTGTCGATGACGATTTCTCCATGGTGGGCCTGAATGATCTTCTGGGAAATGGCCAGCCCCAGGCCGCTGCCCTTGGGCTTGGACGAAAAGAAGGGCTGAAAGATTTTTTCCTGAACCTCCGGCGGAATGCCCACTCCCGTGTCGCCGATGGTGATAAATACCCGGCCGGTCCGCAGCCCGGTGGCGATGGTCAGGGCGCCGCCGGCGTCCATGGCCTCAATGGCGTTCTTGGCGATATTCAGGATCACCTGCCGCAGATGGCCCGGGTCGAATTGCGTCTCCGGGAGATCGGGGTCCAATTCAAGCGCCAAATCGATTTTGCTTTCCCGCAGACTGGGTTCCAGGCGCTGGCAGGTTTCCTGGATCAGGGCGTTGATATTTCCCGGTTTCTTTTGGGGTTCGGAGAATTTGGCATAGCTGCCGACTTCCACCAGGAATTCCTCCAGCCGTTTGACTTCATCCACGATAATGTGCAGCTTTTCCAGATTCCTTTGGGGGTCCTGGGCAAAATCTTTCAAGACCTGGCGGGCGAAGCCGCCGATGAGCATCAAGGGATTTTTGATTTCGTGGCTGATGTGGGCCGCCATCTTCCCCAGGATGGCCAGGCGTTCGCTCCGCAGGAGCTCCTCCTCCATGCGTTTCCGTTCCCTGAGGTCCTTAATATGGGCGATCATGCCGATTTCCCGGTCGCCTTCCTTAAGCAGCCGGGCGGAGAGCCAGACGGGGACCAAGGAGCCGTCCTGGTGCCGGATCCAGGACTCGTGATTCTCGAGGACGCCCTCCCCCCCGTAGAAGGGATCGTGGATTTTGGCCTCGATTTCCTGGAATTGGCCGGGAGCATACAGTTCCCGAATATTTTTGCGGCCCAGGACTTCTGCCGGCTCATAGCCCATAATCTTGGCCGCGGTGTCGTTAAAGGTGCGGATAACGCCGTCCATATCATGGCCGACGATGCCGTCCATGCAGGTGTGAATCAGCAGCTTCTGGAAATAGATGCCGCGCTCCACCTCGGCGGCCAGGGCTTCTTCTTCCCGCTGGCGTTTGATCTGCCACCACATGCCGTTCATCAACAGAGTCAGTTGGCGGACGTCCGATTCATCATATTCCTCGTCCTTATTGCCCACCCCGGCCACGGCCACGATGCGGTCGCCGTCAAAGACCGGAATATTCAGATGGCGCCGGACTTCCACGTGCCCCGGGGGGTAGCCTTTCTTATAGGGATTGGCCGCGGCGTAATCGTTGGTGATGATAGGCTGGCGCTGCCGCACGGCCTCCCCCCAGAGCCCGGTGGTCTCCATGGGATAGACTAAAGGTTTATCGGCAACGATGCATTCCTCCATGGCGGTTCTGGACCAGGCCTGCATGGTGAGCACCGTTTCATCCTCGCTGGCGAAGGCCAGATAGCCGATCTTGCTTTTGGTCAGCCGGACCCCCTCTTCCATGGCGAATTCGGTAATTTCTTTGAGAGTCGCCCTGGTCATCCGGCTCAGCTGCCAGACCGCCTCCAGGCGGGATTCGTCCAGGCGCAGGGCCTCCTCCATATTGGCGGTGCGCACCGCCAACGCCAATTGCCCGGCGAGGGATTGAAAGAACTCCACGTGTTCCCGGGTAAAAAACCCCTTTTGGCTGCTGGCAGCAGTCAAGACCCCGAGGGTCGCGGTTTCCGTAGCGATGGGCGCCAGGACCAGGGAACCCATGATTTCCTCTTGTCTTAGCCCCTGGAGGCGGGGCGCGGTTGCGGCGGAGTCCCCCGGGGACACCACCTGGGGGGTAAAGGTGTACAGGCATTGCCCCAGGAGAGACTCGGAATCCGGCTTTACCACCTGTTCCTGGGCTTCGGGAGGAAGCCCCCGGGACCCTTTGATGTGCAGAAAGCCTCTTTCATCCAACAGCCGGACGGCGCAGGTTTCTATGCCCAGCTGTTCCTCCAGCACACCCAGAACGCCTTCCAGGAGATCGGGAATATAAGGGGAATAGGCCAGTCTGCGAGCCGCTTCGAAGAGCACCGAGAGTTCCGCCACCCGCCGGCGCAACTGTTGCTCGCTTTCCTCCAGGGAACTGGAGATGCGGCTGAAAAGATCGAAAACGTCCTCCATCCTGGAGCCCAGGGCGGACAGGTAGCCCTCGATGATGACCCGAGCCGCGGCCGGCCCGATGGAGCCCGCCAGGGTGCGCTCCACGAAGCCCGCGAGCCGGAGTTTTTCCCGGTCCCCCCACTCGGATTCGGGGATCGCCACCTCCTGAAGAAAGGCCCGCCGCGCGGCCGCGGCCTTCCTATGGCCGATGAGGCTCTCCAGGAAATGGGTCAAATGGTCCAGGCTGGGAAAGGAGGTAAAGCGTTTCTCTAATGGCAGCTCTCGTTCCTGTTCGAATACGCCGACATACCGCCGGGACTGTTCCTTCTCCACCGGGCTGGGGGTCGTGGCCAACGAAACGCCGACAAAAGCGCCGGCATTGAAAAGCAAAGACCAGAAGAAAGTATGGGAGAGTTTGTCCAGGCCGGATAAGCCCAGAAAGGCAGTGGGTTTGAGGAAAGCCAGGCCGAAAGGCCCCTCCGTCAGCAAGGTGGGGGAAAACCAGTCTGCTTCCACAAAATAGGGTAAAACCAGGGTATAGCTCCAGAGGAAAAAACCCGTCCCCAATCCGGCGATGGCCCCCCACCGGGTGGCTTCCCGCCAATACAGGGCCCCCAGCATGGCCGGCACCAATTGCATCACCCCGCAAAAGGCGATCAGCCCGATGTCCACCAGCATGACCGTGGGGAAGAGAAAATGATAGCCGAAGTACCCCAAAAGGATCAGCAAAAGGATGGCGCTCCGTTTGATGGTCAACAGATGGGGAGTGATCCGCTCTTGCAGCCTCAGGCGGATGGCCAGGGGCATCACCAGGCTGTTGACGACCATGGTGCTCACCGCGATGGAGGCCACCGCCACCATGGCCGTGGAGGCCGACAACCCTCCCATAAAGACCAGCAGGGCCAGATAAGGATGCCCGGTTTGCAAGGGGATGCGCAACACGAAGGTGTCGGCCTGTTCCGGCGGCAAACCCAGCAGCAATCCCCCGAAAGCAATGGGCATGACAAACAGGTTGATTAACAGCAGATAGAGGGGGAAGAGCCAGATTGCAGTGAGAATGTGCTTTTCATCGGTATTTTCCACCACGGCCATGTGAAACATCCGGGGCAGAAAATGAATGGCCCCCATGGCCAGCAAGGTCAACACCAGGAGAAACGAATAACTGTTATGAGGCCCGGTGTTCACCAGGAGAAGCTGCGCAAATTCGGGGCTTTGCTGTATGCGGCTGAAGATTTCCCCCCAGCCCGGGAAAAGGCCGAAGGTAACCAGGAGACCCAGACTGACAAAAGCCAGCAGTTCGATGATGGACTCAAAGAACACCACCGCCACCAATCCTTCGTGGCGTTCCGTGGGGTCCAGATGGCGGGCCCCGAAAAGGATGCCGAACATGGCCAGCAGCAGGGCCACATAAAAGGCGGTATCCTCATAAATGGGCATGGTGAGCGGCGGGGCGGCTTCCCCATAAACCAGGATGTTAAAGGTGCCGGATATGGACTTGAGCTGCAGGCCGATGTACGGAGTAATGGCCAAGAGCACCACCACGGTGGCGAGGGCCCCGAGGAATGCCCCTTTACCGTAGCGCAGCGTGAGAAAATCGGACATGGTGGTCAGGTTGTTGTCCTTGCAGATGCGCAGGAGCTTGCGCAGACCGAACCACCAGGAAAAGGCGATAATGGTGGGACCCAGATAGATGGTGAGAAAGGTCACGCCGGAAGTGGCGGCCTTGCCGACGCTGCCGAAAAAGGTCCAGGCGGTGCAATAGGCCGCCAGAGACAGGGCATAGATATAGGGATTGGCAATAATGCTCCGACCCCGGCTCCTTTGCCGGTCCCCATAATAGGCGATGGCAAAGAGCAGAAAGAGATAGCCGAAGGCAGCGGCGGCAACCAGACCCGTATCGAGCATCTTTTTTCCGTCTACTCCCGGGAGGATGAACGGCTGAAGGCATATAGCCCGGCAATGGCCAGGATCCAAACTAGGTGGATGTACAACACCAAAGCAGGAACCCCTCCCAGCGAAGCCTCGCGGTTAACAATTTGCATTAACGGCGGGTTCAGAAGGAGAAATATAAATATTCCAAACAATGCCAAAAGCTTGCGTTTGTTAGTCCCGGTAGGCATAATTATTTGCTCCTGGGCGGTCTTCTTAGCAATATGCATGTCCCCTGGTTATATTAATAACCATAATAATACCTTGAGACAAGAAGTAATACTCCGGCCCAAGAAGAGACAGGCTTGGGTCTGACCGGCCGCCAGGCTTATTAAGCCGCAGTGGGAAGAAATCATCTCCGCCGTGAAGCCGGGAAAGCGCTGTTTGCCTCATTCTCGGCCTGCGGACCCCGCCTGAGGCCTACCTCTGGGAGAAAATTACGGCCTCCATGTTAATTAAACTTTGCCTTCCCTGAAATTTTAATGCGGGCTGAACTTCAACCGATAAGAAAGTAGGACCATATTCTTGATTAGGACCTACCGGCTTCCCGGCCCCGGTCCCAACTTCCCGGAGGCAGGCGGAGTCGAGGGCGCAAAGCCGGTCCCGTTTAGGATCTTGAGGAGCTGAGAGGCACGGGATGGCCAAGCGTCCCACAAAATTTCCCCGAGGTTTGAGACCTGGGGAATTCGCCGTTGCAACAGTCAGTAAGGGGAGATTTCGCGATGATCTTCCCACGATCCGGGAGGAGCCAGGGAGCGGCTCCCGGAGATGCCCCGGAAAGGGATGCAGTTATTATGGTCCGGCTTGAGGCCCCTCTAGCCATCCTGGTGGCTGAAGATGACGAGACCCTGGCCGCAGCCCTGGAGGAGTTTCTCAAGGAGAAAGGCCACCAGGTGGACCTGGCCGCCAACGGCGGAGAGGCCCTGGCTTTATTGGAGAAACGGGATTATCCTCTGGTCATTACCGATTTGGTAATGCCCGAAGCCGACGGGTTGACGGTGCTCAGGGCCGCACGCCAAAGGGACCCGGGCACCCTGGTGGTGATCATGACCGGTTACGCCTCATTGGACAGCGCCATCGGGGCCATCCGGGAAGGGGCTTATGATTATCTGTGTAAGCCTTTCAAATTGCAGGAAATTGAGATTGCGGTGACCAACGCCATGCGGCTTATCCATCTGCGGCGGGAAAATCAGAGATTGCTCCGCAAACTTGACGATTTAACCGCCCAGTTGAAAGAAGTGCAGCAGTTGCCCCAGTTTATCGGGGGCGAGAACCGCCCCGAAAACCGTCCCCGGACCCTGTGGTCGCCGGGGCCGGTGCCCCTGAAAGATTATTCCCCCGAGGAGCAGACTCTGGAAAAACTGGGGGATTTGGAACGCCTGCGGGACCTGTACAAAGAAAATATGTTGAGCCGGGAAGAATACCAGAAACTTAAAGAACGACTGTTTATCTGAAATCCCAAAGGGTTGCAATGGTGTCGAATAAACCTAAGCCCCCGCTGGCCTTTGAGACCAGGAAGTCCGCGTCCAAGGCCGAATCCTTTCACATGGCTCTGCCTGGGGGCAAGTTTACTCTGACGCTGACCCTGGAACCTTTGGCCCAGACCGGCCTGCAGCCTTCCGAATTGATCACTTTGAGTGATCTGCCCGATCTCTTCAGCCGGCTCCTGGATTCCCTGCCTTCCGCCCAACGCTATCGGCTCAACCTTTCTCCGCCGCCCCCCCAGCCGCCAGGGGATCCCTCGGGTTTATTTTATTGGGCCAACTCCATCTTGCAGCGCCTGGGCCGGGGCTATGACGGGGAAGAATTCTGCATGCAGCTCCTCAAACTGGCGGCCAAAATGACCAAAGTGCGCCAGGCTGCGTTTTTCAGCAAGAACGGCGGCAATGGGCGGCTCCGTCTCCTGGCCAGTCTGGACCGCCAGAAATTGCCACGAAATCATTGGAAGATCGCCAGGGATGTTCTCCAAAACGGGGCCCCCCTGCTCTTCAGGCCCCGGGGCCAGAGACAATCCCCGCCGGTCCTGGCGGTGCCCGTACCACAGAACGGGATGTTGGCCGGGGTGCTGCTGCTCAGCGACCGCCCGGAAAGGCCCCTGGACCAGGATGATCTCAATCTGGTGAACATGCTGGCGGAGAACCCCAACCTGGTCTCCGATAACCTGGCGATCCACGAAAAAAACACGGTCTCTCTTCTGGAATCCATCAAGGCCCTGGTGAGAAGCCTGGAGGCCCGGGATCCTTATACCGGCCAGCACTCCGCCAGGGTGACCGAGATCGTCTCCCACTTCGGGAGACACCTGGGTCTGCCCCCCGAGGAACTGGACTCCCTGAAGACCGCCAGCTACCTCCATGACATCGGCAAAGTGGGAATCAGCGATTTCATCCTCTTGAAGCCCGGGCCGCTGACCCCCGAGGAGCGCGTGGTCATCGAAAGCCATCCCCTGATCGGGGGGAAGATCGTGGAGCCCCTGGGGCTGCGCGCCGAGGAAAAGGGGGTCATCCTCTATCACCACGAGCGCTGGGACGGCCGGGGGTATCCCCGGGGCCTGGCCGGGAAGGACATTCCCTTCGCCTGCCGCCTCCTGACCCTGGCGGATGTCTACGACGCCCTCACCACCGACCGTCCCTACCGGCGGCGGTGCACCATCCCCGAAGCCCTGGCGGAGATCCGGGCCCATGCGGGCACCCAGTTCGATCCGGAACTGACCCTGGAATTCGTGGATATGCTCTCCACCCAAACCGCCTGAGCACCATTTCGTTCTGCTGAAAAGATTCACCACAGAGACACAAAGAGCACAGAGATAATATTTTTGCTTTGGCGCTTTGCGCCAAAACAAAGATTTTTCCTCTGTGAAACTCTGTGTCCTCTGTGTCTCTGTGGTGCATCTTTTTACTAATTGTCCTCGGTGGTGGTAATTTTGCAATCTTCTAGATTTCGTGATAAATTGACTAAGTTACGCCGAGCCTGAGACCAAGAGCCTAAACCCGCTGATTGCACCGGCCATCATCGCCCCCGGAGACCAGGGCGGATAAGGGAAAACGCGTGACCTTCGGTAAATCTCCCTCCCCGGAGCAGATGCTGGAGCGCTGCTGGCAAGAGATGGTGCGCTTTTACCGCCATTCCGCCACCGGCCGCCGTTGCACCGGCATCGTTCATAACATGAACACTCCTCTGCAGGTTCTGTCTTTCCATTTGGAGCTTCTGGAACAAAAATCCCGGGACGAGTTTGAGACCCTGCAGGATTGCCCGCCGGAGATCCAGGAAAGGCTGGGGCCCTTCTTCAAATACCGGCAGAACAAGGTGCGGCAGTTTTCCCAGGAGGTGCAAAACCTCCGGGATCAGGCCCGCAGCATTGTCACCCAAGGCTTGCACGAGGAGAACCAGGAAAGAATTAATCTGGACCTCAATCAAATGCTGGAAGAGGAACTGGAGCTTTTTGTGGCCAATTCCTTTTTCAAGCACCAGGTGGAGAAGGATTTTCGTTTCCAGACCGGCCTGCCGCCGATTAACGGCCATTACATCGATTTCAGCCAGAGCTTCCGCAACCTGGTGGACAACGCCCTGGAGGCCATGGAAGGAGCGGAAGTCCGGAAACTGACGGTGGAAACCTCACTGGAGGATGGGCGGCGCGTCCTGAAGGTGGGGGATACGGGAGCGGGGGTGCCTCGGGAGATCCGGCCCCGGCTTTTTGAGCCTTTTATCACCTCCAAGAACAGCCATAACCCGCCCCATGCCGGCCTGGGCCTCTTCCTGGCCCGGCGCCTCCTGGCCCCCTACCAGGGAGAAATCCAGGTGGAGAGCAAACCGGGGGAAACCTGGGTTACGGTGATTCTGCCGGTGTGATAAGATTATGGAAATCACGGACATCGAATCAGAGGAAAGGGGGGGGATAGAAGGTTTGTCTTGGGGATGTCAGGGTAATTAAGTATGGCCCCAAAAAATAAAAAATCAATCTGGAGCCGTTATGGCATCCTTTTGCTAATTACATTATTTCCCTTGTGGTTCGTTAATTGGTTTAGCCCGTGGATGGGCTTTTTTTCTTCAGCAACCGCAAGCGTCACCACCTACCTCAAAGAACCGTTTCATTATGTCGCCTACTTCATGCGCTGCGACGACTCTCCTGATTATTACGGTTTCACCCGGCGTTATGTCCCCATCGCCTTCAAGAACGGCGGTTGTGTGTTTGATTTCTCCAAGAAAGAGTGGACAGAAAAATTTTTCCGGGAGATCGGCAGCGCGGGCGTCAATCTGACGCATCTGGAAATTTCCAATAAATTCGGCGTCACTTATGCCAATAGTCCCGGCAACTTGCCTTTTGACCTCACCTTTAATACGGCGGTTCCCCCCGAAGACCTTTTTTCTTTAGCAGACAAATATGGAGTGGATATCTTGCTGAGGGTGGATCCCCCCGGCTTAAACGGCGCCAGTTTTTTTGACCTTGAGACGGCAAAAACCATCGTTGCCGAGACTTACGACCTGTTCAAGCATCACTCGAGCCTCAAGGGTTATATCCTGCCCTTGGAAACCGATATCAATATTCCGGTCCAGGCGGTTTTGGATATGGCCCAGACCATTAAAGCCATGGATCCGAAATTATGGATCATGGATTATCCTTCCAACCCCAAGAGCCCTTATATCCAGGAGCGAATCCGGGAGCACAGCCTGTTTCCCGAGGTCGACTTTGAAAATGTTCAATTTCCCATCGGCAATAAGTATTTGGGGGGGCCGTTTAAAAACACCCATGGCTTGACGCGTTACCTCCTCGGTCTGGCAAATTGTCCCAAGATTATTGCCCATACCCATTTTATGGATGCCTACGGGGGCCTTTGTGTGCCCCCAGACCGGGCTTATGAGATCAGCCAAGGGGTCTTATTGACGGCCACGCCTTTCGGCTGCAGTTGGTGGGGTATGATCCAGGATGCCTGGGGGGTGGGTTGGCGGGACGGACTGGACGCCCAGTGGCGCCGGCTGAAATGGTACGAGGGCATCCTGTCGGTGCAGAGGTTTGAACCGTATTATTCCCATGCCCGGGATCAATCGGAAGTGGGAATCCTGATTCCGTGGTATCCGAGTTTCAACAGCACCGCCCTGGTGGAAAATGTTATGCGCCCCCTGGCCGAATCCCGGATGACCGTCTCTTTCTTCAACAGCGCCAAGCAGATGCCGGATAACTTGAAGGTGATCCTGGCGCCGGTTACCAGGGGGCTGAGCGACGCGCAGATAAGTTTGCTGCAAGAGGCCCTTTCCCGGGGCATAACCGTGATTTTCCTGAATCCCGATAAAGACCCCTGGAGGAAGGTCTCAAAACCGAAAGGTTGGGATTACAGCAATGCCAATCGATTTAATCCGTTGTTCTTAAGTATGATAGGCATGGATGAGGCAGCCTGGATAAAAGGGATAACGCAGGATACGGTACTGGATAAGGCCCCGGGAAAAATCATTCTCCTGGCGGACACGATGTACTCGGTGCAGCCGCGCCTGGCCGCGAAAGCCGGGGAGCAATATGACCCCAGGATCAAAATCGGGAATTTGCCGAACTCCTTTCTGGTGGAACACTACTTTAAAAGCAATCAGTTTTCGGAAAACGAACTGATCATGCTGCTTGCAAGCAGCAAAGATGAACCTGCGGCAAATGTCGCCGTTAATTTCCGCCCTTCCCGTCATTACTCCTGGGCTTATCTTCTGGTCGATGACCGGATTTCCCGGATTCCTTTGGCCCCCGGCCAGGACGTGCACCAAATAAATATCCCGAATATTAATAGTTATGCCTGTCTTATTCTGGCCGACCGAACCTATCCCTTTTTGGCGCCGGAACTGAAGGTAAAAACAATCAACCCGGGGGAGACGTTTAATCTCTCCTTAAAGCTGATCAACGGCGATTCCCAGCAAACGCTCCAGGGAGCGCTGGAGGTGGCCGCCCCTCCGGGCTGGAACGTTTCTCCTTCCCCCCAAGAGGTGGCGCTGCAGCCCAATGAAGAAAAAGAAATGCAGATCACCGTGCAGGCGCCCGCGGCTTTGGAGGACCTGCCTTACTTTATCGGCTGGAACTTTTTGGGGTTGTCCCAGCGGACCATGATCCTGGCGCCAAACGGCACGGCCCGCAAAATCAGCGACTTAACCGAAGCGGAATTTTTACCGCAAAAACTCGCCTGGGCCGAATTCTGCCCGCCTTACGCCGCGGCGACCTTTTTTGCGGACGCCGACGGGGACGGATATGGGGACCCTAACAATACCGTGAAGAAATGCGCCTCGTATGCCCCCGAAGGTTACGCCGCCAACGGCGAAGACTGCAATGACGCAGATCCTCAGGAGCATCCCGGGCAGATATGGTTTTTGGAAAGCAGCGGTTACGCCAATACCGAAACCAGGACCGTTTCCTGTTCCCGTCCCGGACCGGCCTATAAGACCTCCCCGGAGTTGCTGGGGATCATCTACGAAGACGGCGAAAGCGGCCAGACCGCAGGGTGGAGCATTGTTGATAAGGAACCATCCTCTCCCGTAACGCCGAAAATAAAGAACGTGGCCGACGGCGGCGGCAGGGTAATCCAATTGGCCGGCAACGGTACGGCAAACGGTTATCAACTGGTGGATAAGAACGGTGAGCCCTGGAACAACCAAAACCACTTCGTGCTTACCTGGCGTTTGAAATCTTTAAAAGATTTTGCTGTTTATGCCCAGATAGAGACCACCGCAGGCCCGCGTTATCTGCAATATACGCCCACGGACACGGATAATCTCGGCGCCGGAGTTTATGTCCATCACGGTGTGGGGAAAAATTCGATTAACGGCCAGTGGCATACCTTCTTCCGGGATCTCTCCGCGGATTTAAAGGGGGGGCAACCTGATAATCATCTTCTGGCAGTAAACAAGCTGATCTTTCGGGGAAACTGCAAGTTGGATGATGTGGCGCTGCGCCGCAATCTGCCGAGCGTGCTCGAAGACGCCGAAGACCTTGCCGCCGGCAGATGGAGCGTCTACGACGATAGTCCGCCGGGAGCCGCCATCGCTAATGTCTTTGATGAAGACAGGCAGAGCCGGGTGATTGAATTCAGCGGTGACGGCGCCAACAACGGTTACCTGTTGAAAAACCGGGACCAGGCCGCCTGGGCCAACGGCAACCGCAGGATTGAATGGAGTATGAAGTATTCCCAGAAATTCAGCGTCTATGTGGATGTAGCCACCACCGCGGGCCGCCGCTATTTGCTTTACCAACCCGTCAATATTAATAAACTCGGAACCGGAACTTATGTGCATCACGGCCTGGGAGCCGCGGCCAAAAGCGGCGTCTGGCGCACTTTTATGCGCGACCTACAGGCGGATTTATCAGAAGCCCAGCCCGGAACTACTATTCTGGGAGTCAACAGATTCCTGATCCGCGGCAGCGGCCGGGGCGACGATATCCGGCTGAGATAGAAATCAGCGGCAAGCTTATCAACTTTCCGGGTATCGCCTCGCGGCGAATCCTGGCTTCATTCCCCGCTTGCATGTTTTCGCATGTCCGGCGCCGGCCGGCGATTGAGATCAGGTGATTGCAAAAAGACCTGCGCGGCCTGTCCGGCCTGAAAGTACCGGGTGACCCTTTTCATCCGGGCCATCCTTTCCAGCGACGCGGGGTGGGAGTCCAGGAAGCCGCCCCGGTAAAAGGGGTCCTTTTCCGCCACCACCGCCAGCCGTTCCATGACCGCCAGGGACCCCTCAATATCATAGCCCGCCTGAAAAGCGTACCACATCCCGTAAACGTCGGCCTCCCTCTCATCGGCCCGGGAAAAGGCGCTCATCGTGGCCCGGGGCAGCTCCCGGAGCAGATCCCGGTCGAAAACGGGGAGATACCACAACCGGAGCAGATAATTCAGGGTATAGGTGGTAAAGGCCACCACCGTGTCTCCGGCCAGCCAGGCCAACTGGCTCTGGCCGGCCCGGCGGAGGCGGTGCCCCAGGACCTGGTGGGCCAGTTCATGGCCGATAACCAGGGCCAGCTCATCATCGGTGCGGCAGAAACTGACGTAGCGCCGGGAGAGGATGATCCGTCCAGGCGCGGCCCAGGCGTTGATTTCGTTGGCGACGCGCGGGTGGTTGGCCACCAGGACGGCGTATTCGGCAGGAAGATGCTGGGGATAGAGGGTGACGCGGCGCTTGTCCTCCTCCCGCTGCACCAGAAGCTCTACCGGGCCGCTGAGGTACTGCTCCCTAAGTTCCATGCGCACGTATTTGACCGCCAGCATGAGAGACACCAGCAGTTCTCCGGGGATGCTGCCCCCGAACACCGACCGGACGGTCTCCAGATGCCGGTCTCCTTCTGCCATCCAGGGGTAAAGGGGCCAGTTGTGCGCGGCCAGGATCAGGTCTCCGGGTTTCAAGCCGGCGTCGTGGGCGGGGGAGGGGCGCCAGACCTGGTCGATGACGATTTGGCCCCGGGCGGTGACCCACCAGTTGAAGCCCAGGAAGGGATAAGTGCGGCCGTGGACCTGGGGGACCGTGGCCAGGAGCTTAAGAAATACCCGGGAGGTGCGCTCCAGGGCCCAACTCTGGCCCGGAAGGCGCCGGGCCGCGGCGAGCTGCAAGTCCTCCTGCTCGGCCGCGGTGGGCTGGGGCCGGGTCACCTCGGCGCAGCCGGAGATGAACAGGAGGATGAGGAGGAGCAGGAGCAGTTTCCTAAAAAGCATACCGAAAAGACACCCCCGCCGACAGCAGCCGGTAGTTGTCCACCCATTCCCGGAAATAGAAGATATAGGGATTAAAGAAGAAGTTATGGGCCGGTTCCCATTCCAGGGCGGCCAGGCCGTGGAGGGCGGGGCCCCAATCGCCGTGTTGGGCCACGCCTTGGGCCGTGCCCTGGAGGATCAGGGTGGG
This sequence comes from Deltaproteobacteria bacterium, assembly GCA_003599195.1. Lineage (GTDB taxonomy): Bacteria > Desulfobacterota > Desulfobaccia > Desulfobaccales > 0-14-0-80-60-11 > SURF-52. The sequence continues at coordinate 12,143 of QZIZ01000070.1, read as the reverse complement.
CAGGCGGAAGAACTGGCGGTGGAAGTTCAGTCCCAGGCCCATGGCCAGGTAATGGCCGGGGCTGAAGTAGGCCTCATGCCGGGTCCGGTAGGCCGCCAGATAGACGTGGGGGTTGAATTCCAACTGCATGCGCGGCTGGTTCAGGGCCTTCCAGTAAAGTCCCTGGTAGGCGGTGAGACGGCGGTTCTGATCGGAAAAGAAGGCCCCGCCCAGGTGGCCCTGCCAATCCAGTCCCGGCCGGAACTGATGTTTATGGGCCAGCTCCACCTGGTGCAACCCGGTGATCCGGGCCTTTTCCAGATTCAAGATGCCCTGGTAAAGCCGGGAATAGATATGGGGGTCCTGGTCGAAGATATCGGACCGGCTGTAGGTCAAGGCGGCTTCGCTGCGCTCCCCTATGGGCGCGGCCGCGGTCAGGGAGCCGAAGAGGCGGTTGCGGTGTTCCTTGTGGGTGGAACTCAGGTTGACGGCTTCAGGGAAGTTCGGGTTGATGACCTCCAAATGCCGGTCATGGTCCTCCCGCCTCCAGTAGCGCCGGCCGATGATCTCGCCGCTGAGGCGCAGCCGGTCTCCCACGGTGAGCGGCCCCAGGCCCAAGGCCACCTCCCCCCGGCGCAGGCGGGAGGCCACCTGATCCGACAACTCGGTTACTTGGGGAGAGAGGCGGGCTCCGGGGTTGGTGGTGTTTTGATTGTATTCCCGGTATTCCACCGCCAGTTGCACGGGCAGGACCTTGGTGATCCAGAAGCCGCCCTGGAGGCGGAAGATGCCGCCGTAGAGCTTGTTGCTGTCCGTGAAGCCCATGGCCTCCGGCAGGATCAGGATTTTGCCCTCCACGGGCAATTGCATCAAAGACGTCAGGGAGCGGCCCAGGTATTCCCGGTCGTAGCGGGAGAATTGCCAGGGCCGGGCCCCTTCCTCCGGCCGCCGCTGGCCCCGGGCGAAGGGGAAACTCCGGGAGGCCACCTGGGGCCGCATCTGCTGGCGGATATATTCCAGTTCGTTAAGGAGCTCGATGTCCTGGGGCGCATGGTTTAAGGCCTGGGCATAAGCTTTGTAAGCCCGGGCCCAATCCCCCCGGCTGCGGTCCCGGCGGGCCTGGGCCACCCTGGCCTCCTGGGAGCCGGGCCTGGTGCGGATGATTTCCTCGTAGAGAGCGGCCGCGGTCTTGTCTCCCATGCCCTCCAGGACCAGGGCCTTCTCCATGAACAGCTCTTCCCGGGGCAGGAGGCCGTTAAGCTTCTCCAGGTTTTTCAGGGCCTCCCCATAACTCCGCTCCAGCCGGCAGGCCCGGGCCGCCAGCAACAGGGCCTGGGAGTACTCCCTATGGTTTTCCGGGATTATTTGCACCGCCGCCTTGACTCCTTCGTATTGCCCCCGCTGCAAATAGAGGCGGGCTATTCTCAAGGCCGCGGTCGGATCGTTTCCTTGTTTTTCCAGGGTCTTCAGGGCCTCGCCCAGGTCCTTCCGGGCCAGCTGGTTGTTAAGTTTCAGCGCCGCGAGGCGCCGATCTCCGGGCCGGAGGGCCAGGGCCCGGTCATAATAATGTCCCGCCGTCAAAGGGTCGCCCAATTCCCGGGCCAGTTCCCCCAGGGCCAGAAGTTCCCCGGGGCTGTCCGGCCAGCGGTGGCGGCGGTATTCCTTTAAGACGTGGAGGAGATAATCGAGTTTGCCCCCCTGGCGGCCCAGGTTGCCGTCGAAAAAGGCCAGGGCCGCGATGTATTCCGGGCCGTCGGCCCGGATGCCGGGGATGCGGCGCACCATGCCCGCCAGGTCCTCGTAGCGGGGCAGACGGGGGAGAAGATGACTGAGGATCAGAAGCGAAGCGTGATGGTAGCGGTTTTTCCGCAGGTTGAGGATCATCAGATCGCAGGCGGTGCGGATGCTCTCCCCGTTTTTCTCCCCATCCGCCTGCCGGCACAAAACCCGGGCCACCCAGACCCGGTCTTCCAGGTCCAGGGCGGCGGCGGGCGGCCCTTCTTTAAGCCATTTGCGGGCCTCGGTCCAGTCCCGGGCCAAACGGGGTTTTCCGGGAAATTGAGAGCAGAACAGGCGCAAAGCCCAGCGTTGGGCGTCTGGATAGTCCCGATTCGCCAGGGTTGCCTCAATATATGCGGTCAGCAGACTCCGGTCCCCCGGCTGATCCAGGCGCACCCCCACCTGGCCCACCCTTAAGCCCCGCAGCGCCTCCAGGGCCTCCGGGGCCCGGCCCAGGTAGATCAGGACCCGGGCCATCTCCAGGGAGGCCTCCCGGTGGCGGGGCTCTTGCTTAAGAAAGGCCTGATAATGTCCCAGTGCGGTCTCCAGGTCCCCCATCCAGAGGCAGAGCCGGGCCTGTTCCCGGAGGAGCCGGGGATCCTCCGCCCGGGGGCAGTCCTTGAGTTCCCGGGCCGCGTCCTGCCAGCGGCGGTTTTGCAGCAAAAGAGCGACACGCTTGAGACGTAAGCCCAGGTTGTCCCCGCGTTTCAGGATCGCCTGGTATTGAGACAAGGCATCCTCCTGGGTCTCGGGCCTAAACGACAGAACCTCGGCCAATTGCAGCCGCACGGCCTCATCACCGGGCTTTTCTTTAAGATAGGCCGAAAAATAATGGGCCGCCCGGCCCCAATTCTCCTGATAGAGGTTAAGCTGGCCCAGGAAAAGGAGGATTTTGGCGTTCCTGGGGTCCCGGCGGTGCAGCGGGGCCAGGGTTTCCAAGGCCTGGCCGTAGCGCCGGGCATAGGAATAGGTCAGGGCCGCTTCCCAGGCCAGGTCCCCCTGGAGCAGCTGCCGCCGCGCGGCTTCATCCCAGAAGGCCGCGGCCTTGGCAAAATGGCGCTTCCGGGCATAAAGCCGGGCCAGGTTGACGATGGTCTCCTGGTGGGTGTCTCCGGCCTGCCAGGCGGCTTCATAGGCCTGCAGCGATTTACCGAAATCCCCCGTCAGCAGCAATTCCAAGGCATACCAGCGCAGGGTCTCCGGGTCCGGTTTTTCCTTGACCAGGGGACCCAGCACGGCCGCGGCTTCCGCGTGGTTGCCCTTCCGGGACCAGAGGCGGGCCAGGGCCAGGGCGTATTCCGGCTTGCCCTGGTAGCGGCCGAAAAGCCAGAGGTAATGGCCCAGGGCCTGGTCCACATTCCCGGCCGCGTCCGCGGCCTGGGCCGCCTCCCGGCGCAGGGCCGCATCCTGGGCGGCCCGCTCCAGGAGGCGCTGGTAGAGAAGGGCCGCGGCCTGGTAATCCCGCTGCCAGTAGTGGAGCAGCGCCAGGCGGTGGAGGGCTTCCCGGTTCTCCGGAAACCCACCGGCCTCCTCTTCCTGGAGGGGGATGGCCTCCTGGAATCTTTCCGCGGCCACCAGCAGGTCCAGCAACTGGCGCCGCGCCAGGTGGTCCCGGCTCTCACGGTAGAGGCGCCGGTAGTAGTCGATGGCCGCGGCCCGATCTCCGGGGTCCCGGGCCGCGAATTCGGCGGCAAACTGGAGGATTTCCCGATCCTGGGGCTGTTCCCGGAGATATTCGCCCAGGAGGCCCAAGGCCGCGGCCCGGTCTCCCAGCAGCTCCAGGGCCTGGGCCTGGCCCCTAAGCGCCCCGGTGGCCCGGCCGTCACGGTCCCAAACCCGGCGGAAGACCTCCAGGGCCGCCTGGGGCTGGCGGCACTCCAAATAGAGCCAACCCAGAAAAACGCCGTATGGGGAGTTGTCCGGTTCCCTGGTCCAGGCCTTCCGGGCCGGCTCCAGGGCCTGGAGGATTTCTCCCCTGGCGGCCAATTCCTTGGCCGCCTGATGCAGGCCGGCCGCGGACCGCCAGAAATCCGGGTCCCGGCGCCAAGCGGACCAGAAGAGCAGGCCCAGGAAAATCACGGGTAGGAACAGGGCCAGCCAGCGTTTGCTAAGCGCCATAAAACCGCCTCGGGTCCAGGGCCGGACTCCATCGGGGCCTCGAATTGACCGTCAGCACCAAATCGGCTAGCACCCAGATAATGACAGCCGAGAAGACGGCGTTGAAAAAGATGAGCCGGGGCATGACCCATTCCAGCCAGAGGGAGAGGAAGGGCAAAGCCAGATGCAGCGCAATGACCCCGAAGTGCAGGCTCAAGGGCCGCCAGGACCCGCAGGCGGCGAAGGGCCGGCGGTTGTTGACCCGGTAGGCGGGTTTGCGCCCCGGTGGATAAAATAAAGCCGCCAGGGTCGCCGCGGCGTAAACCGGAAAAAGGCCGAAGAGCATTTTGAACTGCTTCAACGCGCTTCCCCGGGGAAAGAGATACCGGAACATCAAAATATTGGCCCCCAGATAGGCCCCCCGCATCGCCCAATACGCGGTTTCCCGGCCCAAAAGACTGGAGTCGCCCCGTAAGTAAATCAGCAAGGGAATCAGGCAAAAAACGGGAAAGAAAATGCCGCTCACCAGGTAGCTCAACATGATCAGCAAAAAATGGCGCCGCTGCCGGAAATTAAGGCCGGATTTGAACAGGGGATTATCCCAGAAGAAAAGGCGCATGGTGTCCAGGCACCACTGGTAACGCTGGCGGTAGACCCCGGCCAGGTTCTGAGGCGCCAGACCCCGGGCCAGGGCATAGGGGAGATAGATGCCCTTCCAACCCCGGCTCACCAGTTCGTAGGAGGTGGTGAGATCCTCCACGATGTTCCAGGTGGCGAACCCGCCTATCTCCTCCAAGGCCCGGCGGCGGTACAGCACCCCGGAACCGCAGGAGATCACGGCATTTGCTTGGTCGTTGCTCAGCTGCACCGCGTCGTAAAATACCTCGTCCCGGTTATAAAAAGGATCCCCCTCCGGCAGGAAAAAGGCCTGCTTGGACTGGACATATGCCACCCGGTCCAGCCGGAAAAAACCCGCTAACCGGGTGAGGATGTCCGGCGCCGGAACCTGGTCCGCGTCCAGGACCAGGATCAGTTCCCCTTGGGAGCGGGCCAGGCCGAAATTGAGGTTGCCGCTTTTATTATCCTGCAAAGTCAGACCGGCTTGGGGGCGGGAGAGGTAATTAAACCCCAGGGAGCGGGCCAAGTCCGCCACCAGGGGGGAGTTGCCGTCATCCAGGACATAGACCTGGACCGGGCTATAAGAAATCCCGACCACCGCCCTGAGGGTGGTGCTGATCACCGCCAGGGGTTCGCCACAACAAGGAACGAAGATATCTACTGCAGGATGCGCCATCGGCGCCAAACCTTCCGGACGGTGGTAGCGCAAATTCCAGAAGTCAAAGGCCAGAATGACCAAAAGCAGGAAGGCCGCAGCCTCCGCTCCCAGGAAAAGCCCATCCTGGACGCCGGGGTTTTGATACACCACCAGTGAAACCCACAGGATGTAAGCCGCCCCCAGGATCACGGTCAGGAGGGAGAAGAACCGGGCCCGCAAACGCCGGGGCCGGTCTTCCAGTTCCCGGTAACGCCGGTGGGGGAGACGCCCCCGGCATGCAGCCCGGAAAAATGAAAAAGGATTCCGGCTCATGCCGGAATCCTTTCAGCGCGCGCGGGGACCGCAGAATCTTGCTGTAAATAATTAGGCCAATTATGGCCAGCCATTTACCCCCCTAGGCGGCTGTCGGGCCTAACAATATTAGATAATCTCCGGTGCTAAAAAAACGGTATCCCTTATTACACCCTCCTGAAGATCGTGTAAAGGAGTTTTGTAAAAAAATTTTCGCAGAGGGAGAAGAATCTAATCAGCGGAAGAGGCCGGGAGTCCGTGGTACTCCCGGTACCACTTGATGAAGCGGGGAATGCCGGCGGTTATGGGCGTAGAGGGGTGAAAACCCAATTTTTCCCGGGCCCGGCGGATATCCGCGAAGGTGGCCGGCACGTCCCCGGGCTGGATGGGCAGCAGTTCCTTTTGGGCCTCCACCCCCAATTCCTGCTCCAGGAGGGCGATGACCCGGGTCAATTCCTCGGCGTGGTTATTGCCCAGATTAAAGATTTCGTAAGAGGCCAGGCCGGGGACCATGAGCGCGGCCAGGGTGCCCTGGACGATATCGTCGATATAGGTGAAATCCCTCCGCATCCGCCCGAAATTAAAGACCTTGATGGGCTTGCCCGCCAGCATGGCTGCGGTGAAGAGCCACATGGCCATATCCGGCCGGCCCCAGGGGCCGTAAACCGTAAAATAGCGCAGCCCCACGGTGGGGAGGCTGAAGAGGTGGGTATAGGCGTGGGCCATCAGCTCGTCCGCCCGTTTGGTGGCGGCATATAGGCTGATGGGGGTGTCCACCCTTTGGGCCTCCGAGAAGGGCAGTTCCGTCAGGCCCCCATAGACACTGGAACTGGAAGCATAGACAAACCGCTCCACGGGCAGACGTTTGGCCAGTTCCAGGAGATTGAGAAAGCCCTCCAGATTGGCCTTCTGGTAAGAAAAGGGGTTGATCAGGGAGTAGCGCACCCCGGCCTGGGCCGCCAGGTGGCAGATTTTTTGGGGCGCATGGGTCCGGAAAAGCTCCTCCAGCGCCGCCAGGTCCGAGAGGTCCGCAGTGATGGAGGTAAACCCCGGGAATTGCCGCAATTCCCGGTCACGGTCCCGTTTCAGGGCCGGGTCATAGTAATCGCTGTAATTATCCAGGCCCACCACGGCCGCGCCCGCGGCCAATAAAGCCCGGGCCACGTGATAGCCGATGAAACCGGCGCTGCCGGTGACCAGAAAAGAGTAATCCTTGATTTGGGAAGTCCAGGCCGTCATGACGGGATTATAGATAAAGTGCGGGGCAATCACAATCTTCTAATCCCCGGGTAGATAAATAGATGCGCCGATTGCCAGGGCTCCGGGGCATGACTATCTTTTGGAAAAATCCACCGGAAGGGAGGCCCGTCATGTCCATTCATCCGGTACTTAAAGAACACTCCGGAGAACTTGAAGCAGTCGTCGGCAAATTGATCGCCGCCACCGGGGCAGCCCGAGACGCGTTTAACCGCCACAGCCGGAGCAGCATGGAGGAACTGCGCACCCTGAACCTCACCGCGGCCAAGGAGATGGAGGCCGCCCGGAAAAAACTGGATAAGCTGACGGCCGGGAAATCCGAAAAGGAGCGGCCGGCTTTAAACCGCCTCTCCGGGCTCTATTCCCATCTGCAGACCATCGCCCAAAACCTGGGCGCCCTGGCGGACCCCATCCAGAAAAAGATTAAGGACGGGGTCCTGTTCTCCGATAAAGCGGTATCCCAAACCAACTATCTCCTCGATACCCAGGCAGGAATGCTGCGCTCCGTCCTGGATATCATCAAAACCGACAACGAGTTTCTCAAAAGGTACACGGAGACGGAAGCCCGGAACCTGATCCAGGCCTGCAATAATTTCGCCACGGAACACGAAACCCGGTTGATTGAAGGGCTCTGCCTGCCCCAGGCCGCGCCGCTTTTTCTGGCCATCCTGGACAGCATGCGGATGATGGCGCGGCAAGAGGCGGAGATCGTGCAGCAACTGAAATGAAAAGATAGCCTCACGCCAAGACGCAAAGACGCAAAGGAAAGACGCAAACATAATTGGAGGGCCAGGGGTTCCTGACCCCTGTCCCCTGGCCCCTAAGCCCTGTCCCCGGCCCCTACTTCTCCACCACCGTGGCCTTGATGATGGTTACCGGCTCCACGGGCACGTTCTGGTGCATGCCCCGGTTGCCGGTGGCCACCGCCTTGATCTTGTCCACCACCTCCTGGCCTTTGACCACCTTCCCGAACACCGCGTAGCCCCAGCCCGGAATGGTCTTGTCCCGGTGGTTGAGCATCTTGTTGTCCGCCACATTGATAAAGAATTGGGATGATGCCGAATCCGGGACCTGGGTCCGGGCCATGGCGATGGTGTAGGTATCGTTGGCCAGGCCGTTGTCTGCTTCATTCTTGATGGGGGCCTTGGTGGGCTTCTGCCTCATATCGGCGGTGAAACCGCCCCCTTGAATCATGAAGCCGTTGATTACCCGGTGAAAAATGGTGCCGTCGTAAAAACCGTCTTTGACGTATTGGAGAAAATTGGCCACCGTGGCCGGGGCCTTCTCATTGTTAAGTTCCAGGACGATTTCGCCCATGCTGGTTTCCAGTTTGACCAAGGGTTTGCTCCTTTTCTCCGGTGGGGCGGCCAGCCCCGCCATGGGGATTAAAATAAGACCTAGCACTACCATAAGGCTCAGGTTCCCGAAAAACCACCTTTTCCGTTGGTCCATTCTTTCCTCCTGAAAATTGCTGTTAAAAAATTATTCCTGATCCTAATTATCTCTCCATGGAGTGGAAAGACCAAGAACGTTATTTGGCCCCAAAAAAAACTCCCCCCCTTTTTAAGAGGGGGAGTCGTTTCAGAAGAACAACCTCACAAGATGAATAATTAAAAAGTTATGGCGCCTTGGCCTTAAAATTCAGATTCAAGACGTTGCCGCAGGTATCGTTGCGGCTATACCAGGTGCCACTGACGCTGGTGCCCGTGGTGGTGTTTTTCTTGGTAAAGGTGTAACCGGTTTTAGTGACTGACACCTTGAAGGTGGTGGCGGAGGGCACCTTGACCAGGGCGTAGATACCTTTGTTATCGGTGGTGCCGGTGCGGACGAAGGGAGCGCCGCTGGTCCGGGTCGCCTTCACCGTGGCCCCGCTGATGCCTTTGCCGCTGCTGTCCGTCACCTGGCCGGCGATGATTTCCCCGGTACCGGCTTTATAGACGTTGTAGACGCATTTATAGACGGAGGTAAAATCATAACCCCCGGCGTCGATGGTGGGCAGATTATACCAGGCGTCGGCGTAGCCGGCCCAACCCATGTTGAGGTGGTGATACGCGGCGCCGGTCTGGTAACCGTAGCCGTCGCAGACGATGGCGTGGCCGCCGGCGGGACCGGTGATGCCGAAGAGGATAGGATACTTGGCATGCAGGTTGGGATTGACCATCCGGTCGCGGTTGGCCGCCGCCAGGTTAGTCGCCGTCGAGTTAATGGCGGTTTTGGCGTTGCTGTATTTAAACGGCCCGGTAAAAGCTGCGGCCGCATACAGGGTATCGGTGCCCGAACCGGCGGCCGCATAATCCATATTCACCGCCGCCCCGGCGTCATGAAGCAGGGCGCCGATGGCCTGCCGTTCGGCCGTAGAGGGGGCACTGGGCACCAAGGGCATGCTGGACCAGGGATACGCCCCGCCCGCGCCATTGCCGCCCCGGAGGCTGGTGGAGTCCGCGTAGCCGTCTATATAGATGGTGTAAGAACCGGTTCCCACCCCCGACAGTGGCCACCGGAAATAACGCATTAGCTGGGCCATGGCGGTGGCCACGCAGCCGCTGGGGTAATTGTCGGCGTCGCCGGCTGCATAAGGAGGAGTATAGTAATTGTAACAGGCCGCGCCGCCCACCGTGGTTTGGTTCCATCTGCTTTTAACAAAGGGGGCCACCCTGACCCGGGAAATGCCGGGGAGGGCGGACTCCAGGGCCTCCGTGGAGAAGACGGGATTGGCCAGCCAGGCCCATTTGCGTTGGGCCTGGGTCAGGGGATCGCCGGCGGCCAGGGGTTGGCCGCTCTCCAGGGACGCTGCCTCCACGCCCCGGGCGTGGACCACCCGGCCCGTCACATCACTGCTCACCAGGGCCCCCAGGGGGTTGCGCTTGGAAGGGCTGTAAGTCATCTTGTCCGGCAGGAAGCCGATGATGGGCTCCACCAGGTCGTCGGCGGGCACGATAACCAGGCCCCGGGGCTGCAGAAAGACCACGTAATAGGCGGTGGTCCCGTCCGGGCCGGGATAGCTCCGGACCTCCTTCACCTGCTGGCTCATGGCCGCGTCCATGGGCTGGGCCTCAAAACCGAGCCAGTTGATGACCATGTTTTTGGCCTCTTCCGCGGTGGTGGGCCTGGCCCAGGCCCCGGCAACCGACAGGAAGATAATGGCCAGCAAAAAAAACGCAACCTTGCCCAAGAGCCGTCCCTGTGATTGTTGCATGCCGAAATCTCCTCAGGCTGTATTGATGCGGCATCCGGCCGCACCTCTCAAATGATTGGATGGAATGCTTTTGAGCCATCCGGCCGGGGCGTCATGGCCCCTATCGGCGGATGGATAATACCTTCTAGCTACTTATAGATCGGCATTAATCAAAAAAGTTTTATTTTCGGGGTAATGAAGTTTGGTTAACCATCCAAGGGACTGATTCAGGCCGCGGCCGGGAACAGCGGCAGCAAGAGACGGTTCCGGTGGAAGTCGAGAGATGCGGGTTGCCAGTGACGGGTGCCAGCGACCTCCAACTTTTATTTTATAGGCAATTAAAGGTTTAAGTCAAATTATTTGCAGGTATCTTGAAAGGACTGTTCCTCCTGTTTCTCCCATCGCCCTCCCTGGAGAGGGAGGGCGAGTCGGGAGACTTAGGGGAGGGACACAAAAAACTATTGCGGAGTGCCCTTAAAATTAAAGTTCCAAACATTACCATTGGTGCCGGTGGGGATATCTGCGGCGGGACTGGCGCTGGTGCCCGTCCTGGCGGTTCGTTTGGCGAAGGTGTAACCGGTTAGGGTGGCCCTGACATTATAAAAGGAGGCGGAAGGGACCTTGCTGAAGGCGTAAATGCCTTTAGCGTTGGTGGTGTCGGTGCGCCTGAAGGAGCTGCCGACCCGGGTGAGGGTCACCGTGGCTCCCTGGAGGGGATGGCCGCTGCTGTCAAGTACCCGGCCGGAGATGATTTCCCCCTTGCCGGTTTTATAGATGTTGTAAACCAGACAATCCACGGAAATATAAGGAGCCTCAAGGTCGACGTTGGGCAGATTATACCAGGCGTCTTCGGCGCCGTTCCAACCCATGTTGAGGTGATGATACATGGTGCTGGAATTGTAGCCGTAACCATCGGAGATTACGGCATGGCCCATGCCTGCGCCCTCACCCCGGATGCCTAAGAGCACAGGGTACCTGGCGTGCAGGTTGGAATTGATCATGATGTCCCGATTCCGGGCGGGCAGGTCCAGCCCGCCGTTATAACTGACTATGGCGTTGCTGTACTGAAACGGGCCGGTAAAGGCCGTGGCGGCGTCAAAGATTGAGGCGCCCGAACCGCCGGGGGAATATTGCATATGCGCCGCGGCTCCGGCGTCGTGGAGGAGGTTGCCGATGGCCCGCCGCCGGGCGGTGGTCGGGGCAACGGGTTTTTCCGGCATGTCATCCCAGGAATAAGGCCCGCCTAAGCCGTCGCCGCCCCGCAGGGGCTCAGGGCTTTGCTCGATACCATTAATAAAGATGGTGTAGGACGGGGTCCCCACCTCCGCCCGGGGCCACCTAAAATGACGCATTATCTGGCACATGGCCGTGGCTACGCAGCCGGCGGGGTAATTGGCGGGGGTGCCGTAGGCGTAAGGGGGAGTGAAGTAATTGTAACAGGCCTTGTTGGCGACCGTGGTTTGGCCCCAACGGGTCTTGACAAAGGGGATCACTCTTCTGTCGGAAAGGGTCTGGAGACCGGACTCCAGCCCCTGGGGGGAAACGGCGGGATCGGCCAGCCAGGCCCATTTGCGCTGCGCCTGGATTAGGGGGTCGTCAGACGGCAGCGCTTGTTCCTTCTCCAGAGACCTGGCCTCCACCCGGCGGGCATGGAGCACCCGGCCGGTAACGTCATTACTGACCAGGGCCCCCAGGGGGTTGCGCTTCGAAGGGTTGTAAGTCGTTTTCTCAGGCAGAAAGCCGATGATGGGCTCCACCAGGTCGTCCCCTGCTACGATGACCAATCCCCGGGGCCGCAAAAAGACCACGTAATAGGCGGGGCCGCCATCCGGCCCGGCAAAACTCCGGACCTCTTTCACCTGCTGGCTCATGACCGCGTCCAGCGGCTGGGCTTCCAGACCGAGCCAATTGATGACCACGTTTTTGGCTTCTTCCGCGGTGGTGGGCCTGGCCCAGGCATTGGCGCCCGTCAACAGAATGATAGCCAGTAAAAGAACCGCCAGTAGACCCTGGAAGCGTCCCCCTGTTTTGTTCATGTATATCTCCTCAATCCGGAATTATGCGGCCTGCCGGATCGCCCCCATTCTCCCAATGGTATTAACATAAACATTTGACCCATTGGGCAGGAGCAGCAACGCCTAGTTTGAGAGTGCGATCACTTTCCCTTATGTATTAATCGGTATTAATCGTATAAGTTTAAATTTTTGGTAATTCAGGATTTGGTTGGCCGACTAATACCAAATTCACATTCGGTGCAACAAACCAGCATAATCAAACGGCGTCCATCTA
>QZIZ01000086.1 GCA_003599195.1 Deltaproteobacteria bacterium | reverse complement strand
AAACAACCCCTTCAGCTTCATCAACAGCCCGAGATCCCCTTCCACCTGGAACTTCCCGGTCATAAACGCCGCGGCCCCGTCCAGTTCCCCCTTGGAGACGGCCAGCCAGACGTCCGCAGGGGTCCTGATAATCACGTCAGGCTGAGAGGCCGGGCCTTCCTGGAAGACGGCCGTGCCATTATCGATCCGGATACAGGCCGTGAAATTCTCCGCGCCGCTGACCTCGAACTGGTATATGGCCCGCAGCCCCGCGGCCGCCTCCCGGTCCAAGGCCCCGGGCATGGCCTCCATCATCCCCCGCACCGTCTCGGGCGGGCCGGGATTGGCGGCCGCCGCCTGGGCTTCCGTGGCTGGGCCGGCTTCTACGGCCCGTCCCCTCTGGCGTTCCATCAGTTCCTTAAGCCACGCCTCCCGCATCCCCGGATCCCGCCTGCCCTGGGTGCGGCTCTGTCCGATATAAGCCTCAAAGCTCTCCAGAATCCCCAGTTTTTGCCAGTGCTCGTAATCGGCTTTCATAAAATCCCGGTTCTCTTTGATCAGGCTACCCATGAAATGCCAGTAGTCCAGATACTGGTCCGTGGGCGGATAGAGCCGTTTTTCTTTCACGGCCCGGGCCAGATCCCGGGCCAGGTCTTCAGCCCGGGCCTCCAGGGCCTCCTTCCCCCAGAATCCCCCGGGGCCCACGCCGATGGCGGTGAGCTGCCCCACGGGAAAAGCCCCATAGACTCCTAACATCCTGGCCAGGTATTGGGACACCTCGGTTTCCCCCCAACCCGCTGAGACGCTCACCGCCAGGCCCGGCTTCCAGGTCCCCCGGGGCCGGTGGCCGTAGCCCAGGGACCGGTCCAGGAAGGTCTTCATCTGCGCGGTCACCTGCCGGAAGTAGACCGGCGAGGCCAGGATCACCGCATCCGCCTCCAGGAGCTTTTGCACCACTCCTTTATGGTCGTCCCGGATCCAGCATGCGCCTTTCTCAATGCACACCCCGCAACCCGCGCAGTATTCGATATGCTGCTTATTCAGGAAGATTTCCTCCAGGTCGAAGTCTTCCTTCGCCAGCTGCTCTTTCAGCATGGCCACCATTTGGGAAGTATTGCCGAAACCTTCGTGAGGGGAGCCATTCACCGCCACTGTCTTAAATCTCGCAGCCACTTCGCCTTCCTCCTTTTTAGCCGTTGCAGTTATCTTTTTTTCACGGGGAACTTCCCTAAGGCCTGCCGGTCCGGGGTTGGCCGCTTCAGGAACCGGTGCGGCGCTTGCCGGGCGCAAACCCATCCGCCGCTGCCGGTATTGGGGATACCAACGGTTCACCGGAAACCCGACTCCCATAAACAGGGCCGTCGGCAGGACATAATTAAAAAACCAGGGCCACCCCAAATGGGGCAAAAGATCAGGAACCAGGGACACCAGGGCGTTTAAGGCGAACAAGGCGACCCAAAACCAGGTGAGATGCCGGTTGATTTCCTTAAAAGGCGCGGTTTCCCAAACCGCCTCAGGCGCGGTTTTCCTGGCATAATAGGTGGTAAAAGGCGCCGCGCCCAAGAGCGGCGGAATTGCCGCGACCAGGACCAGAACCACGTAAAGGGTCGTGACCGGATACCCGGACATGATGCGCCCCAGAAAGCCGGGAAACAGCCAGAAACCCAGGGCCGCCAGGGCGAAATAGCCCACCAGGCCCAGGTCCAGGTCCGAGGCCTGCCCCCGGCGGCGTCGCGCGCCGATAAAGCACGCCAAAACCAGTAACAGCGCCAGGGACAAGGGCTTCATGATCTGCGGGCGGAAACCGCAGAATCCGCCTACGACGTTGAAGATGGTAAACCCCGCCCATCCCGCGTATTCCAGAATCCAGTTCATTTCGTGCCATCACCGCGCAGGGCCATCACCCGGTGTTGAAAGACCCGGTCGATGACGTAAGCCCTTAAGGCCCGGGCCGCCCGGGTCAGCTCCAGGGTCAGCCTGGCGTTTTGCTCAGGCGGCAAGTGCGAAGTGAGGCGTTCCCGCACCGCCATCTCCCGGTCCACGATTTCTTCGGCATAACGCTGGTAATAGCCGCATTCTTCCGGGGCCACCCCCAAGGCCAGGGCCCTTTGCAGCAGCCGGCCCATGGCCACGTCCTCGGCATCATATTCCCCGGCTTTGAGCGGCAGCAATACCCCTGCCGCCTTCAATTCCTTCACCTCCCGGAGACTGAGCCCCGTGGCCAGGCAGAAGGCCTTGGGGTTCAACAACTCCCCTTCCTCCGGTTGCCGCCCGAAGACGGCCGCGTTCAATTCCTGGAAGGCCAGAAATTCCCGGCCGGGCTGCGGACCTTGCAGAATCGTCTTAATTTCTTCCAGAGGGAGACGGTGTCTTTTTTGCAAAAATTTGATGAAGTTGAGGCGCTCCACGCAGACCGGGTCGTAATAGGCCATGTTCCGGCTGGTTTTAACCGGCGGCGGCAGCAGGCCCTCATTCAGGTAATGCAGGATGGTGGACTTGGGCAGGCCGGAAGCCGCCACCAAATCCTTCATCTTCAGCCCCGGCGCCTTTTCTTTGTCCTTGGCGGCCTTTCCGGCGGATTTGCCTATTACCATGCCCGATTACCTATCTCATAAAGTATAAAGTGTCAAGTGACAAAATACACTTTATTTAATAATTCACCGCAGAGGCGCAGAGAACGCAGAGAATAAAGAGTTGCGGGTTGCGGGTTGCGGGTTTTAACTCGCAACCCGCTCACCTCCGCGCCTCTGCGGTAAATCCTTTCACCCCCCCGGCGCCGCCCGGATCTGCATCAGGTCGATATGGTGGGAATTAAGCCAGCGGTAGATGGTCTTGCTGCACACCCTGAGGCGCCGGGAGAGCGCGGAGATATTGCCCCCCTCTTCCAGAAGGAGTTCCTCCAGTTGGGCCCTGCCCGGCCGTGGCGGGATTTGGGTGAGCCGCCGGATCAGGGGGGGCAGCCCCGCGCCCGGCCCCTGGAAGGTAAAGGACAGGTCCCCTTCCCGGATCACTCCCCCGGCGCTGAAGAGCAACGCCCGGGTGATGACATTCTTCAACTCCCGGACGTTTCCCGGCCAGTGGTGTTGCTTGAGCCTCCGGGCCGCGGCCGGGGTGAAGCGCTCCTCCCGCTCCCGGGCGTAAGGCGGGGCCGCGGTCTGGGCGAAATGGCAGGCCAGGAGCAAGACGTCCTCCTCCCGCTCTCTTAACGGCGGCAGCTCGATCAGCAGCACGGCCAGGCGGTCGTACAGGTCCTGGCGAAACCTGCCCTGGGAGATGAGCGCCGGAAGGTCCTGATTGCTGGCGGCCACCAGCCGCACGTCCACTTTGCTGGGAGAATCCGCCCCCACCGGCTCGATTTCACCCTGCTCCACCGCCCGGAGCAGCCGGGGTTGTATTGAAAGAGGCAGGTCCCCTACTTCGTCCAAAAACAGGGTGCCCCGGTGGGCCAGCTTGAATTTGCCGCAGCGGGTGCGGCGGGCGTCGGTAAAAGACCCCTGGAGATGGCCGAAAAGCTCGCTGGTGGCCAGGGGCTCCAGAAAGGTGGCGCAATTGGTTCGAAGAAACGGCTGGCCCCAGCGGGGGCTGAGCTGCCAGATGGCTTCCGCCACCAATTCCTTGCCCGTGCCCGGTTCCCCCAGCAGCAGCACCGGCAGTTCCGAGCGGGCATAAAGCGGCAGATTGGCCAAAATCTTCTGCAAAGGAGGGTGTTGGGTGATAATCCGGCCCAAAGGCCTGATCAGGCCGGGGTTCAGAGGAGCTTCCTTTTCCGAGACCACATGGCAATCGTTTCCGACCATGAATTCAGCCCCTCCTTGAGGTTGCGCTGCTGCCGGCGGACTAGGGGATAAAAATGGAGGTCAGTTTCAAGGAATAATGGCGATCCACTTTCCAGACAATTGTTTACAAAATATATTGCCACAATAATAATAAATAATAAAATAATTTGTCAACATATTTTTGTAGCCCCCAAGTTTATTCTTCTCCTTTTTCCTCCTCTCTAAAGACCGGCCAAAATCTCTTCCGCCAGGCGGCGCACCTCGGCAAATGGGCTGGTTAGAGCCAAAACCTGCAACCGGCCCTTAAAACCCTGCTGTTCCACCCGGCTCCGGGACCCTGCCTGGGCCGCCATGGCCTGGAGCGCAGCCGCCACCACCTGCGGCTCCCCATAATCCAACAGCCGGTTCAAGGCCCCCCACTCCTCCGGCATCCCGTATTCCTGAAGAAATTTATTTACAAAAACTCCGAACTTCTTGGTCCCCTGCAAGGCCTCCAATTCCCGGAGCGCGGCCCGGTACTCGGGCCGGCCCCTTTTCCCCTTAAACAGGGCCTCGGCCTGAGCCAGGGCCTGGAGCCTGACCTTCTCCGCCTCCTTTTTGGTAACCCGCTGCTTTTTGGGAGCCCCGGGCTGTTGGCGATCCCGCCGTTGGTCGATCTCCCGCCAACTCAGGCGTTCCCGGTCGTCGTCGTCGTCCTTCGGTGCCATGGGTCCTTCCTTTGGATAAAGTTTTCTGTTTCCTGTTTTCTGTTTTCTGTTTTCTGTGAAAGACAAAATACAGGCGGAGAGAAAGAAGATTTGACTAACTGCATGATACCGATGAAAAAGAAAAATGTCCGTAATATGGATTCTGTGGATAAATCACGGAATCTTTTTACAGAAAACCGAAAACTGAAAACCGAAAACCGTCTTTAAAAGATCCAATTCGGGTGCCGCGCCATCACACCTTCAAGATACTCCCAGATCCACCCCTCAATGGCCGGGGCCAGGTAAAACCTGGGCATCAGCAGGTTGTCCCCGGGCGCCGCCACCCCCTCCTCCAGGGCGATGCGGTGCAGGGCCAAACCCGGGTAGATGCGCACTCCCACCGTCAGGTTGACCATTTGGGCGTGGTATTGCTCCAGTAAGGCCACACTTTCCTGGACCGTCTCCGGGGTTTCTCCCGGGCCTCCCAGCAGCAGGAAGCAGGAGTAGGCTATGCCTTCTTCTTCCATCAGCCGGAAGGTTTCTTCCACCTGCCGCCGTCCGAAGCCTTTGCCCAGTTTCGTCAGCACCAATTCCGAGCCGCTTTCGTTCCCCACCTGCATGAAGCCGCCGCCGGCCTCGCGCATGAGCCGGAAGAGTTCCCGGTCCGGGGCTGACGGATTGATGAGCGCGCCCCATTTCAAGGGGAGTTTCAGCTCGCTGATGGCCCGGCAGAGTCTCTTGGCATAGTCCGGCGGGCAGTTAAAAAGATTGTCCACGAAATAAAAGCGCGTCAACCCCCATCTTTCATGCCAGGCTGCCAGCCGGGCCGCGATTTTATCCGGCTCCCAGGACCGGAAGCGCCGTCCCTCCAACAGCGGAGTGGTGCAATAGATGCATTTCATGGGGCAGCCCCGGCGGGTCTGCACCGGGATCATGCCGGGAAGCTTGGCGCTCCCCACCGCTTCCTCGTAGAGTTCCGGCGTAAAATATTCCAGGGCCGGAGGGGGCAGCTTGGAAAGGTCCGCCACCCGCTGCACCGGATTGAGCCGCCACTCCTCGCCCTCGCGCCACACCAGCCCGGAGACCGCCTGCCAATCCCGGCTGCCTGTAAAAGCCGCGAGAAATTCCTTAAACGCACCCTCCCCTTCTCCGGCGATACCGAAGTCGGCCCCCAGGAAATCCATGAATTCCCGGGGCATGATGCTGAAGCCCGCGCCCCCCACGATTATGGGGGCGGTGCTGATCTTTCTCAGCAAATCCACCAGATCCTTGGCGTCGCCGATAAAAGATTCGGGATTGCGGCTGTCCTGGTTATCAATGTTTCTGATGGATAAGGCGATGATTTCCGGGGCAAATTCGGCCGCCAACTGTCTCACCTGCCCCAGAGGGTCTTCTGCAAACATGAAATCCAGCACCCGGACTTCGTGCTCATCTTTAACCGCAGCCACCACCGAAGCCAACCCTATCGGCAGGGGCGGTACTACCAGACGCAAGCGGTTGGGGGAGATGAAGAAGATACGCATTGATTTATCGATTGTCCTGAAGGTTCAAAGTTCAAAGTTCAAGGTTCAAGGTTCAAGGTTCAAGGTTAGCGCAAGACTCCAGCGCTTCAGATTATGATAGTGGCCAGGTATACCCTCTTTAAAAAGGGGGACTTAAAAGTATGTTATTCGGAAGGCCAGCGCAGAACCGGATGATTATTATCGATAGGAAGCGGTGTCGGCAAAATAATGCTTCCCAGTCCATCCCCGCCTCCTACCTTACAGCCCCTGCCTTGGACAAATTCCATAACAGTAGCCGCGGAGACACAAGCGTCTATCATGTCTTTAGGTCCTGAAGCAAAATTATTAAAATTTATAGATACTTCTGGAGATATTCGATTATTAAGACAATTATATGACGCTGAAGGAAAGACTTCAAATACACCTTCTCTATTTTCTAAACAAGAAAAAAGGGCAAACCCTAGCAGCATCCAATCTTCACAATTTTCTCTAAGACGAGTAAATTGAGGGTTGGCAAGGCTGAGCGCCCTTATTACCACTTCACAATGTCTTCCAAAGCCTTGTTCACCTTCTCTTCTTTGTCTCCATCGTTGTTTTCTTCCATCCCAATAATGAATTCTCAAGCTTTCTAAGGGGAGCCTTGGAGAGTCGATGCCCACAGCAACGCATCCGTTTCCATTGCTTTCCATTATGCTAATCACTTCGACTAGATTGCTGCAAATACTACCGATAGAATTCCCTTCCAACCATCCTTGGTGGATGGATCTCCGGTTATTATTTAGAACGAAATATGAACATCTTCTTCTCGTCTGAACGTCAACTCCCATAAAGAAAGCGAATTCTTGGCTTTTCATGTATATCCAACTTCCTAAGCAGGAGAAGTTCCCGATGCACCGCACCTCTAACTTTGAACTTTGAACCTTGAACCTTGAACTTTTACTCAGCAGGCGTCCCATGAAACCGATTCTGCGCCGCCTTCAACCCCTCCTTAATCAAACAATCCACCGCCTTGGCCCCCCGCTCCACCAACGCGGCCACGGTCTCTTCCTCTTCCTTGGTGAAGGGGGATAAGACGAAATTTTCCCCGGGGAACCCCGGCGGCGGGCGGCCGATACCCAGTTTCACCCTTAAGAATTCCTCGGTGTCCAGGGCGTTGATGATGGAGAGCACGCCTTTATGCCCCCCGGGTCCGCCTCGCTCCACGATCTTCAGGCGTCCGAAAGGCACGTCCAGGTCGTCATGGATGACCACCAGATTTTCCGGGAGGAGCTTAAAATAGGACAACAGGCGGGACACCGCGCGGCCGCTCAGGTTCATGTAGGTGGCGGGCTGGGCCAGGACCACGGTTTGGCCCCCTACCCTCCCCTGGCCCCAGGCCGCGTCCAGGGTGGACCGGGTCAGAGGAATCCCCCAATCTTCGGCCAGAATCGCGGTCACCATGAACCCCAGGTTGTGCCGGGTCCAGGCGTATTGGGGGCCGGGGTTTCCCAATCCGACAATAAGGTGCATATTGGCTTTCAGCTTTCAGCTACCAGCGGTCAGCTTTTATACGCAGCGGCATGAGTATTTGAGCACCTTTAATCTCTGCGCCCTCTGCGTCTCTGCGGTGATTAAATTTTACCGCAGAGACGCAGAGAACGCAGAGAAATTTATGTGCAAAAGGAAATGAAAAATGAAGAGCACTGATAACTATTGAAAGCTGCAAACTGAAAGCCATTCTAGACGAATAGTGAACTGACTGAGTCTTGATTATGAATCCGCTTGATGGCCTCTCCCAACAGCGGCGCCACGGACAGCACCTTGATCTTTTCCAGCGTTGCCGCTTCCGGCGTCAAGGGAATGCTGTCGGTCACCGCCAGGGACTGGAGCAGGGACCCCTGGAGGTTGCTCACCGCGTTCCGGGCCATCACCGGGTGGGTGATGCAGGCGTGCACGCCTTTGGCCCCGTGGCGGATCAGCAATTCCGCGGCCATGGTCACCGTGGAGCCGGTGTTGACCATATCGTCCAGGATGATGGCCTCCTTGCCCCAGACGTTGCCGATCAGCGTCATGGCCTTGATGGCCGGTCCTTCCCGGCGTTTGTCGATGATGGCCAGGGAGGTGTGCAGCCTCTTGGCGAAGGCCCGGGCCCGCTCCACCCCGCCGGCGTCCGGCGAGACCACGGTCACGTCGGGGCCGAAGCGCTGGCGGATATAGTCCAGGACCACCGGCGCCGCAAAGAGGTGGTCCACGGGGATATTAAAAAAACCCTGAATCTGGCCGGAGTGCAGGTCCATAGTCAAGAGCCGGTTGGCCCCCGCGGCGGTGAGTAAATTCGCCACCAGCTTGGCGGAAATGGGCACCCGGGGCGCGGTCTTCCGGTCCTGCCGGGCATAGGCGTAATAGGGGATCACCGTGGTGATGCTGGCGGCCGAGGCCCGTTTCAGCGCGTCCACCATCAACAGGAGTTCCATCAGGTGTTCATTGCAGGGTACTGACAGGGGTTGCAGGACGAACACATCTTTACCCCGGACGTTCTCCTTGAACTCCACCATCAGTTCGCCGTCGGAGAATTGCCCTACCACCGCCTGACCCAGGGGCACCCCCAGATGCACACAGATTTTCTCGGCCAGGGGCCGGTTGGCGTTGCCGGTGAATATTTTTAAACCATCCATACCTGCTCTCCCCATGTGGCTTCCGCTTCCTTACCCGTAAGGCCCCGGGCCGCGGCCATCCAACCTGCAAAAGTCTCCCGCAGTCTTGCTCCCGCCTCCCGGGCCGCTTCCAGGCTGGGAAACAGCCCGTAAAGGGTAGGCCCGCTGCCGGACATGCCCCGGGCCAGGGCTCCCAGATGCTCCAGGGTCTCCAAGAGCTGCCCCAACTGGGGATACTGCTTCAAGGTGACGCTCTCCAGGTCGTTATGGACCCAGGTCCCCGGCTGCTCCGGGTCCCAGTCACGCTCCCCCAGAATCTTATACCCTTTTAGAGCCTTCAGGTCCAGATTTTCGTACACCCAACGGGTGGAAACCCGCACGCCGGGATTGAGCAGCAGGTACCAGTAGGCCGGCAATTCCAGGGGCGACAACTCGGTGCCGGTGCCCCGGGCCACCGCCGCGCCCTTCCCCAGGAAAAAGGGCACATCAGCGCCAACCCCCCCGGCCAAACTCTGGAGGGACGCGGGCGTCAGGGGTTCGCCATTAAGGGCGTTCAGGGCCAGCAAGGCCCCGGCCGCGTCGCTGCTCCCCCCTCCCAGGCCTGCGGCCGCCGGAATCCTCTTTTCCAGGACCATGTGGACCCCCACTTTCCGGCCCGCGGCCCGTTGGAACTCCAGGGCCGCCTGCCACACCAGGTTCCCCGGTCCCTTGGGTATGCCGGGCTGGCCGCAATCCAGAAAGATGCCCGGAGGAGCCGGACTGACGGTCAATTCATCAACCAAACTCAGGGGTTGCATGAAGGAAAGCAAATCATGGTAGCCGTCGGGGCGCCGCCCCAAAACCCGGAGATAAAGATTGACCTTGGCCGGACAAAAAACCCGGAGGCTCCCGCCGGCGGCAGGAACGGTCAATTTGCGCATAGGGCGAGTCATACTTGGGGATTGGGCTTTGACTAAGGGATTCGAAGGAAGAGGGCCAAGGGCCATAATTGTAAGTTGTCAACTATCAGCGATCAGCGGTCAGCTTAAAATTTAAAAAACTCAAGCTGTCCGATGTCTATTTAACTCTGCTTCTAAAAGTGATCAGTCGCCAGTAAAAACCAGGACATGCCGAGGACTTACCCCCTCTCCCCCCGCCCCGCGAGCCTCCTTACCACCCTGCCGCTAACTGGCGGGGGGAGAGGGCTGGGGTGAGGGGGGCCTGCTTTTCATACCTTACGGGTGGGTTACAGTCCCATGAATGACAGCATAAAAAAACCTGAATGCTGAACGCTGACAGCTGACAGCTTTTTACCCTGTCTCTTTTATATAGCGCATCCGTAAATCATACAGCAGGTGATCAAACAGGTCTTCTTCTTCTTTATTAAGATTGTTCCTGGTCTTTTCCCTGAGAAGCCCCAAGAGATCGATGGTCTGTTTGGCCAGGGGCAGATTCTTCCTGGACTCGCCAGTGCTCGGGTCCGGTACGGCCCCCAGGTGCACGAACGCGGAAGTGCTTAGGGAAAAAAGAAAGGAAGAAAAGGTAATCTCCGGCAGAGGCACCTGCGGCTCGGCCTCAGCATGTCCGGCTGCTTCCTCTGCTCCGCCGGCCTCCCGGCCTTCCTTCTCTTCCTGGAGCTTAGCCTTTTCTTCTTCGCTCATATGGAGGTAACGCCGGTCTTTAACCGTGTAGCCTTTATCTTCTTCTGCGGCCATGTCGCCCCCTCTTCCCGGTCGGGTTCCAAATTTGCGGTAAGTTGAGAACAGGTTAGCAGAGACGGGTTTTAACCCGCCCCCTGCGGACCCGCAAAACTTACAACTCCAACGGAATGGCCATGGCCACGTGCTCCAGGGCCTCCACGTCCTTCAAACATTCTGGAGTCAACGGCGTATCGGTGGTGAGCAGGATGATGTTCTGCCCCCGCTCTTTTTCCTGGCCCACGGTCATCCGGGCGATGTTGATACTATGCTTGCCGATGGTGGAGCCGATGGCCCCGATCACCCCGGGCCGGTCGGTGTTGTAGATGAAGAGCATGTGTCCTTCGGGCACGGCCTCCAGGCGGAACTTGTTGATCCGCACCAGCCGGGGCTCGTACTTCCCGAAGATGGTGCCCGCCACCGAGTTCTCTTCGTTCCCGGCCCGCACGGTCAACCGGATCAGGGTCGCGAAATCCTCCGCGGACTCCACCTTCTCTTCGCTCACATGTATCCCCCGGGCCGCGGCCATGGCCGGAGAGTTCACGTAATTCACCTCATCGTGCATCATCGGATAGAGCATCCCCTTGAGCAGGGAGTGCGTCAAAGGCTTGGTGTCCAGCTTGGAGACTTCGCCGATATAGGCGATGCTCACTGCGGAAATCGCCCCTTCCGTCATCTGCGCCTGGAAGGACCCCAGGGCCTCGGCCAGAGTCAGGTACGGCTTCAGCTTCGCCATGGTCTCCTGGCTCACCGAAGGCGCGTTCACCGCGTTCTTGATGGTGCCGTAGAGCAGCAGCTCCACGATCTGCTCGCACACCGCCACCGCCACGTTGGCCTGGGCCTCTTCCGTGGACGCGCCCAAATGCGGGGTGCAGATCACGTTGGGCAGCTCCCGCAAGGGGAAGTTTTCCGCCGGGGGCTCCGTCTCGTAGACATCCAGGGCCGCGCCCGCCACCTTGCCCTCTTTCAGGGCCTCCAGCAGGGCTTCTTCATCGATCAGCCCGCCCCGGGCGCAGTTAATGATGCGCACCCCGGGTTTCATTTTTTTGAAGGCCTTTTTATTCAGGATCTTGGCCGTTTCCTTGGTCTTCGGGGTGTGCAGGGTGATGAAATCCGCCCGGGCCAGGAGATCGTCCAGCTTCACCAGCTCCACGCCCAGGTCCGCGGCCGCTTCCTGGGTGAGGAAGGGGTCATACCCCAGCACCCGCATCTTCAGCCCCAGGGCCCGGTCCGCGACGATGGAGCCGATGCGCCCCAACCCGATGACCCCCAGGGTCTTGTTGAACAATTCGGTCCCCTGGAACTTCTTCTTCTCCCATTTGCCGTCCCGCATGGACGCCGCGGCCTGGGCCACGTTCCGGGCCAGGGCCATCATCAGGGAGAGCGCGTGCTCCGCGGTGGTGATGGTGTTCCCTCCGGGGGTGTTCATCACCACGATGCCGTTTTTGCTGGCCGCGGGGATGTCCACGTTGTCCAGGCCCGTGCCCGCCCGGCCCACCACCTTGAGCCGCGGCGCGCCCGCGATGAGCTCCGCGGTCACCTTGGTGGCGCTGCGGATCACCAGCGCGTCCGCGTCCTTGATGGCCTCCTTTAACTCGTCGGGTTTCATCCCCGGCTTGTTCACCACCTCGATATTGGGCTGGGCCTTCAGGACCGCCACGCCCGCTTCGTGCAGATTATCGCTGATCAGGACCTTCATACCGCCGCCTCCTTCGCCAATACCTCCTGCGCGGCCTTGAGGCCCGCGCCCGGCGTCACCTTATAGCCCAAAGTGGTGAGCACCTCTTCCAGGCCGCCGATGGTGCCCAGCAGATCCACCGTGTCGATGAAGCCCATGTGCGCGATCCTGAAGATCTTGCCCTTGGCCTCGGCCTGGCCGCCCGCGATCCAGATGCCTTTCTTCCTAAGCTCCGCCACCACCTTCTGGCCGTCCACCCCCGCGGGCGCCAGCACCGCGGTCAACACCGTGGAAGGATTATCCTTGGAGTACAGCTCCAGGCCCATGGCCTTCATCGCCGCCTTGCAGGCCTTGGACAACCGCTCGTTGTGCGCGTAAATCTTGTCCAGCCCCACCTTCTTGATCTTCCCCAGCACTTCCTTGAGCCCCAGGATCAGGGACACCGGCGAAGTATAAGGCGTCTGGTTCTTCTCCGCGGATTTGAGCGCCTTGGAGAAGTTGAAATAATACTTGGGGCATTTCGAGTCCTTCACGAATCCCCAGGCTTTAGGGCTCAGCGCCGCAAACGCCAGCCCCGGCGGCAGCATCATGGCCTTCTGGGACCCGGCCACCAACACGTCGATGCCCCATTTGTCCATGGGAATGGCATATCCCCCCAGCGCGCTGATCGCATCCACCACCAGGATGGTGCCGGGCCGGGATTTGGTCACTTCCGCCAGTTCCTTCACCGGGTGCGACACGCCCGTGGAGGTCTCGTTGGCCTGGACGAACACCGCCTTGATGGCCGGGTTGGCGTCCAGCATCTTCGCCACGTCTTTGGGGTCCACGGCCTTGCCCCAGGGCACCACTAACCTCTCCGGCTTGATGCCGTAGACGTTGCACAGCTCGGTCCAGCGTTCGCCGAACTTGCCGCCGTCCACCACCAGCGCCGTGTCCCCGGGGCTTAAGGTATTGGCCACCGACCCTTCCATGGCCCCGGTGCCCGTCGCCGCGAAGATCAGCACTTCCTGCTCGGTCTCGAAGAGATATTTCAGATCCGCCCGCACCTCCCCCAAAATCTCCATGAACAGAGGAGACCGGTGGTGAATGATGGGCTGCGCCATGGCCAGATTGGTTTCCGGAGCCACCGGAGTGGGACCAGGTGTCATCAGATACATTTTCATCGCTCTTCCCTTACCTTAACTAACCTCGCACCCGCGAGGGGATTTTACGAACCAGGCGGACTCCCCGGCCCTGTCCCAGGCCCGGGGAATCCCACCCCCGCCGCAGCGAGGGGATTTTACCAACCGGCACCCCCTCAGCGAGGGGATATTACTACCAGCAGTTTCCAAACCTAAAAATCATCAATCTGTCATTCTGAACGGAGCGAAGCGCAGTGAAGAATCTCGCATTTTAATGGCTTGAGATCATTCATATATTCAGGATGACCCAAAAGGAGGTTTTGAACCAGCTTCCAACCGATCCCGCCCCAGGGCGGGGACTTTACGAAAACTATAAGAATTAATAATTTTATGCCCATCCCCGCATCCTGTCAAGATTTCTGTCCAGGGATAGTGAAAATTCTCACTAACTTCGCTCTACTTCAATGTGCTGTGCCAAGGGAGAAAACGAGAAAACAGTGGACTTAATCCGCACCGGCCACCCTCGTTGCGGCACAAGAACCGGCCCCCGGTTTGACATCCCCCGGCCCAGCCGTTAAGATGCTGGTTCAAACCAGCAAATATTGGAGGTTTAAATGAGCAGAACAAGCCGCCCCACGCCCGCAGAAATCGCCGAATGTCTGACCCATCACGCGCAGGTGATCCAGACCGCGGCCGGTCCCGTGGAATACGCCGAACGCGGGCAGGGCCCCGCGCTCCTCGCGGTCCACGGCGGTCCCGGCGGCTGCGACCAGGGTCTGGGGTTGGGAGAATTCTTCCGGGTGAACGGCTTCAAAATCATCGCCCCCTCCCGGCCCGGCTACCTGGGCACCCCCCTGGACACCGGCCGCACCCCGGAAGAGCAGGCCGACGCCCTGGCCGCGCTCCTGGACGCCTTGCAGATCGACAAAATCCCGGTTATCGCCGCGTCCGCGGGCGGCCCCTCCAGCTATCTCCTGGCCGCCAGGCACCCGGAAAAGGTCTCCTGCCTCCTGGAAATCGATTCCGTCTGCCTGAATTATAAACCGGACGTCAGCCCCCTGGAGGAGAAGCTCTTTCTAAGCAAAACCGGCATCTGGCTGATGGGCTTTTTCATGGACCACTTCCCGGAATCCGTAGTCAAAAACTTCCTTAAAACCGAAAGCACCCTGGACCGCCACGAAATCGCGGCCAGGTCCAAGGAAATTCTCCGGGACGAGGGCAAGTTCGCGTTCCTCAAGTTCCTCATGGTCACCATGAGCGAACGTTTTCAGGAACGCCAGGACGGAGTCCACAACGATTTGGTCCAACTGGCCGCCATCACCCAGTTGGATCTGGCCCCCGTCAGTTGCCCCACTCTTATCATCCACGGCTCCGCGGACAAAGACGTACCCCCCAGGCACGGAGAGTATGCCCACGCCACCATTACCGGCTCCGAACTGTACCGGATCGGCGGCGGCTCCCACATCGGCTTCTGGGTGGCCCCGGAAGCCCACGCCGCCCAGGATTACGCCCTCTCCTGGCTGCGGGGCAAGACGCATACCTGACCGATTGACAGCAAACGGGAAAGCGGGTAAAATTCCTGGCAAAACCGTTAAGGACGCCCGGTTGGAAGAAGCCTGGAAATTCGACATCCTGCGCCAGGAGGCCCGCTCCCGGCGCCTCATCCTGGAAGGCCGGATCATCCCCCCCTACCCCCGGCCTTATCATGATCCCCTGGTCTTCTACCTGGTGTTGGGGCCGGATTATCTCTCTTTGGAAGTGAGCCGGGATTTCGACGGGGACAATTTCCTGGCCTATCTTGCCCGGCTCTGGGGGCCGCCGGAGGAAGGCCCCCGCATCCAGGTGGGCGGCCGCCAGGACGAAGAAGAGGGCGCCCTGCAACTGATAGAGCACCAGTTCATGCCGGATTTGCGCCCGGAAATGCTGAAGCGCCTGGCCGGACTTCTGGGCCACCCCCTGCCCGGCGCTACCCCATAATTAAAAATCTCTGCGCTCTCTGCGTCTCTGCGGTAAAATTTACTCACCGCAGAGACGCAGAGGGCGCAGAGACAAAGACCAGGTTATTTAAAACGCCAGGTATGTTAATCCCCATGGAGGAAGCATGATCCATCTGACGGAATACGATCCCAGACTAGAAGGCATCTGGTGGGTCCCGGAATCGGGCATGAGCTCGAACGTCTACGCCCTGGACGAAGGCCGCACCCTGATCGACGCGGGCAATTACTACGGCTTGCTCCACGAGCTGAGCGACGAATTCGACCTCTCCCTGATGGAGCGCCTCTTCCTGACCCATTGCCACTTCGACCACGTGGGGGGCATGGGGGAACTCTTCGACTGGTGCAACCCCCAGGTCCTGGCCCATCGGAACACCCTGGGCTACATCAATTTCCAGGGCGTGCCTTTCATGAAGATCATGGAGAAGGCGGGCCGAATGGATAAAGTGGTGCAGCTCCGGGGCGGCGAGAAGTTCCAGGCCGGCCCCCACCTCCTGGAGGTCATCGCCACCCCCGGCCACACCGCGGGAGACATCTGCCTGTATGAGCACAATAACCGCATCCTCTTCTCCGGGGACATGGTTTTCGTCTCCCCGCCCATGGAAAACTACCTGGCGGACGCGGACCAGAAACTGGGGGATATGAAGGACCTCATCGCCTCCCTGGGCCGCCTGCTCCCCTATGAGGTGGATTTCCTGCTGCCGGGCCACGGCGACCCCGCGTTTGCCGACGCCGGCGCTTACGTCCTCAACGCTTATCTCGAAACCCGCAAGGCCAAGGAACAGGACAGCATCAATCCTTATCTGGACGCGGCCCGCATCCTGGGAGACGCCAGCCAGCCGGAGCGGTCCCTGGAATGCTACAACATGGCCTTGCTGGCGGACCCCGCCAACTTCGAAGCCCTGGTCTACAAGGGCGCCACCCTCACCGAATTGCAGCACTATGACGAAGCCCTGGAGTGTTTCGACAAGATCCTGAAATACGCCCCCAACCTGGAAGAGGCATTGATGGGCAAAGGTTTTGCCCTCCTGGGCCTGGGCCGCACCGAAGAGGCCCTGGGTTTGCCGGGCTTCGCGGCGAAACTGAAGCAGATGAGGTGAGTGTTACGAATTGCGGGTTGCGGGTTAGGAAGTGATCAGTGATCAGTTTTTTGATTCTTTTTCTATGACACTGGCCACTCTTTTTCTGGCCCCTGGCCCCTGGCCCCTGAAATTACGGGGCTGGAAGGGCGATGCGGATTTAACATGGAAATAGTATTAGACAACTGGGAGCAAGGCCGCCGGGTGTCCCAGGTGGAGGGCCGGGCCTTAACGGCCGGCCCCCAGGGTGAAGGGGAGGAGACGGAATTTACCTTGACCCTGTACTCGGACCAGATTTCCCTGAATATCCCCGCCTCCCCAGGGGGGCGGGAGTTCATCGCCGGGATCGCCAAAGTCCTGGGCCCCCCCAAGATGGAGCCCACCGTCAAATGCAGCTGCTCCTGGGGCGACGGGGTCATGGGGGCCATGTACCTGGTGCTCTGGGACCTGCTGCCGGACCAGGCCGCCCAAACCCTGGAGGCCCTGCGCACTCTTCTGGAAGGCGCCCCGGCCCGGCAGCCGTAATGCAGTTTTCCGTTAAGAGATACCGCAAACGGTGAACGGAAAACGGTATCATTGGGGCTGTTTCTGGGCATCGGGGTTGGTCAGAACAATCCAGGGCAGGCAAAGGGGCTGTTCAGGCGAGGCAAAGGAAAAGCCGGTGGGCAGATAAGAGCCGAAGGGGCATTGCCCGCAGAGTTTCCCCTCACTGCCGCAAAGCGCGATCAACTGCCCGGTGTCGCCGATCAGCCGCCGCAGCTCCCCCTGCATCCGCTGCACGTCCTCCAGTTGCGGCCGTTCGATCTCTTCGATCATCCGCTGCAGCAGCCGGGACATCTCCAGCAATAGCGGCGGCATCTCCGCTTCAAACTTCTTTACCCGCTCCATAAAATCCAAGGTCTGCAAACCGTAATGGGTCATACGTCTTTCTCTCCAGCGCTATGGTTGAGACTTCCCGGAAACCGGATGTGGGACAGCATCCCGGTGCCCTGATAGATTTTGTATAGGGTATTCATCCACTTATTCGTTTTCGGCAAGTATTCCAGTTGAGGACGCCGGCCTTCGCTCCACTCTATCAGAAACTGGGTGAAGATGATCCACTGCATCAATTCTTCCGGTTCGTCCAGCAGGGATGGAAAATAGCGGAACTCGATAGTCTGCCGGTACCAGTAGGAATGGAGATTGAGGCCGTGATAACGGGTGGGATGTATCTTGCGGTTGCGGGGGACCTCAGGATCGTTGAGGTTCTCCGGGGAATACCAGACATTCTGAACTACGGGATGGCGGCGCCTGGTGTCGTTCCGGTACCAATCGTAAAGGTCGATTTCCAGAGGACGGCAGGCCTCGGCCTGGCGGCGCTCCTCCGGGAGCAACCGGTAAATGTAGCCTTCAAAGATGGAGACTATTCTTAATAACTGGAAGAGTTGGGATTCGCCGAACCTTTCGGGGTCCACCCCATGGTGGACATGGAAACCGCAGGTTTCGTTGACCTGGATCTCGGGGAATTCCTTGAGCAGCAGCAACGCGTCATAAACCTGGGCGATGCCCTTGAGGCCCGAGAGAATGGGGCTTACCAGTTCGCTGCCCCCCGCGCCCTTGATGGTTTCGTCCAGAACGAAGGCCCAAGCCGAATATTTCGGCTCATCCGGGAAACAACCGTTCAAGTGGAGGCCGCTGCGCTCAAATACCTGGGGCAGCAAGGTCCCGTCCGCAGCCCGACTGGCGATCTTGTAAGGGGGGATCATGTCCTGGTCCCCCGGAGAAATGGAATATTTCAACCCGAAGGTCTCGATCTCCACCCCGAAGGCACGATCGGAGAAATACTGGAGCATGGGGTAGCGGACCCTGAGACGCCTCTCCCATTCCTCAGGGTCAAGCCCCCGCATCTTCCTCTCCCTCTGCCCCCTGCCGGCCACCTTTTTCAGCCTTACCTCCGGTGAATGTTTAGCAGCAATTTCTTCCATAAAAATACTGAATTTTCCCGGAATAGGCAAGAATAATCCTGCTTTCCGGACCTCGCGCCCCTGGTTTTAATACTCTATACAGCGCTATACGTCATTAAACATCTTTAATCTCTGCGCCCTCTGCGTCTGTGCGGTAAAATGAACCACCGCGGAGACGCAGAGGGTGCAGAGATTACGAGTAATTATAAGAATCGACAATTTAGGGGAAATTAATGAATGGCGAAGGAGGCAAAGCAGTCCGGGAATGGATCGGGAATGAATCTCTCCGGGCGGGACGGCAAGCCCGTAAGGCCGGGCAAATGCGTACCGCTGTGCTATCTATTCCACCCGAAGGAATGGAGGCCATCGCGATACTTCAGAATGGGAAATCCGAATGCAGGTTGAAGTTCCCCTCCTGCGAGGGTTGGTTTTGCCTGGGGCTGGGGCCTACTGCTGGTACTTCACCTCAAAGACCCGCTTGGCCACCACAAACGTACCTTCATAGTATGGTTGGCGCAGGTCGGTGATGGTCACCCCATAACGGCGGTTGGAAGCGTGGATCATCTTCCCTTCCCCCAGATAGATGCCGGCGTGGCCGATGTGGCGACCCCCCCGGCGGAAGAAGAGCAGATCTCCGGGCAGCAGCTTGGAAAAATCCATTTTTTGGGTCACGACCTTGCCCACCTGGGCCTGTTCGGCGCTGGAGCGGGGGAGATCTATCTTAAACCCTTTATAGATAAACTGCACAAAACCGGAACAATCGGTGGACGACCCGGTGGCCAGAGATCCTCCCCGGCGATAAGGGGCATGCCGGTAATGGCCGGCCTGGGTCAGTATCAGATCGGAAAAATTCCAGGGCTCAAAGCGATTGTAATTGCGGTCAGAGGCGGCGACCTCAGGAACCGATTTTTGAGGCGAAGAGGAGCCGGAAAGGGGACTCTTGGATTTCTTGGGTGACAGGGGCTCCAGGAGAAAACGGCCGTCCCGCTGGGGGATTACTTTCATCAACGGCGGGGTTTCCGGGACGCCTGAGGCCGAGACACTGGGAGCAGGTTTGGAGGCGCCGGTCTCCACGCCGATTCCGGCCATTTCGCCCTGGATCCGCTCGCTGCTGTTCCGAGACTTTCTGCTCGAATTCGAACCGCCGCCCAGGGACGCGGTCTTCTTTTTCTTGGTGCTGCTGCTTTTTTTGGTTTGTGCCTTTGCCGTTTTTGAGGGAGAACTTTTCTTTTTGACGCTTTTGGTGGGAGCTGCTTGGGCCAGCCCGGGTGAAAACAACAAGGCCAGGGTTAATGCCGCGCCTAAGATTATACGATTCGCCATTCAGAACCTCCTTTGGTTATGGGACAATCCTGAAGGGAACTATACTTCCTTGATCCAGTCCCCCGCCCGGCAATGCTCGATGTGCTGAATGAGCCCGCCTGACTCCGTTTAGCTTGCTTTACCGAAGATTTAGGTAGAAGTGCCTATGCCGGATTAGGTAAAAATACCTATTTGAGTTTCATGCACCTTAATAGAATATTAAACGCTTGTCAATTTTTTTTTTACGAAATTTAGTATAGGTTTCATACTGTTTAATAAATTCAACATGTTATCCAATATTATTTATGTGCGAAAATTAACGAGGCCGCGATTATCCTCGGCTTCGCGATAGAGGTCCTCCGAGGGCTGCCCAGCGGGATTACAGGGCCGATTCCCCTGGCGCAGAAGGCAAATGGGAGAAAAACGGCAAGGGCACAGCAAGCTGTGCCCCTGCATCACATATCGATAATCTTATTTTAACGAGAAGGAAAACCGAGAACGGCGGACCCGACCTCCGGGTTGGCCGGGTTAACCGGCAGCGGCTTTCTTTTTCTGGGTTTTAGGCAGCTTCTCCGGGCGGCCCACCATCTCGATAATGGACAGAGGCGCCCCATCTCCCAGGCGCAGGCCCAGGGGGGTGATGCGGGTGTATCCGCCCGGGCGTTCCAGGTAGCGTTCCCTGAGTTCCCCGAAGAGCTTGGCCACCACTTTTTTCGACCGCACCAGGGCCAGCGACTGCCGCCGGGCGTGCAAATCCCCGCGTTTGGCCAGAGAGATGATCTGCTCCGCCCACCGGCGCACTTCTTTAGCCTTGGCCCGGGTGGTTTCCACCCGTTCGTGCTCCAACAGCGAGGTTACCAGGTTGCGCAGCATGGCCTGACGATGTTCGGTAGTCCGGGACAGACGCCGCCCGGCCTTTAAATGCCTCATGACAAAACCTCTTCCTTCCTCTCGGACACCTGTTCCGGCGGGATAAAGCTCTCCAGCTTCATCCCTAAGTGCAACCCCATCTCCGTGAGGATTTCTTTGATTTCGTTTAAGGACTTGCGTCCAAAATTCTTGGTCTTCAGCATTTCCTGCTCGGTCTTCTGGACCAATTCCCCGATGAAGCGGATGTTGGCGTTTCGGAGGCAGTTGGCCGCGCGCACGGACAGCTCCAGTTCGTTGACGCTGCGGTAGAGGTTTTCGTTGAGCGCGGGGACCTCTTCCAGGGGCCTTTCCTCCACCCCCTCCGCTTCCTCCTCGAAATTGATGAACAGGTTCAACTGTTCCTTCAGGATCTTGGCCCCGTAGGCCACCGCGTTCTCCGGGGTCAGGCTGCCATCGGTCCAGACCTCCAGGGTGAGCTTGTCATAGTCCGTCCGCTGTCCCACCCGGGCCTGGGTCACCACGTAATTCACCTTGCGGATGGGGGAAAAGCTGGCGTCCAGGGGGATATAGCCCACGGGCTGGTCCTCTTCCTTGTGGGCCTCACCGGGAACGTATCCCTTACCGGTTTTGACGGTCATCTCCAAGACGAGTTCACCGTCCGCGGAGAGGTTGGCGATATGGTGCTCGGGATTAAGAATCTCCACGGAACCGTCGGTGGCGATGTCTCCGGCCTTTACTTCTCCTTTGCCCCGGGCCTCCAGACGCAGGGTCTTGGCCCCGTCGGTGAGCATTTTCAAACGCACCTGCTTCAGGTTCAGAAGGATTTCGGTTACATCCTCCAAGACCCCAGGGAGCGCAGAAAATTCGTGATAAACGTCCTTGATGCGCACCGCGGTAATGGCCGCACCACGCAAGGAGGAAAGCAGGACCCGTCGCAGGGCGTTCCCCAGGGTGGTGCCAAAGCCCCTTTCCAGGGGCTCGCAGGAAAATTTCCCATAAAACCGGTCATGGGTTTCTGCATCCACTTCCAGCCTTTTGGGCTTGATAATCTCGGTCCAATTCTTGTGGATCATGGCTCCTCAGAAAATAATACTGAATAAATTTTGCTGGCCGGTGGCCGATGGCCTCCCGAAACGGCGTCACTCTCCGGCATAGCATCAGCCCAATAAATGAGCTGCCGGGCCCAAGGATCATGATTCTACTTGGAATAAAGTTCCACAATGAGATGTTCTTGGATGGGCATGGTGATGTCCTCCCGGGTGGGCAGCATGATGACCCTGCCCAGGGCCTCTTCTTTGGTGAGATCCACCCAGGCGGGGAGGCCGCGGCGGGCCACGGCTTCCAGGGCGTCCAGAATCAAGGGCTTTTTACGGCTCTTCTCGGCCACCTGGATGACATCCCCTTTCTTCACCAAATAAGAGGAAATACTCACCTTGCCGCCGTTTACCGTTACCAGGCCGTGGCGCACCATCAACCGCGCCTGGGCCCGGGAATTGGCAAAACCCAAGCGGTAAACGACATTGTCCAGCCGCCGCTCCAACAGCACTAGTAGGTTGGTGCCGGTAACCCCTTTCTGCCTTTCGGCCTTCTCAAAATAACCCCTGAACTGCTTTTCCAATACGCCGTAAATACGTTTAACCTTCTGCTTTTCCCGGAGCTGCATGCCGTAATCGGACAACTTGCCCCGCCGCTGGCCGTGCTGCCCCGGCGGGTAATGGCGCCGTTCAATGGCGCATTTGTCCGTATAACAGCGGTCTCCCTTGAGGTAGAGCTGTAAACCTTCCCGGCGGCACAGCCGGCAGCTGGGTCCCAGATATCTGGCCAATTTCCTTCTCCTTTAAGCGTTACACCCGGCGCCGTTTAGGCGGACGGCAACCATTGTGGGGAATAGGGCTGACGTCCCGGATCAAGTTGACGCTCAGACCCGCGGCCTGCAGCGCCCTGAGGGCCGCTTCCCGGCCGGCGCCGGGGCCCTTCACGAAGACGTCCACGCTGCGCATGCCGTTCTCCACGGCCTTTTTGGCCGCGTCCTGGGCCGCCAGCTGGGCCGCGAAGGGAGTGCCCTTCCGGGAACCCTTAAAGCCCTGTACGCCCGCGGAGGACCAGGAAACCACGTTGCCCCCCGGGTCGGTAATGGTTACCAGGGTGTTGTTGAAAGTGGCCTTGATATGGGCCACGCCCACGGGAATATTCTTCCGTTCCTTTTTCTTCTTGGCGCGTGACGGTGCTCGGGCCATCACTCCTCCTTAAGCCTTCTTCCTTTTACCCACCACACTGCGTCGCGGCCCTTTCCGGGTGCGGGCGTTGGTATGGGTGCGCTGGCCCCGGACCGGCAGGCTGCGCCGGTGCCTAAGACCCCGATAGCACCCCAGGTCCATGAGGCGCTTGATATTCATGGAGACTTCCCGCCGCAGGTCGCCTTCCACCTTCAGGGTGGAGTCAATCACCTGGCGGATGCGAGTGATCTCGCCGTCGTTCAAATCCCCGGTCTTCACGCCGCCGTCCACTCCCGCTTCCTTCAGGACCCGGGTGGCGGTGGTGCGCCCGATACCGAAAATATAAGTGAGCGCGATCTCGATCCTTTTATTACGGGGCAAATCGATGCCCGCGATTCTGGCCAACTCCCTACCTCCCTTTAGCCCTGACGCTGCTTATGTTTGGGATTCTCGCAGATTACCCGCACCACCCTTTTGCGGCGGATGATCTTGCACTTGGCGCAAATCCGTTTTACCGAAGGCCTTACTTTCATGGTCTTATCCTATCTGACCCGATAGACGATCCGTCCCCGGCTCAAGTCATAGGGCGACAATTCCACGATCACCTTGTCGCCGGGGAGGATCTTAATATAATGCATGCGCATCTTTCCGGAAATATGCGCCAGCACCCGATGTCCGTTGGCCAGTTCCACCCGGAACATGGCATTGGGGAGCGGCTCTATTACCACTCCTTCCACTTCGATGGCGTCTTCTTTGGGCATCTATCGCGTCTTTATAGTTATTTCAATCATTTATTCTAACTTAATACCTGGCCGAAAACAAGCAATCCCTTTTTTTATCGTTTGCCGTTTTCCGTTTGCCGTTTTCCGTCAAAAAAAGTCTTTTTACGGAAAACGGCAAACGCAAAACGGAAACGGTCTTAAAGGCGGCTCAGCACCAACACCCCTTTTTCCGTCAGAGCCACCGTATGCTCAAAATGGGCGGCCAGGCTGCCGTCCTGGGTGACCGCGGTCCAGCCGTCGGCCAGCACCCGCACCCGCCAGGAACCGCTGGAGGTCATGGGCTCAATGGCTAGGGTCATCCCCGCCTGCAGCACCGGTCCCCGCCCCGGAGGGCCGAAGTTCGGGATCTGGGGGTCTTCATGCAGAGACCGGCCGATGCCGTGCCCCACGAACTCCCGGATCACCGCAAAACCTTGGGCTTCCACCACGGTTTGCACCGCGTGGGAGATATCGCTCAGCCGGGCCCCCACCTTTACCTGGGCGATGGCCGCGTCCAGGGACTCCCGGGTGGCCTCCATCAGCTTCCGGGCCGCAGGCGCCACCTGCCCCACCGCCAGGGTAAGGGCCGAATCGCCGTAATACCCGTCGTAGCGCACCCCGAAGTCCAGGCTCACCAGGTCCCCGTCCTTGAGACGGCGGGGACCCGGTATGCCGTGGACCACTTCTTCGTTCACGGAGATGCAGACCGATGCGGGGTAGCCCCGGTACCCTTTAAAGGCCGGCTCCACCTTATGCCGCCTGCAGCCTTCCTCCGCGACTTCATCCAGTTCCCGGGTTTCTACCCCGGGCCGGACCCGTTCTTTCATTTCCTCCAGGATCTCGGCCACGATGCGGTTGGCCTTCTCCATCTTGGCGATTTCCTGGGGAGATTTCAGGAGAATCATGAATCGGCGTTTGCCTTTCGCTATTTCTCCATTAACATTATGAGCACTTATCGCAGCCGCTGATGGGGGCGGAGCGGGGATGGCTCAAAATAGTGCAAATCTTGTTGAAGATGTCGTCGATGCTGCCTACCCCGGCGATGGGCCGCACCAGCCCCTGCTTGGTGTAGAAATCGATCAGGGGCGCGGTGGCCTGGTTGTAAGTGGTCAGGCGGTTGCGCACCGTGGCTTCGTTGTCGTCATCCCGCTGGTACAGCTCGCCGCCGCACTTATCGCAGGTCCCTTCCTTTTTCGGCGGGGTGAACTTGATATGAAACATCTGGCCGCAGGCCGCGTTCTTGCAGGTGCGCCGGCCGGTGAGGCGGGTCACCAGGGCCTCTTCGTCCACGTCGATGGAGATCACGTGGTCGATGCCGGTACTCAGGCCTTGCAGAACTTTGCCCAGGGCTTCGGCCTGGGGCACCGTGCGGGGAAAGCCGTCCAGGATGAAGCCTTTCTTGCAGTCGGCTTGCGCCAGCCGGTCTTTGATAATGCCGATAACCACTTCATCCGGCACCAGTTTGCCGGCATCCATGAATTCCTTGGCCTTGCGGCCCATCTCCGTGCCTTCCTTCACCGCGGCGCGGAGGATATCCCCGGTGGAAATCTGGGGAACCTGGTATTTTTCGATCAGCTTCTTGGCTTGCGTGCCTTTGCCCGCTCCCGGGCCACCCAACAGGATCAGATTCATAGCTTCCTCCTTATCAAGATCAGCGCCGTCCCCGGCCTACCAAACGCTTTTTCATGAACCCCTCGTAATGGCGGGTGAGCATATGCGATTCGATCTGGGCCATCGTATCCATGGCTACCCCCACCACGATCAGGAGCGCCGTGCCGCCGAAGTAGAAAGGCACGTTGAACTTCTGGATGAGGATGGAAGGCAGCACGCACACCGCGGATACGTAAATGGCCCCTCCCAGGGTGATGCGGGTGAGGATGCGGTCGATATATTCGGCCGTGGGTTTGCCCGGGCGCAGCCCCGGAATAAACCCGCCCCATTTCTTCAAATTATCAGCCACATCCACGGGGTTGAAGGTCACCGCGGTGTAGAAATAGCAGAAAAAGATAATCAGCGCCACATAGACGAAATCGTGGAAGAAATTCCCCGGAGAAATGGCCTCCGCGCCCCACTTGACCCACTCGTTTTCCACGAAACTGGCCACCGTGGCCGGAAACATCAAGAGCGATGACGCGAAAATGGGAGGAATGACCCCCGCGGTGTTCACCTTCAAGGGCAGATGGGTGGACTGTCCCCCGTACATGCGCCGCCCCACCAGCCGCTTGGCGTATTGCACCTGGATGCGCCGCTGGCCCCGCTCCACGAAGACGATGAAACCCACCACCCCGACCATCACCGCACAGATGATCAGCATCATGATGGGATAGATTTCCCCGGCGCCCATCAACTCGAAGGTCTTGATGATGGCGGAAGGCAGCCGGGCCACGATGCCGGCGAAGATGATGAGCGAAATACCGTTGCCGATGCCCCGCTCGGTGATCATCTCCCCCAGCCACATGATGAACGCGGTACCCGTCGTCAACGTGAGTATCGTCATCAGCCGGAAGCTCCACCCCGGGTTGAGCACCACCGCCATGCCGCCGGTTTCGCCGCTCATGCCTTCCAGGCCGATACTGATGCCAATGCCCTGAACGATGGCAATGAGCACCGTGCCGTAGCGGGTGTACTGCTTGATCTTCTTGGTGCCGGCCTCCCCTTCTTTATAGAGGCGCTCCAGACTGGGGATAACCACCTTCAGTAATTCGATGATAATGGCCGCGCTGATATACGGCATAATCCCCAGGGCAAAGACGCTCATGCGTTCCAGCGCGCCCCCGGAGAACATGTCGAAGAGGCCGAAAATCGTGCCCCGCTGCCGGGCGAAAAAGGCCATCAAGGCGTCGGGGTCGATGCCCGGAGTGGGAATGTGGCACCCCAGGCGGTAAACCGCCAGCATCAGGAGCGTAAAGAGAATCCGCTTCTTCAGCTCCGGGATCTTGGCGATGTTGGCGAAACCGGCCACTTACTGGACCTCCACCCGGCCGCCCGCGGCCTCGACGCGCGCCTTGGCCTGGGCGCTCACGGCCTGGACTTTGACCACCAGGGCCACCTTTACTTCGCCCTGTCCCAGGAGCTTGATCCGCTTGCATTGGGGTTTCACCAGCCCCGCCCGGCTCAGGATTTCCTCATCCACCACCGTGTCCGCAGCGAAGCGGTTCAGGTCCCGGACATTAACGATGGACCAGGGTTTCCGGAAGATATTGTTAAAGCCCCGCTTGGGCATCCGCCGGGTGAGCGGCATCTGGCCGCCTTCGAAACCGGGTTTGGTGCCGCCCCCGGCCCGGGAGTTCTGGCCTTTATGGCCCCGGGCCGCAGTCTTGCCCCAGCCCGAGCCGGGCCCCCGGCCCACCCGCTTCTTGCTATGCTTGGACCCCGGAGAGGGTTGCAGTTCACTCAGTCGCATCTCATTCTCCTTCCGGGACTTCCCGCACCGCCAGCAAATGGCGCACCTGGCGGACCATGCCGGCGATGGCCGGCGTCTCTTTATGGCGCACCGTCTTGTTCAGCCGGGTCAACCCCAGGGTCTTCACCGTCTGCCGATGCGCCGGCGGCCGGCCGATGGGGCTTTTGATCAGAGTTATTTCGAGAATCATAACTTATCCTTATTAAGTGAGCAGTGAGCAGTCAGCAGTGAGCAGTTAAAAAAGATTTTCCTTAACTGCTCACTGCTCACTGCTTACTGCTTACTTCTTCCTAACCAACCATCTCCGCCAGAGGCCGGTTCCTGCGGGTGGCCACCTCTTCCGGGCTGGCCAACTGCAAAAGGGCCTCCATGGTGGCCTTCACCGCGTTGTGGGGATTGTGGGAGCCCAGGCACTTGGTGAGGATATTCTTGATCCCCGCCACTTCCACCACCGCGCGCACGGGCCCGCCCGCGATCACCCCGGTGCCGTCCGAGGCAGGTTTGAGCAAGACCCGGCCGGAGCCGAACTCTCCCACTACCTCATAGGGAATGGTGTTGTTGATGATGGGAATCTGCACCATATCCTTTTTGGCCTTTTCCACCGCCTTGCGGATGGCCTCCGGCACCTCGTGGGCCTTGCCCAGGCCCGCGCCGACCTTACCCTGGCCGTCACCCACCACCACGATGGCGCTGAAGCGGAAGCGGCGTCCGCCTTTAACCACCTTGGCGACGCGGTTGATGCTCACCACCTTGTCGGTTAACTGAATTTCCTGCGCCTCTGGTTCGAACAAGCTTACCTCCGGGTAGCTATCAGCTGTCAGCTTTCAGCTTTCAGCCAAAATACTTAATCATCCAAGCGGCTCCCAAGCTCAGCTTAGGACCGGTTCTCCCTAAAACTATATCTTGCGCACTTTGCGTACTTTGCGTCTCTGCGAGAAACCAATCTTTAGAAAACTAGGCCATGCTCCCGGCAACTGTCCGCCACGGCCTTGATGCGGCCGTGATAGAGAAAGCCGTTGCGGTCGAACACCACCTGGGAAATGCCCTTTTCCTTGGCCTTGGCCGCCAGCAGCCGCCCTACTTCTTTGGCGGTCTCGCTC
Source organism: Deltaproteobacteria bacterium (assembly GCA_003599195.1). Taxonomy (GTDB): domain Bacteria; phylum Desulfobacterota; class Desulfobaccia; order Desulfobaccales; family 0-14-0-80-60-11; genus SURF-52. The sequence continues at coordinate 8,326 of QZIZ01000086.1, read as the reverse complement.
TTTTTCAAACCGGCCAGCTTCTCCCGGATTTCCTTGCTCATAGTGGACGCGGCCACCAGGGTATGCCCCTGGAGATCGTCTACAATCTGGGCATAGATATGCCGGGCGCTCCGGAATACGGACAACCGGGGGCGTTCCCCGGTGCCGCCGATTTTTTTGCGGATGCGCCGTTTGCGGCTGAGGCGTGCGGTCATTCTGCGATTCATGTCGTTCTCCTTTAGCGCCCGCCGGCCTTGCCCACTTTGCGCCGCAGCACTTCGCCCAGGTTTTTGATGCCCTTGCCTTTGTAAGCGTCCGGCGGCCTGATGGCCCGAATCACGGCCACGGTCTGTCCCAGTTCTTCCTTGTCGAACCCCTTGAGTTCGATCTTGTTGGCCTTCTCCACCTGGGCGCTGATGCCCTTGGGCAATGGGAATTCCACCGGCTTGGAGTAGCCCACGCTGAAGACCAGGGTATTGCCCTTGGCCTCCACCTTATAGCCGGTTCCTGCCAGTTCCAGCACCCGGGTGAAGCCCTGGGACGTACCGGTGACCATGTTGGCCACCAGAGTCCGGGCCAGGCCCCAGTAGGAACGGGTCAGCCGGGAATCATCCTGGGGCTTGACCAGGATTTCGGTCTTGCCGATCTCCAAGTCCACTCTGGGAGGCATCACCTGGTCCAGTTTCCCCTGGGGACCGGTGACCATCACCTTCCCTTCCGCCACTTGTACCTTCACCCCTTGGGGCAAAGGAATAGGTTTCTTGCCGATGCGGCTCATAGTCTTAACCCTTACCAGATCTCGCAGAGCACTTCGCCGCCCACCTGGAGCTTCCGGGCCTGGCGGTCGGTGACCACGCCTTTGGAGGTGGAGATCACCGCCACCCCCAAACCGCCCTGGACCTTGGGCAGCTCCTCGGAGCCGGCATAGACCCGGCGCCCCGGCTTGCTGACCCTTTGAATCCCCTGGATGAGCGGTTGTTGATGTTCAGCGTACTTCAGGTACACCCTCAGGATGCCCTGGCGGTTGTCTTTGATCACCTTGTAATTCTTGATAAAGCCCTCATCTTTGAAGATGCGGGCCAGGCTGATCTTCATGCGGGAAGCCGGGATGTCCACCTTATCGAACCGGGCGTGGCCGGCGTTGCGAATCCGGGTCAACATGTCGGCTATGGGGTCGGTCATGCTCATTCTTTATGCCCTCGGTTCTACCAACTGGATTTGATAACCCCGGGGATTTCCCCCTTCAGGGCCATGCTGCGGAAGCAGATGCGGCAGATGCCGAACCGCCGCAAAAAGGCCCGGGGCCGACCGCATACCGGACAGCGGTTATATTTCTGCACCGGAAACTTGGGGGTGCGCTTCGCCTTGGCAATTAACGATTTTTTGGCCATGCTTTATCTCCGGAAAGGTAAGCCCATTAATTTCAACAGGTATTTCCCCTCTTCATCGGTGCGGGCGGAAGTGATGATACTGATATTCATGCCCTTGACCTTGTCGATCTTGTCGTAGTCGATCTCCGGGAAGATGATCTGCTCCTTGATGCCCAGGGTGTAATTGCCCCGGCCGTCAAAGGCCTTATCCGACACCCCCCGGAAATCCCGCACCCGGGGCAGCACGATGTTCACCAGCTTGTCCAGAAAGTGGTACATGCGGTCCCGGCGCAAAGTCACCATGCAGCCGATGGGCATGCCTTCCCGGAGCTTGAATGCGGCGATGGAGCGCCGGGCCCGGGTCACCACCGCTTTCTGGCCGGTGATGGCGGCCAATTCCTGGGCCCCGGACTCCAGCAGCTTGATGTTCTGGATCGCTTCTCCCAGGCCCATGTTGATGACGATCTTTTGGAGCCGGGGCACCTGCATGGAACTGCGGTACTTGAACTCCTGCATCATCTTGGGCACGCATTCCTGCCGGTAATATTCCTGGAGGCGGGCCGGAATCTTTTCGGGTTTGGCCGCGGCCTTCGCCTTGCCCTTGGCTTCGGTTTCCACCTTGGCTTCGGCTGCGGCCTTGCCCTTGCCCTTGGCCTTAGCCTCGGCCTTGGCTTTATCTTTTTTGGGTTTTTCCTGTTCAGCCATCTATCAGTTCCTTACACTTCATGCAGACGCGGGCTTTTTTTCCTTCCGCGGTTACCGTCAGGCGGAAACGGGTGGCGGTGGCGCATTTGGGACAGATGAGCATCACCTTGGAGACATTAAGCGCCGCCTCTTTCTCCACGATACCCCCCTGGCCGGTGGTGGGGCTGGGCCGGGTATGGCGCTTGATCATGTTCACCTTTTCCACCAACACCTGGTTCTTCTCCCGGAGGACTTTCATGACCTTCCCGGTCTTGCCCTCTTCCTTGCCGCTGATCACTTCCACCAGGTCGTTCTTTTTCAGGCGGATGCGCACGGGCTCCGGCTTCGGTTTCGCTGCCCTGGGCATTACAGCACCTCCGGGGCCAGGGAGATGATCTTCATGAACCTCTTGGCCCTAAGTTCCCGGGCCACCGGCCCGAAGATGCGGGTGCCGATGGGATCGCCCTGGGGATTAATAAGCACCGCCGAGTTGTCGTCGAATTTGATATAGGAGCCGTCGGGCCGGGGAGTCTCTTTCACCGTGCGCACCACCACCGCGCGCATCACGTCTCCCTTTTTCACCTTGGAATGGGGCAGGGCCTCTTTCACGGAGACCACGATGATATCCCCCACCCGGGCGTAGCGCCTTCTGGTGCCCCCCAGGACCCGGATGCAGTTGACCCTTTTCGCTCCGGAATTGTCCGCCACCGTTAGATTGGTATGAACCTGGATCATGATTATCTTCCTCGGGCGCTCGCGAACTTACTGGGCCTTCTCCAGGATCTGCTTCACGCGCCAGTTCTTATCCCTGCTTAAAGGACGGGTCTCTTCGATGAGCACCTTGTCCCCCACCTGGCAGGAGTTGGCCGCGTCGTGGGCCTTGATTTTCACCCGCCGGCGCACGATCTTATGATAAAGGGGATGGGGAACCAGACGCTTCACTTCCACCACCACGGTCTTGTCCATCTTATCGCTGACCACCACCCCGATCCTGGTCTTGCGCACGCCCCGCTTTGTCTCCATATTCCGTTTTCCGTTTTCCGTTTTCCGTTTTCCGTGTTTCCGGCCTTCGGTCTTCGGTTTTTAGTTTTTGGTTTTTAGTTTTTAGTAGTCAGTTTTAAGTAAGTTTTAACTGATCACTGACCACTGATTACTACTAGCCACTTACCACTGCCTACTGCTTCTCCCCGGTCTTCTCCCGGAGCACCGTTTGCAGCCGGGCCAGGTCCTTCCTGGCCTGCCCCAACCGGGCGGTGTTGTCCAACTGCTGGCTGCTGTGCTGAAAGTTCAGATTGAAGAGTTCCTCGGAGACCTCCTTCAGCTTGGCCCCCAGTTCCTCCAACGTCAGGTCCCGCAAATCGGCAGCTTTCATGACGTGGCCTCCGCGTCCCCGGCCTCAGCCGTCGCGGCCGGCTCCGGCTCGGGCATCACTTCTTTGGCCCACCTGGACTCGGACAACGGCTTGATGTCGGCCGCGGCCCGCTCCACGAACTTCACGGCCAACGGCAGCTTGTGCCCGGCCAGGCGCAGGGCCTCTTTGGCCGTTTCCCGGTCCACCCCAGCCATCTCGTAGAGGATGAGTCCCGGCCTAACTACCGCCACCCAGCCCTCGGGGCTGCCTTTGCCTTTGCCCATGCGGGTTTCCGCGGGCTTCTTGGTGAAGGGCTTATCCGGGAAAACCCGGATCCAGACCTTGCCGCCCCTTTTCACGTGCCGGGTGATGGCGATCCGGGCCGCTTCGATCTGCTGGGCGGTGATCCAGCCGCAGGCCTGAGCCTGGAGGCCGTAGTCGCCGAAGGCTATAAAGTTCCCCCGGGAGGCCTTGCCCCGGCGGCGGCCTTTCATCACCTTGCGGTGTTTAACTCGTTTCGGTGCAAGCATTTTGTGTTCCTTAATCCTGCCCTATTCTTTATGAAAATCAGGAGAGAGCAAACTTCCCGGACTCTCGCCCGACTCTTTAAAACCCCATCCGCTCTTCCGCGCTCAAAACCTCGCCGTGGAAGATCCAGGTCTTCACCCCGATCACCCCGTAGGTGGTGCGGGCTTCCGCGAATCCATAGTCGATGAAGGCCCGCAAGGTATGCAGGGGCACCCTGCCCTCCCGGTACCATTCCTGCCGGGCGATTTCGGCGCCGGCCAGGCGGCCCTTGCAGCGGATCTTGATACCCTTGGCCCCGAACTTCAGGGCCTGGCCCACCGACTTCTTCATGGCCCGGCGGAAAGAGACCCGGCGCTCCAGTTGCTGGGCGATGTTTTCCGCCACCAACTGGGCGTTGATCTCCGGTTTGCGCACTTCCTGGACATCGATGACCAGTTCCCGGCCCACCACCTTTTGCAGGCGGCGCCGCAGATCCTCGATCTTTTTGCCCTTCTGGCCGATGACCATGCCCGGCCGGGAGGTGTGGATCTTGATGGTCACCTTGTTGGCCGCGCGCTTGATATCCAGCCCGGCGATGCCCGACCCTTTAAGTTCCCGGTCATCCCGGATAAACTCCCGGATCCTGCGGTCCTCCAGGACCAGGGCCGGGTAATCTTTCCTGGCAAACCAAATGGAATCCCATTTGCGATAAATCCCCAGGCGGAAACCGATGGGATGTACTTTCTGGCCCAAGCTGCCTCCTTCAATCAGTTGCCAGTGGCCAGTGGCCAGTGGCCGGTAATTAGTGGCCAGTGGTCAGTAGCCAGTGGCCAGTAATTACATTAAGAAATGCGTCTCTTGCTTGGTAAGGGCCACGGACTGCCGACCATCACCAAAAACTTTTGCAGAAAATCGTTTGCTCTCATAAATATGAGCTAAAGCCAAAATGAAAAACTAAAATGGTTAAGGACTTACCGACCACTGATCACTTTCTTTTCCCGGCCTTTTCGTCCAGGACTACGGTTATATGGCTGCTCCGTTTCAGAATCCGGTTGACCCGGCCCATGGCCCGGGGCATGAAACGCTTGAGTACCGGGCCGCCGTCCACCTGGATGCCTTTAATGAACAGGGTGTCCACGTCCACCTGGGACCGCTGTTCGGCGTTGGCCACCGCGGCCTCCAGCACTTTGCGCAACACCCGGGCCCCCCGTTGGGGCAGGAACCGGAGCACGGCCAGGGCTTCATCCGCCATTTTGCCGGATATCTCCCGGGCCACCAGCCGCACCTTAAACGGAGAGATGCGGATAAACCGGGCGCGAGCCTTGATCTCCATTATTTCTTACCCACTTTCGTCTTGCGGTCCCCGGCGTGGCCCCCGAAATGGCGGGTGGGCGCGAATTCTCCCAACTTATGCCCCACCATGTTTTCGGTGACATAGACCGGGATGAATTTCTTGCCGTTATGGACCGCCAGGGTGATGCCGATAAAGTCCGGGGTGATGGTGGAGCGCCGGGACCAGGTCTTGATCACCCGGCGGTCCTGGGCCTCCTTGGCCATGAGCACCTTGGCCTGGAGGCTGTCCTGCACGTAAGGTCCCTTTTTCAGTGAACGGGCCACGGTTTCTCCCTCTATTTCTTCGACCGGTGTTTGATGATATAGCGGTCGCTGTCCTTCGGTTTCCTGGTCTTAAAGCCCTTGGTGGGCACGCCCCAGGGGGTCACCGGATGGCGGCCGCCGGAGCTTTTGCCTTCGCCGCCGCCCATGGGATGGTCCACCGGGTTCATGGCCACGCCCCGCACGTGGGGACGTTTGCCCAGCCAGCGGCGGCGTCCCGCCTTGCCCAGGGAGATGTTCTCCTGGAGCACGTTCCCCAACTGGCCGATGGTGGCCCGGCAGTCCAGGGGGACCACCCGCACCTCGCCCGAAGGCAGCTTCAGATGGGCCTGCTTGCCTTCCTTGGCCATCAACTGCGCGGCCGCGCCCGCAGCCCGGGCCATCTGCCCGCCCTTCCCGGGTTTGAGCTCCACGTTGTGCACCATGGTGCCGGCCGGGATATTTTTGAGCGGCAGGGAATTCCCCGGCTTGATATCGGCTTCCGCGGAGGAGACCACCGTGTCCCCCACTTGCAGTTCCTGGGGAGCCAGGATGTAGCGCTTCTCCCCGTCCAGGTAATGGAGCAGGGCGATGCGCACCGTGCGGTTGGGGTCATATTCGATGGAGGCCACCTTGGCCGGCACTTCCAGCTTGTTGCGCTTGAAATCGATGATCCGGTAGCGCCGCTTGTGCCCCCCGCCCCGATGCCGGGTGGTGACCCGGCCGTAGCTGTTCCGTCCCCCCGATTTTTTCAGGGGCCTGACCAGACTCTTCTCCGGTTCGCTGCGGGTGATCTCGGCAAAATCCGAAGCCGTCTGGAACCGCCGCCCGGGAGAAGTCGGTTTTCTGGATATGAGTGCCATTTTTATTTTCCTTACATGCCCTCGAAGCCGGCGATCTTCTCTCCCGGCGCCAAAGTGACGATGGCCTTCTTCCAAGACGGCCGCGTCCCTTCGTGCTTGCCCAGGCGCTTCGTTTTACCCTGCATCTGCATGGTGTTCACCGCCAGGACCTTGACTTTGAAGAGCTCTTCCACGGCCTTGCGGATCTCGATTTTGTTGGCCTTCACCGCCACCCGGAAGGTCACCTTGTTGCCCGCCTCTTTGAGCATGTGGGTCTTTTCCGTGATGATGGAGCCTTTGATCAGGTTATGATACGCCTTCATGCTCCCAACCTCGCTTCGACCTGCGCCAGGGACGGTTTGAGCACCACCAGATGCTCGTATTTGAGGATGTCATAGACGTTCAGTCCCGCGGGCAGCATCACCTGGACATGAGGCACGTTCCGGGCCGACAGCTCCAGGGCCTGGTTGGCCTCAGGCGCGATGATCAGGGCCTTGGCCACTTCCAGGTTGCGCAGCACCTGGACAAAATCCTTGGTCTTGGGAGCGGTGTGGGGGTATTCGTCCAGCACCAGCAGTTGCCCGGCCTGGAGCTTGCTGCTCAGGGCCATCTTCAACGCCAGGCGGCGCACTTTTTTGGGCAGGGTGTAGGCGTAGCTCCGGGGTTTGGGGCCGAAGATGATGCCGCCGCCCCGCCAGATGGGGGAGCGGTTGCTGCCCACCCGGGCCCGGCCGGTGCCTTTCTGCCGCCAGGGTTTTTTGCCGCCGCCCCGGACTTCACCCCGGCTTTTGGTGGACGCGGTGCCTGCGCGGCGGCAGGCCCGCTGCCAGGTCACCACTTCATGGAGCACGCTGCCCCTGACCGGCACTCCGAAGATATCCTCCTGGAGTTCCACTTCTCCCACTTTCTCTTTATTGATATTAAGAACATCTACTGTCGGCATAGCTTCACCCGGCCTTCCGGATCAGCACCAGCCCCTGCCTGGGGCCGGGCACCGCGCCCTTGATGAGCAGCAGGTTCTCTTCCGGACGCACATCCACTACTTCCAAATTTTTTGTGGTTATCCGGGCGTTACCCAACTGTCCCGGCATCTTCTTCCCTTTGATGACCCGGGAGGGATAGGCGCTGGCGCCGATGGACCCCGGAGCCCGGTGGGACATGGAGCCATGGGTCATGGGCCCCCGGTGAAAGTTCCAGCGTTTGATCGTGCCGCTAAAACCCTTACCTTTGCTGGTGCCGATGACGTTTACCCGGTCGCCGATGGCAAACTGCTCCAGGGTGATTTCCTGTCCGGCCTCATATTCGCCGGGACCATCCAACCGGAACTCCCGGAGGTAGCGGAACGCGCTCTTGGAACCGTGCTTCTCGAAATGACCTTTCAGGGGCTTGTTGACCTTGCCCAGGGAGCGGCGTTCGAAGCCCAACTGCAAGGCTTCGTAGCCGTCCTTAGCCGCGCTCTTCACCTGGGCTACAAAGCAGGGGCCGGCTTCGATCACCGTCACCGCCACCGAGAGCCCTTCCGGGTCGAAGATGCGGGTCATGCCCAATTTTTTCCCGATAATGCCGCCAGGCATTTTGAACTCCTATACTTTAATTTCCACGTCCACCCCGGCGGCCAAGTCCAGCTTGCTGATGGCGTCCATGGTCTGTTGGGTGGGCTCCAGGATATCCATAAGCCGCTTATAGGTGCGAATCTCGAACTGTTCCCGGGACTTCTTGTCGATGTGCGGCGAACGCAGCACACAGTACTTGTTGATTTCCGTGGGCAGCGGTATCGGCCCGGCCACCCTGGCCCCGGTGCTGCGTGCGGTCTCCACGATCTCCACCACCGATTTATCCAGCAGCTTGTGGTCGTAAGATCGCAACCTGATGCGAATCTTGGGTGTGATCATTTATCAGTCCTATTCCACAATCTCGCTCACCACTCCGGCGCCGACGGTGCGGCCGCCTTCCCGGATGGCGAAGCGCAGTTCCTTTTCCAAGGCCACGGGCGTGATCAG
>QZIZ01000041.1 GCA_003599195.1 Deltaproteobacteria bacterium | reverse complement strand
GTCCAGATTTTTTGAGAATTTGTCCGCCATAAGGGTACCGAATCGTCTTCAAAGAGGACGACGTAGCTTAATGCAATGGTTTTTCAACAGCCTGCTAATAAGAGGTGGAGCAGCCTGTTGCCATCGGCCACAAAAGGAGAAAAATATCCAGGAAAAGATGTTTTTGTCCCAAATGTGAGATTTTTGACAACAGGCTGCTTTTGAGTTCTGAGTAAAATATAATGAGAGCTTGTTATCCATAGCATATAATGTTATCAACCTCCTGTGTTTAATTAATACCGAAAATCAATGGTATAAGGTGCTATTATGAACGTATTTAGAGAACCGATAACAGAAAAAAGACAACAGATTATTAATATAGTTAAATGGAAACTTGGCCTTCTTGAGAAAACAGAGGACGAAAAAACTTTGCGGGAGAATTGGGCTAAGCTTATTAAATTCCCGGATTTCCAGGAAAAGGCAAGTAAAATTGCAACTTCTATAGCTGAGATGCTCGAACAATATTTAAGATATAAAATGGATTTGGAAAATTATTTCGACCAAGAGATTTATGAATTTTCTGTTGTCAAAATGCTTTGGGAGTCACAAGGAAAACTTATACACACGAAACATGAAGCTGAGACTTCTTATCTAACCCATAAGATTTATTCCGTTTTATTTGACGAATCCATTGACACTGAGGCTGGTACCCCTGACCATCACCCAGATGAGATTCTTAAAGCTAAAACGGTTATGGCTACTACGCCGTTGACATCGGAAGGTAGAAAGGCTGGGGAACAGACCCTTATCATTTCTCAGAAGGAGAAAGAAATGGATAAAACCTCTAAGCCAGCGCTCCCTGGAAAAAAACTGCCAACTTATACCATTACTCCTGAAGATGTTCCTTTTAACGCATTGGAGTCCCCTATTTCAGATTTCTTCTTGAACCCTCCTCAGTCTATTCCACGTCAAACCTATCCAAAAGCTACTTTGTCGGGTAGTACACCAACCGTGGTCACATCTCCCGAGATGGAAGCAGCTATGCCACCCGCAACCATCGAGGGAATCGTGGTGCCGAAAGAGGAAATTTCTCGTCCCGTCTTAGGCCAATGGCAGTACCTACCAGTTCCTGAGGGCCCTGACAAACACGAAGAGCATTATCATACCTTCCTGGAGGTTCCGGGTGAGTTGAAACTTATTGGCGCAAGGGTGCGTGGGAAAAGTCATAAACATGGGGGCACCAACTGTGACGACTGGTTTGAATGCAGCGTTAGCGGAGACTGGACTATAATCGCCGTATCTGATGGAGCAGGCTCAAAAAAATTTTCTCGGGTTGGCGCAAAAGCATCTTGCCGGGCGGCAATGAATTATTTGGCTGAACAGCTGAATAATCATCGGATCAAAGAACGAAAAATTTGGGATGGTGAGACCTTTAGGAGAGATTCCACGGATTATTCCTTTGATGAAGCAGACCTTGAATTTGTCCAACAGGCTCTGCATCAAGCCATGCATAAGGCATATCAGGCTGTGGAGCAGGCCGCAGAGGAACGAAAAGAAAGTGAAGCCCACCAGAAGATTTTGGGAGAAAACCAGGAGCTCAATGTCAACGATCTTTCTGCAACTTTATTATTAGCTGCGCATAGTTTAGTAAAATATAAAAATATGAATTACAGCTTTATCCTTACCTGCCAGGTGGGAGACGGGATGTTAGCAGCGGTGGATAACAAATGTAACCTCCGCTTACTGGGAGTGCCTGACACTGGGGAATATGCTGGTCAGACTGATTTTCTAACGTCCAAAAACAAATTGGAACGCTTCAACTTAATGAGCAAAACCTTTGGGTTCTTTAGTCCCATGCGAGCCTTGCTTGTAATGAGCGATGGAGTGGCGGATGATTACTTCCCCAATGATCCTGGCATGCTGAACCTGTGGGGCGACCTAATAATCAATGGGGTGTTGGAACTCAAGGGAGTAACAGTAGAGAGTGCAGTCGCGGCCCTCAAGAAAACCAAGCTCGCCAAACTGGAGGAGATAGAAAAGGCTCAGTTTCACTACCTGGCCAATGTCGTTACCCCTACGGGAATTGAGCAAATGCCTATCCGAACCGTGGGTTTGCTAGCGGAACAATTGGGAATCCCGCTGCCTGAGTTAATGAACTCTCCGGAGCTGCTTTGGGCCGCTGCCCTGGGAGTATTGCCGGATGAGAATGTCCTTCCTGCCGCCCGACTGCAATCATGGCTTGATTCCTACCAGGTAAGAGGTTCGGCCGATGACCGCACTCTCGTGATCCTCTCTCGGGAGATTCTGGTATGAGCGCAGTGGTCAAAGCAGCCTTGAGAGATGGGCGAAACGTAGAATTCGTGTTCAAGCCCGATCCTCCCGAAGGCGGGATGAAGAGGACCTATTTCAGTCCGGACCGTTCCTATGTAGTTCAGTTCTTCAAGGATCAGTCCGCCGGGCGCGATCCCAACCGGATGTTGCGCCTGGAAAATATCCTCACCAAGTATAACCCCACCCTGCCGGAAGCCCAGGGGGGTGCAAGGGGAGTAACCGCTACGACCGCGGAATATTTTAAGAAACTCTTCTGCTGGCCTACGGGGATTGTAGTCAAACCGGAGATCGGCATCGTTGCCCCTACTTATCCTAATAATTATTTTTTTGCCAGCGGTCCGTGGTCCGGCCAGGAAAAGAACGGTAAGTGGTTTCAAGGTAAGGTGCGCGGTTATCTGGCCCAAATGGCTCCCCAGGAATTGGGAACCTGGATGAATTTTTTTTCTTTATGTATCTTAATGGCCCGGGCGGTGCGCAGGATGCATCAGGCCGGCCTAGCCCACTCTGACTTATCCTGTAATAACGTCCTGGTTGACCCCACCACCGGCCAGTGTGTGGTCATTGACATCGACTCCCTGGTAGTGCCCCAGTTATTTCCGCCGGATGTCCTGGGGACCCCGGGATATGTTGCGCCTGAAGTCTTGTCAACCATTCACCTGCCTCTTAATGACCCGAAGCGCCAACATCCCTGTTCATTTACAGATCTACACGCCTTGCCGGTGTTAATTTACGAATATCTTTTTAATCGGCATCCATTGAAAGGTCCCAAAATTCACTCCACCAAGTCAGCGGAAGAGGATGATGCATTGGCTATGGGGACCAAGGCCCTGTTCGTCGAACATCCCAGCGATCACTCCAACCGCCCCAAGAACCTGAAGATACCCTATACGGTTTTGGGGCCCAATATATCTGAACTTTTTAAAAAGGCTTTTGTGGAAGGCCTACATTCTCCCAATCAACGCCCCACCGCAATGGAATGGGAATGGGGAATGGTAAAAACTTGGGATTTGTTGTTCCCCTGCACCAACAAGTCTTGTGCTCACCAAATGTTTGTGCTGTATGACGAGCGGCATGTTCGCTGTGGTTTCTGCGGGGCTAAACCTTCAACTAACACCATTCCCATGTTGAAGTTGCGCTCAGAACGGCGCCCAGGGCAGTGGTTTGCCGACGGCCAACTGGTGATCTATCATTACAAGTCACTTTTCAAGTGGCATGCCTTTGCGGGAGAGTTTCCCGGGGAAGAAGCGGATCGGACACCCCAGGGATATTTTGTCTTCCACGGGGGCAAATGGCTATTAGTTAACCAGAACCTTGCCTCCCTCACTTCCCCGGGCGGCAATCGGGTTCCCGTTGGGCGGGCAGTAGAGCTGAAGGACGGCACTCAAATCAGGCTGTCACAGGAACCCAAAGGAAAAATTGCAGAGGTACAAATTATCCAAGTTTAGCCGGATGTGGGTTTTTATAGAAGAGCCGATAAGCAATAATTTTTGCCCCATAACCTTCTCGGGTTGCAAATGCAAAAACCAAGGTAACGCTTTTTGATCAACCTTGGAAATAATGTTCTGATCTCTGTATGTTCCTGATTTTTAGGAAAAGGTAATACAAAATGGGCTTCTTAGATAAATTGAAAGGTCTGAAAGAGATTATCCAAAAAAGCTCGGGGGACCAAAATAATACTTATTCTACCACGTCACCCCCAAAAGAACTAACGTTACAAGAAAAAATTGATGCCAAGATGGACGGGGATACATTGCAATTATTCCCTCGGGAGTTTGCTGGCCCTGTCATTGTCAAACGCCGCTTGATCTTGGAAGGTGAGGGAGATGGAGCCACTATTTGGTCTCTGAAAGGACCGGTTTTGGTAGTTGATTCGGACGGAGTCATTCTCCGTAATGTGCTCGTCGAAGTCACCGGACTAAACGAGGTGACGCAACCTGAGGAAGCGTGCGCAATTTTGGTAAAACCGGGTAAGGGGCTTCACCCTGAAAAAGTGGAAGTCCGAGGCAATGTAATTGGACTCCCAAAAGAAGAAGGAGAGTGGCGATATCCTTTTTCTCTACAAATGGGACAACTGGCTTATGGACAAGGGCATGAGTTTATCCTTCGGATTTATGTGCCGGTTTCCTGTAGCCTCATCTCGAATATCTCAGGATTTAAGCTGGAACCTGAAAAGCTTTCTCCTGGGCCTCATGAGATACGCCTGCGTCTGGACCGTCTTCCCAAAGATACGCTGATTAGTGGCACAATTTCTATTGTTACGCCATTATTAAAACGGCAAATTGTGGTTAACGCTCATATATGGGAAGGCCAAAGTGGACACCCAACCCCTATGAAGGGTACTGGGCAGATAATTTGGGAGCCGGATGATTGGGCCACACTAATTTTACCGCCGGAGCCCGAACCTCCAGAGGTCTCTGTAAAATCATTAGTTCCGCCAGGTCAACAGCCGGCACCAAGTATACCGGTTTACCCCGAACCTTCGACGTCGGCGCCTTCGGAGGCAATAGTTACTACTCCTTCGGAACCCGCGCCCTCGCCGATAATACCAACGTCGCCCCCAGAAGCACTGCCCTCGGCCCCAATAAGTATCCCCACGCCAGCCACTGCACCCCCATCTCCGCCGACTCCATCTGTGAGTGCGCCGGTTGTCGACCAGGTCCAGTCTGCTCCGGTGATACCATCATCCCCCCAAGACCAGACTCAAGCCCCCGCACCTTCCTCACCCGCTGTATCGGTGATGACGACTGCTCCAGAGCAGCCTGTCAGTTTACCTCCGGAACCCCTGGTCCCAGATAATGTGGTGGAAGCGACGGCAATTTCCTCATCAGTGACTCCTACTGCAGAACCATCTCAGGTTTCTCAAACGCCAACTTTTGCAGACACCGCGGTAACAACGGCATCAACACCTGAATTATCTCCTGAAGATGCGGCTCTTCCTTCTCACACTTTGTCGACGCCTCCTACGCTTCCAGTTACCGGGACAATTAGCCAGCCACCAGATTCATCTCCTGCCGGGGAAAAAATAACTGTTGATATAAGCAAAGAGCCCCGACCTTCGGGTCCTTCTTCTCCTCCAACGAAACGGCCGGCAACTTTCAGGCCACAGAAGCCGTTGGATATTAAAAAGGGCCTTTTTAAAGCCGGAGCGGGTCAGGAACAGGCAGAGGCAGGTACCACCCAAGAACCTCCTTCTATCCAAGCACCATCTGGTTTCCCCAAATCTCGGTCTATCTCTAAGCTCTTTACCACCGGCTCTGAGGAAAGCCCATTGATAACCCAGGACGGTCCCCCTTCTCAAGAAGAGGCTATAAAGGCGGGGGGGGGAGAGGTGCCCCCGGTCATCGAAACTCCTTCGGACCGTAGTCTTGTTCCTGAGGCAAAGAAGAAAACAGATCGGAAAACCGAGATTGAATCCCCAGGGCCCGGTAAAGAACCAATACCCGCTTCTCCCCCCACGCCCAGCAAAAGGAAGCTGGTCCGCCAAACCGGTATTTCCGGGATTTTTGGAGGGAACTCAAAGGAAGAACCCAACAATGAGGAGAAGTGATTCATGAGAAAGTTGCCCATCTATCTCCTCCTCGACTGGTCAGGAGATGGTGATGAGATAAAAGAAGCGATGAAAATGGGGTCGCATGGCCTTCTTTCCGAATTGAAGTCAAATCCTCATGCATTGGAAACGGTATGGGTATCTGTTTGGACCTTCGCAGCATCCCCATTCCAAGTCCTTCCTTTAACCGATCTAATTAATGTTCCTAAAGACCTTCCGTTTCCTGATGACCACAGCCAGGATGGTTTTTTAGGAAAAGCCATGAAGGCCTTGCTGGATGCAATAAAAGGAGACTTTCGGCCTTCAACCCCGGAACGAAAAGGGGATTGGGAACCCCTTGTTTTTGTGTTTATCGATGGTCAACCGAATGATGATTCTGAGGACAGTTTCCTGCGAGCCTTACAGGATTATAATTACCAACGGGTGGATTCTCCTGAGTTGGGCCTACCAGAGATTCACATGACCATTATCCATGGCCCTGGATTTTTACCGGATGGTCGTCATTTGCCAATTGGCGGAGCCTATGAGGTCCCTGCCGATATCTGTCTTCTCCCCTTCAATAAATTATCACCGGGGGAAATAGGGATGAGGTGCCGCTGGAATTCTCCACCTATCCATTCGCCTGCCCAAGTGTCAAACGAAATCAAGGAACATAATGTTACACATCCCAACCTACCACCACCCCCGCCACCACTCCTTATAATGCCTTCTCAAGAAATAGAAAAGAGTAAGGAAGATATTGCTATAGAGAAAAGTTTTTTAAGAGTACGCCATCCTTACGGCCAGTTGATTGAATTCGATAGGAACTCTAAAACAAATTGTTATGGGGGATATCATTTGAATTCTTCTGATAAACAATGGTCTTTTTTTATCCCAGAGGAGACTGACGTTATAAAGAAAAAATATAGATGGACGAAGTTCAATAACTATCGAAAATTTTTGGAAGAACATGACGGAGTCTCTTATAAGTTTTTATTGGATGACTTTTTTAAATGGCCGGTATTCATAGAAGTACCTATTATCGGTTTTTTAGAAAGATTATATCCTATCGAAATGAAATCAAGGAGAACATTATTAAAATTTCACACTGTTAAGAAGCTCAGAGGTCATCTGAAAGATGATAAATTAAATGTCTTTGCTCACATGAAACTTGCTTTACAATTATCCAGAGCTTTAAGAATTCTCCATCAAAATGATCTATGGCTGGATGTTAGTACCACCAATGTCATCATCGATCCCGATAATCTGAACGCTATCATCTGTGAAATTAGAGATAGTCTCAGCTTTCCTGGAAGTGAGGCCGAATTACTAGGCTCACCAGGGTACATCGCTCCTGAGGTTTATTCCACCTTAAATTTGCCTCTTGATGATCCAAAGCGAGTTCACAATTCTCCTAACGCCAATGCTCATTCCCTGGCGGTAATAATTTATGAAATGTTGTTTTTGCGCCATCCTTTGAGAGGCCCGAAAATTTTTTTCCAATCCTCTGCAGAAGAAGATGATTTTCTTGCTCTTGGTCCTCAGGCTTTGTTTATTGAACATCCCAACGACGCATCCAACCGTCCCGAAAACTTAGAAGTGCCATTTTACGCTTTGGGCCCTTGGCTGGAGAAATTATTCTTGCAAGCATTTGTAGAAGGTTTGCACCAACCCGAAAAAAGGCCCACAGCCTGGGACTGGGAGGCAGGTTTGCGCCAAACTGTCTGGTACTTTGAGAAAGAGGCTAAGGTTCCTGAGGTTTTTCATGCTCTGTTCGGCAATCCCCCTGACCGGCCTCTTCCGCCACCTTCTATAGTAGTGATCCCTTAAGCGAGAGAGCAACAAGGATATGATGGCCCCCTTCTTCCTAAAATCATCACCTCGTTGTTATGTGTGCGGCCAAGCCTTGAAAGGGGCGTTTCTCGTAGATTCCTGGGGGGAGAAATTTTGCCTGGAGCATCAGGGGAAGTTTCCTTCTTGTAGTTTTTGCGGGCGCTTGATACCGTCACAGTATCATGAGATAAATCAGGCGATTCATCCTCACATGCGATGCCAGGTTTGCCGCAGTAGCGCCATAGAAACCTTGGAGCAGGCTAACCCTCTCTTTGGCAAGATTGTCCAATGGGTAAACGGGCAGGGGTTGAGATATCAGAATCTTCCTTTGCGCATCGAATTGGTGAGCCGGGAGCAGTTGTTTCAGATTGATCCCAAGTCTTCCAATCCCAAGACCCTGGGCACAGCTATGAAGGAGGTTCACACTGCCGCGGGAAGGCCACCGCAAGTTCGAATCAAAGGGGTGGCTATTCTCCGAGGACTGCCCGCCACCTTGTTCCATGGCGTCACGATTCACGAACTCGGCCATGTCTGGCTGGCTGTCCATGGCGTCTTGCTTATCCGCTGGGCAGAGGAGGGGTTCTGCGAACTTTTAGCTTACCGTTACTATGCCCAGGAGAATACCCCTGAGAGCAGGTTCCGGGCCCAGCAGATGGAAAAGAACCCCGATCCGATCTATGGTGAAGGGTTCCGGCATCTCCATGCCTTGGCAAGGAGTCAGGGCTTCTCGTGGGTGATAGAAACTTTGGTTAACACCAAAAAGTTGCCAGGTATTTGAAGAGCCGCCTTTACCAAACTAAGTCATAATATAATCCTGAAGTACAAGGAATAAGGCGATTTGAGAATGAGTAAGTACCTTATTCAAGAAAAAATAATGGAATTATATAGCAAATACGACCCAGATTTAACTTTAGATATAGCTCCTGATGAATTTGGCAGAATTTTAAGTATAGTAGAGCATTTTAGACTGTTGGGGGATATAAATGCAATAGATACGGCACTGTTGCGAGAATGGCATAAAGAGGGAATAGGAACCCGAAATTTTGCGAATCGATCACTGGCATGCTTAGCAAAGGCTATTCACGAAAGATATGGAAAAGATTATGTAATGATAGTTCCAAAAGCAAGCTGGCCATTAAACGAACCATTTTTAATGTGTGGGGATAATAACTTTGAAAAGAAAATATTGGAAAGATGTAAAGCTGGTGATAAAGATGCGAAGGTATTTTTTGCTATTTACAAATATTTTTGTTCTATACAAGAACTTTCAAAAGGGTCATCATTTAGTGATTCAGAAATATTAGAAAATTTATATGAGGCAAATAATATATTCCCTTCTATAGAAATAGAAAATGCGATTAAAGGAATAAAGGGACTTTTTAATAAACCACAAAAGTCCGGCTGCTTCATTGCCACCGCGGCTATGGGGACACCTTTGGCAAAAGAAGTCATCATTCTGTCGAAGTTTCGAGATAGACGCCTTTCCCGGATTACCTCAGGGAGAAAATTTATTTCATTTTATAATAATGTCTCCCCTTCTTTGGCTCGGTTGATTACCGATAGAAAGCTAATGTGTTGGTTAGTTCAATCTATTATCCAGCCAATGGCTAAACTTATTGAAATAACTTATGGCAATGAACAGGATGTTCGAGAGATCAAGGTGCCTTTAATAAATGAAAAAGATGCTCTACCAAAGCTCAAACTATAATCACAGATATCGATGTCTAAAGATTATTATTTCGTGGCGGTGGGTTCAGCCTTAGGTCTAGGTCTTGCTCCTATTGCTCCTGGAACCAGTGGCGCCTTATTAGGGGTCTTAATCCATGTAGGAGTTTATTATTGCTTGCCGATTTATTATAATTTGTGGTCTTTAATTCTATTTTTTTTAGGGGTAGTCGGCACTTCATACTATTTAACACCTTGGGCAGTTGCTTATTGGCAAAATCAAGACCCCCCGCATTTCGTATTGGATGAAGTGGCGGGATATTTGTTGGTTCCTATCCTTTTTCGAGGAGGACAATTCTGGCTGACGGTCTTGTATGGTTTCCTGTTGTTTAGATTTTTCGACATTCTGAAGATTCCGCCGGCCAATCTAATCGATCAGAATATGAAAGGGGCCTGGGGAATTATATTGGATGACCTGGTGAGTGCGTGTTATGCAGTGGCAGTTTTATATGCTTTGCTCTGGCTGGGCGTATTGTAAATCGCAGTTGGCAACCAAACCATTTTCCTTGTGGGGGTGAAGATGTTTTGGCAAAAAGATGTTAGATTCTGCAAGGATTGTAAGTTTTATGAGACAAAGGATTGGAGCGTAAACCGCGAATGTAAATTAGGCCAAAAGACACCTGCAGGTGGAAATACTGGAGCGTGTCCCAAATATGAACAACAATTTTGTCTTTTCGGCGGAAATAACCAATGCGGAGATTGTGCCAGTTGGGAAGAGAGTGTTTTCTCAGGAAAATGTGTCAAGGGCTATCCGACCCCAAAAGGGAAAAGCACAGATTCATGTAGCTGTTTTGAGCGGAGTTAATCATGTCAGGGGTTGACAAAGAGACCCGGGGCCGCATTAACCCGGTTTATATTCTCCTGGATATCGGCAAGAACATGTGGGGAAAGCCCATAGAGACGGCAGTTAGAGTTATTAGGTCCTTAATTGATGAACTTAAGACAGATCCAGAGGATTTGGAGACAACTTGGCTTAGTTTCCTGACGGTTGGTTCTGACGTTGAAATTATTATGCCTCTTACCGAGATCTTGCTTATAAAGATATTAAAGTAAGTCTATACGATGGAATGGCCGATACTGACAAAATCGATCGATATATGGCCAGATTATTTGAGGAGAACTTAAAAAAAGCGCTCTTTTACATAAAAAATGATTATTCTCCAAGGGTTATATGGTTCTCAACTGAATTACATAAAAATTTTGAAGATGTTAGTAGTGAAAGGGAATCCCTATGGGGAGAATGGGGTACATTCGTTAATAAAATATATTTCATCATATATGATGTGTCTGGGGATAACATAGATATCAAAAGCCAAGCGTATTTATTGTATCACTGCATTGGGGCCACAGATATATGGCGACAAGGAGAGCATTATGAGATGAAATATGTTTTATCAGGAGATAATGTAGCAGAATTAGATAATCCTAAGATGGTAAAGATTATTTTTCCACAAGCCCATAATATGACATGATTTTATGACGTACAGCCAATAAGTAAAATAAGATTGGAAAACTAATGATAGTATTATGTAATTTTGCTTATGGAGTAGAACAACACATTAACTAATGATCAATATTTAACCATGAACAAATGAAGACAACTCTAAAGCTGAAATAAGGAATTGAGAATGGAGACAATGCAAAGCGGTTCGGAAAAGATGCGCTTTAAGGGGTTGAACGCGGCCCAGGTGGAGGCAAGCCGCAAGCAACACGGGGCAAATATCGTTACCCCTCCTGAACGGGACCCCTGGTGGAAGCTCTATCTGGAAAAGTTCAACGACCCCATTATCCGCATCCTCGTCATCGCCGCCATCATTGCCATTGGCATCGGCATCGTGGACGGCACCTATTTCGAAGGTATAGGCATAGTTGTCGCAATATTTCTTGCTACTTACCTGGGCTTTCTGAACGAATACCAGGCGGCCAAAGAGTTCGAGGTCCTGAGCCGCACCAATGATGAATATCAAATTCAGGTTATCCGGGACAGCATCTATACCTCAGTGCCGAAGAAGGATTTGGTGGTCGGGGATCTGGTCCTGATCGAAGTTGGGTCCGAAGTGCCGGCAGACGGCCGTTTGCTAGAAGCGGTTTCGCTCCAGGTAGACGAAGCCAGTCTCACCGGAGAATCGGCCGCGGTTACCAAAGTGTCTGTAGACAAGGCGCCGCCCGCCAAGGAAGAGGAAACAACCTATCCTCGTTACCAGCTCCTTCGGGGATCAATGGTGGCAGACGGCCGCGGCGTTATGGAGGTTACCGCCGTAGGAGACTCCACCGAAATTGGCCAAATCGCCCAAGAGTTAGGCGGGGAGGATAAAGTCGAAACTCCATTAAATCTTCAACTTGATCGTTTGAGCAAACTTATCGGGGTCTTGGCCTTCATCATTGCCGTGATGATTATCGCCGCCTTGGTAGGCCGCGGCATTATCACCAAAGAACTTAGTTTGTCCACCCAACAATGGGTATTTGTTGTCATTTTAACTATTTCCGTCATTATCCTGCTGGTGCGAGTATGGCTTCCTATGGTTTACGATGGCCTGGAACTAATCGGCTCCGACACTCAACCCCCAGAATGGCTGCAGAATGAGGATTTGAAGGGCTGGGTAAAGACCACTGTCCTTGGCTTAGCTATTTTCACCGCCTGCGTCGGAATCGGCTACCTCCTTAAGGTCATCCCCGCCTCACCAAGGGACTGGCTCCCGGCTGCTGTTGGTCATGAATTTTTAACATATTTCATGATAGCCATGACCGTCATTGTAGTAGCGGTGCCGGAAGGCCTGCCCATGAGTGTTACCCTGAGCCTGGCCTATAGCATGCGCAAAATGATGGCTACTAATAATTTGGTGCGCCGCATGCACGCCTGCGAGACTATCGGGGCGGCCACGGTAATTTGCTCGGATAAGACGGGTACTCTCACAATGAATGAGATGCGGGTCTTTGCAGTAGACTTCCCGGCCTTGCCAGAAGGCAAATTAGATAAGAATCCAAAGACTCTTGGTGAACAACTCGTCCTTGAGTCCATGGCTGCCAACAGCACCGCCAACCTGTGCCGCATCCCCGGAGAGCCGGCCTGCCCTTTAGGTAACCCCACAGAGTGTTCTCTCCTTCTCTGGTTGGATGCCTTGGGGATTGACTATATGTACCACCGGACCAACCTTGGCCTTCAGTACCAATGGACTTTCTCAACCGAGCGGAAATTTATGGGGACCATTGGTCAGTCGGCCTTTACTGGAACCAATATTCTCTACATAAAGGGAGCTCCGGAGATCGTTTTAGATCGCTGCACCAAAGTTCTTACCCCCGGAGGGGTCAACCCGGTAGCCGGTTTTCGGTCTGGCATTGAAACTGCTCTCATCAACTTTCAGCAACGAGGAATGCGGACCTTGGGGTTTGCGTACCACGAAGATCCTGTTAGCCACGAAGGCAAACGCCTGAGAGAGATTGCCACCGGCCTCACTTGGCTGGGATTTGTTGCTATTTCTGATCCCTTACGTAAGGAGGTGCCAGCTGCTATTAGTGCCTGCCAAGACGCTGGCATCAGCGTGAAAATGATTACTGGAGACAACCCCAAAACAGCCCAAGAAATTTCTCGGCAATTGGGATTATGGAAGGAACATGACGCCGCGGATTCACATATGACGGGTGACCAGTTTGAGCAGTTGGAAGAAGATCGAGTTGGGGATGTGGTTCAAACGGTCAAAATATTTTCCCGGGCTCGGCCTCGCCACAAATTGCAGATAGTTAAGACACTGCAAGAGTTGGGGGGAGAAGTGGTAGCCGTTACCGGGGATGGCGTCAATGATGTCTCAGCGCTTAAACAGGCCCATGTTGGTCTTGCCATGGGTAAGGCGGGGACAGATGCAGCCAAAGAGGCCAGTGACATTATCTTACTTGATGATTCTTTCACCAGTATCGCCAACGCCGTGAAGTGGGGCCGCTCGCTATATGAAAATATCCAGCGTTTTATTCTCTTCCAACTTACTATCAATGTAGCGGCCTGTTTTATTGCACTGTTAGGACCGTTTATTGGGGTCAAGCTGCCACTTACCGTTACCCAGATGCTATGGGTTAACTTAATCATGGATACTTTTGCTGCCTTGGCTCTGGCCACAGAGCCGCCTCATGACAGCGTTATGAAGCAGCCCCCCCGGGACTCGCAGGCCTTTATCATCAGCCGGTCAATGGCCATAAATATTTTTACGGTGGGGTTTATCTTTCTTATCTTCCTAGTGGGGTTCCTTCTTTTCATCCAGAAGGATGGACAGCCAACAATATACCAGCTTACTACGTTCTTCACCGTCTTTGTAATGCTCAATTTCTGGAATTTGTTCAACGCCCGCTGTCTGGGACGCACCCACTCGGCTTGTGCTGGAATCTTCCAGAACAAAGGATTCATCATAATTGCATCCGCCATCTTCATTGGACAGGTGCTTATGGTGCAGTTTGGTGGAAGTTTTTTTCGAACGGTGCCTTTATCCTTGAAAGATTGGGTGATAATCATCGGGGGAACGTCGGTGGTGCTGTGGATAGGAGAAATGGTACGATTGGTAAGACGGTTCAAGAGTGCATGATAATTTCGTGGTAATACTCCTGCAAGAGGCACTCAACAACTACCAGGATAATCAAGAAAGGCTGAAAATCATATAGAGTGAATAATATGGCAACTCCCTACAAATGCCCGCGCTGCGGTCTGGCAAACTCCATGGGTAGCACTCACTGTGCCGCATGTGGGATGGGCCTCCAGGCACCAGTCCGCATAGGGCCGGCACCCACTCAAATTCCGCCCCAAATGCCTCCGCCAGGAATCACTCCAGGCCCCCCGGTGGTCACCAAAGCTGCCCCGACAACTGCCGTTGGGGGCCCTGGTTTCAATTTCTGGGCTTGGTTGGGATGGAAAAAAATCGAAGGCCAGGTAATTCACATTGATCCCCTATACATGTCCCGGCCAGAGTTTAGTTGGGGCGGTTTTCTCTTGAAGTTGCTGTTAGTGTTCTTAGGAGTGTTGATTCTTGGCCCACTGGTGCTTGGCTTCGTTGTTGTCATGGTGGCGATGTCTCTCTTGCTTAGGCTGTTTTTCGGGGGCGGTGGTGGCGGCCGCGGTTTTTTCTCCAGCGTTGCCAGCCAGGTAGTGGGTTTTTTTCTCACCAGCAAGTTGATCGGCCCTCGGGCCGAAATCCCTACCCGGGACGTGCGGGTGAGAGAGCAGACCGGCCAAGAACATCTGGTGCGCATCAAAGGAGAGATTATTGCGGGGAATATCACGGTGGGCGATGAAGTAATCGTGGAGGGCTATGACCGCCAAGGCACACTCATGCTGTCAAGAGGATGGAACAAACGTATCAATTCGGAAATCAGAGTTAAGCCAGTATGAAAACTGATCCTCGCTTACTGACTAAAATTTTTGAAATTACTAGAGGTGACCTGGAAACCGCAGTATTTCCTTTTCCGGATTATGGCCCTGTTATTGACAGCCTGGATTTTGCCCGTATTACCCGGATTTCTCGGTTTTGGAAGGATCATGGGGATGAAGAATGGGTGTCCCTTGAACATAACATGGAGGACCTGGTCGCGGGGCTTTATGGTCAGGGGTGTCCTTGGATGTTTTTGCTCGAAGGGTTGCCACAGGAAATTCGTTGTTGGTTTGGCCTCAGCAAACAAGGACTGGATAAAGATATTTTGCGAGCCACCTTGGCGGGGGCTTTCCCTGATCTCCGGCTTAAAACCACCGAAACTTTTGATAAGCAGCGTTTTAATCGGTTCCGCCATGTGATGACCTTGACTGGCACTCCCAACGCAAAATCTGAGCCCAACCAAAGTTCTGAACTTGACAGGATTGAAAAGGTTTGTCGCGGTCTTTTCGGCCGTTCCTGGCTTTATATCGTATACGCCTATCCCATGCCCGCCGCGGAAACCGCCAAGTTTTTAAATCAGCTGACCCAGGAAATATGGGAGATTCACATAGGCCATCTCCTCAAAACCAGTGCGGTAGACGAAAAAAATCGCCTGGCCCAACGGTATGTCGAGCTCCTGGAGGCCAAGCTTAAACGCTACGAAATGGGTCGCACCACCGGCATGTGGGCAGTGCAGGCCAGTTTACTAACAGAAGACAAACTCATTTTGGGCCGAGGGCAGGGATTACTCCACAGCGCTTTCGCAGGCGAGAAGTCTTTGCCCGACCCTTTCCGGGCCCGAACCTGTGATCATAGCGTACATACCTGGCCCCGCCTGGAACCCCTCACCTCCCCGGAAGTGGCCATTTTGGCCCGTCCACCCCATGAAGAATTTCCTGGCTTTCAGGTGGTGGAGTATGCCCGCTTCGGCGTAGAAGCGCAGCAGGTCTTCCCTCCCGGAACTCCTGTCACCCGCGTGGGGGAGATTATAGATCGGGGTGTCAGCACCGGCAACGCCTTCTATGTACCCCGGTCCGACCTTCCCAAACACGGCCTCATCGTGGGAGTGACCGGGAGTGGGAAAACCAACACCTGCTTCTCCCTTCTGGAACAGGTGTGGGATGAGGGGCGGGGCATCCCCTTTCTCGTAATTGAATCGGCCAAATCCGAGTACCGCAGCCTCATAAAAATTCCTGCTTTTCAGAAAATGAAGATTTTTACCGTGGGAGATGAAACCACTTCGCCGTTCCGTATTAACCCTTTTGAAGTCCCACAAAATATTTTGGTTCAAACCCATATCGATTATTTAAAGTCCCTGTTCTCAGCGGCTTTTGTGCTTTATCCTCCCATGCCCTATGTCTTGGAGCAAAGCATTCAGGAAATATATGAAGATCGGGGTTGGGACTTGGCCCGCAACACCAACAGCCGCGGGCTGGATTCTCCCCGGCGGTTCCCCACCCTGGCGGATTTGGCCCAAAAAATCGGGGTGGTGGTGGATCGCATGGGTTACAGCGAACGAATCACCATGGATGTAAAGGCCGGGCTCCTGGCTCGCATCAATCAATTGCTCCTGGGTGGGGGTAAAGGATTGATGCTTAATACTCGAAAGTCTCTGGATGACTCGATCCTTTTTGAAACACCGTGTCTATTGGAGCTTAAGCAATTGGTCAGCGATGATGAAAAGGCTTTCTTAATCGGCCTCCTCCTGATTCGCCTCTATGAATATTACGAAGCCCGAACCGATGCCTATAGTGGCGAGCCTAAGCACCTGACCTTGATCGAAGAAGCCCACCGTTTACTCCGCAACGTTTCCCCTGAACAGGGGAATGAAGTGACCGCCAACCCTCGTGGCCGCGCCATTGAAGTTTTCGCCAATATCCTTTCTGAGATTCGTGCTTATGGCGAAGGCATCCTGATGGCGGAACAGATCCCGGTAAAATTAACCCCAGATGCCATCAAGAATACCAATCTCAAGATCATTCACCGCTTGGTTGCAGAAGATGACCGCCAGCTGGTGGGGGCCACCATGAATCTCTCCGATACGCAAAAGCGGTATCTGGCAACATTGCAGCCCGGTGAAGCAGCGGCTTATTCTGAAGGCATGCAGAAACCGGTGCTCATTAACGTTCCCCTCGCGGCCTCGAAGAAAACTGGGCAAAGCGTATCAAACCAGGAGATCTACATAACCATGAAGCCTTTTTGGCAAAAATACCCTGAGATTGCCTTTCCGTTTCCGGGATGTCGCTATTGTCCGGTGGCGACGACCGAGCATACCTGCGCACGGAAATGCAGTGTTAGGATACAGCAGCCCGCAATGACTGCCTTTAAGCGTCTTTTTAATGCTCTCAGGTTCGGTGACGCAACAGTTTTATCCGCCTATGCAGACTTCCTGCGCAATTTGCAAAGCCAGCCGGGGCAGGTCATAGAGTCAATTGCGGTCTATTGCCTGTTGGTGGAATTACTGGAATCCGAAATCGAGAGAAGGGGAGAATTTTGGGGCTGGTCTTTTTCAGAGGTGGATGGATATAATCAAGCAATGTGTGCAGTTCTGATAAAGATAGTGGACAGCTATCTGAGAGATGGATTTAAATTACTTGCTGAAATTCAGACCGACTTGTCTTTTCTGATTGAGCTGTCGATGAGGTTACATCATGCCGAGACAAAACCGTATTTGGGGTGTCGTTTTTGTGCGAAGCCGTGCTATTTTCAATTCGATATTCGCTACCCCATAAATGCTCCCGAGGTAAAAGAGTTCCAAGAAGCTTTTTTAATGCCAAAGATTAAAATGGTTGATATAGCTAGAAAGTTTTGGTACGTTACCACCCCGGAATTCCCTCATGACTCTGTGTCGCTCCAGAAAGAAGCTCTCTTTTGCTTTGCAGTGCAGCAATGCAGCCGGATGAACCTGCACCCTTTTGATCAAGAAGAGATGCCACGGCAATTCTTTGAGGCTCTTAAAAATCTCTGACGCTGTCGCGTTACTTGTGAGGGCAATATGGAGAAAAGTGAAGGCAAACAGGAGCAGGTCGACAGGGCTCAGGAACAACAACTCTGGGAGCACCGGGTGAGAGCCGAAGCCCAGCAGGCCGCCACCCTACGGCGAGAACAGGAACGGAATGAGTATCAATCCCGGGACAGTGAACGCCAGAAACCAGTAAGGAGCGAATCGAAAGCAGAAGGTGAACTTGGCGCAAGGGCTCCCAGAGAAGCAGGCGCAGAAAGGTTGACACCAACGGAAGCGGCCGTCCGCAGTCGGCAAAATGATGCCCAGAATCCAGATGCCACCACAAGGGAAGGGCGGTTACCTCCGGAGAAGGTGGAAGCCACGGAAGTTAACCTGGCGCGTAGGGGCGAGGCTGAGGGCCGTTTGACCCCTTATGAAGCGGCCAGAATCCGCAGTCAACAACATAGTAGACGTGATGATGTGTTAATGGAGAGACCGGAGGGTACCCAGACCCGGATGCGGGAGCCGCAATTCAACCGCGACGGCAGCTTTGTTGATCCTGAAAGGGAGAAGGCATCGGTCAGAGAGAGCGCCGCCAGGTCGGTGGAGCATATCGTCCAAAAAGATTTTCCCCTGGCACCGGAGAAGCGTGTGGATCACTCCAAAGATTTATCTTTCCAGGATGATAAGGATTTCGACCAAGAACTCAAAACACGGGAATCCAAGATTTCCGAGGGAGACGTCAAGTTAACCCAGGGATTTTACGATGGCAGGGATAATCAGGCTTTTGTCAGAGATGAGATACCGGCTTCTCAAAAGTTGAATGATAGTATTCATGAGAAGCTCCATCAAAAGAGTAAGAGCGAACTCTCCCGCCGCCTCAACGAAGGGGTAACCGAATATTTTGCCCGCCAGGAAAGTATCCCTCTCAAAAATCATGATCGGCATGGGCGGGAAATTCTCCAACCCCAGAGCGATTATGAAAAAGAGGTGGAAATCGTCAATAAACTAGTGGCGACAGTGGGCGAGGAGCCGTTCAAACGGGCATATTTTGAGGGCAATACCGAGATTCTGAAACATCATATTAACCATAGACTAGGAGAGGGGGCATTCGAGAAGATCTGCGGCTCTTTAGAAAAGCGAGAATATGATGAGGCATCCCAGATAATTCACGATTATTATGAAAGATAATAGGAGGTAACATTCTCGGAAAGCAGGTAATGTCACAATGACAATAATTAAACTTAGGCTAAATAAATATGGCTCAAATAGAAATAATAAAATAATAGTTCTTAAAACTCTTCGCGCCATTCTATATCTGGATCTTATAGATGCCAAGAAACTATATGATGAAATGGGAGAAGGTACTGTCATAATAGAGGCGACAAATTACCAAATATTATATCTAAAACAAAGCAGTCTATTTACTATTGATGATGCGCCTAACGATTTATAGGGAACGGCAATTAAGTAATTATAAATACTTAATATTCATAGATGATAATTATGATTCGAGATCATATTATTAATTTAATAAGGATTTATCAAAAGGTTGCCCCTGTCAGGTTAAGAACCTCTTGCCGTTTTAAGCCAAGTTGTTCCGAGTACATGATTTTATCATTGTATAAGTATGGTTTCTTCACAGGGTTAATTAAGGGTCTTTCCAGGATATTTCGATGTAAGGCTCCAAACGGCGGAACCGATTACCCTTAATTTTTTGGCAACCAAACGCTATGAAGGACTCAGTGAATGCCTTTCATAACTATGAAATATGAAATCAATTCCGTTTGAAAAGCCGCTCTCAATTTTTCAATAGGCAGTACATGGTAATCATAATATTACCATTTATAAAAATACACAATGGAGGTTAAGTTAATGGCTAACTACAAAGTTGAATTTCTTCCTCAAGATCTTGTGATAAGTAAAGGCACAATTGATTCGGCAAAAAACACAATAGAAAGTATCATCAATAATCAAGCAGCTCAAGGATGGGAATTGGATCAGATAGCTGAGATTTCTGTCATAGAAAAGCCGGGGTGCCTGGCTGGGCTATTTGGAGCCAAGTCCTACTCTGTAAACTATAACGTAGTGGTTTTTAAAAAATAGAAGTGTAATTTGGTCTGCTACCAGAAAACTGGCAGCAGACCAAATCTACCAAACTGATTCTATCATGTGGAGGGGGGACAGGATAAAATCAGTCGGTTGGTGGAGTGATAAAAATAATCAAATGGTTGCCGGATATGCAGTTGTAGGCTGTTTGGCTGGTTTGCTTTTCCTCGGCCTGTGGGGGGTAATCCTGGGGGGAGGGCTTGGATGGTTTATTGGGATCAAGGCAAAAAAATAGGCTCTGATTCGGACAAAACCGGAGCAAGAG
The DNA here is from genome assembly GCA_003599195.1 of Deltaproteobacteria bacterium. Lineage (GTDB taxonomy): Bacteria > Desulfobacterota > Desulfobaccia > Desulfobaccales > 0-14-0-80-60-11 > SURF-52. The sequence continues at coordinate 16,790 of QZIZ01000041.1, read as the reverse complement.
CAGCTTTAAACAGGGATGAAATGTATGAATAGGGAAGGAAATAAATAAAAGTGAAACTGATTATAAAGCGAAACCAAAAAGAGAAAAAGGACGTCTTTGGCGCATATAAAGGTGTAACTTTTATTCTTAATTGCCGAATTGAGCTAGACTCGGTGGAGCAAGAATTAGTTTCAAAATATAATGCTTCTGACCAAGTTCTGACATACAAGGAATCTCAGGATAGTCCTGATTTAACACTTAATCAACTAATAAATGGAGTAACAGCCGAATTAGATGATATAGGTGTTATGATGAATAAAGAAGAAGTAATTAAAAAAGCATGCGAAAGTTTCAAGAATCGTCTTATGATAATGGCAACTTTTGGCGGGGAAGAAGTTATCGACATATGATTAGTATTCTTTTAGGTTATCACCGACTGATCAGATCTGAGCCCAATGCGACCTAATGTGTTGCCTCCACTGTGGATCTGCCGTGAGACCGGTCAAGGTCATTCCAGAGAGGCCGTAAGAAAGCTGCCTCGGAGGAACTATGGCCGTTGGCTATTGTCTCAGAGCCACCCGGTCATATCTCCGGTTCAGGGCACCTTATTCCTGGATTGTTCAAGATGAAAAAAACATTTCCAATGTTGGCTGTTGTCATAATAATCGCCCTTTCCTTTTTCAGCTTTTGTGGTTGTAGTCACCCTCAGTCAGATGAAGTCATAGTCGACAAAGTGCCGGTTAAGATATACTTTAGCCCTAATGGTGGATGCACAGAGGCGATTGTCAGTGAATTGAACAAAGCAAAAGGCGAAGTTTTAGTCCAGGCCTATTCATTTACGTCAATGCCAATAGCTAAGGCTCTTGTCGAAGTTCATAATCGAGGAGTGCACACCGAAATCATTCTGGATAAGTCCCAAAGAAGGGAGAAATACAGTGCGGCTGATTTCACGGCTCATTTGGGTATTCCAACCTATATTGACACAGTCCATGCTATCGCTCATAACAAAGTAATTATTATAGATAAAGAAACGGTAATAACTGGGAGCTTTAATTTCACGAGGGCTGCCGAAGAGAAGAATGCAGAAAATCTTCTGATCATAAAATCAAACGACTTGGCCAATCCCTACGTGGTAAATTGGGAGAACCATAAAAGACATTCTGAGAAATATGAAGGGCGGTAAGAAATAACCTTGACCCCCACACCCCACTTTACTTTACTTTGCGAGTCAAGTTTGCACTTTGTTATTTAGCCATTTCTTAGATGGTAGAAAAACCATCATCTTTGTTTCAGGTATATAAAATGTAATAAATGGCCTCATCGTATCTTCTTTAGTCATAAAGCCGAGGGATGATAAAAATGGAAAAATAACTTCATCTACTTGGTAAATCTGGGCCTGTGATTCATGATGGGCGACTTTTAATTGGCGTATATCCTCTTCTGGTCCATAAAAACCGGTTTGCACATTTATTAAAAAATTGAATATTTCCTCCATGTTAGAAAAGGGTAAAACATTACCAGAAATACATCGCACTTCTCTTGCCTCCATATTTAATATGCCATCCCATCTACCTGATACTTTATAGATTTTTGATTGAGCTTGCCGATCTTGCTCAATTTTCGCATCTAATTTTATTTCTTCGAAAGCCATCTTTAAAAAAGGATTAATCAACGACATTGGAACAGGCGTTATGCCTGCTCTGAATAAATAGATACCTATTTCATCCAACCCTGGTACTTTAACATAAGTACGCACATTAATTTGTCGAAATGGAAATGAGAGAGGTGGTAAAGGAGGAATTCTTAATCCATTACTGCGAAACATAACCACCGAGACAAAAGCCGTATCATTTATGGTAGCCAATGACAAGGTCTTAGGAATATGGGGATGAATCTGGAAAGGAGGTATAATATATGAGATTATAAATAAATCGGTCAGATCCAATTGTACTGCAAGAAAACTCATTTCAATATCCTATTCTTAAAAAGTGTGGTCAAAAAACTGCCAGAAAAAGAAAAAACTTAGGTTTTTAATATCTAATTAACTTTTAAATATTACTATTTCCCCGATTTATATAGATCTTTCAGTGTTTGATTATTATTTTTTCTTCCCATATGATTTGGCGGGTTATTATGTTGCCTTTCGATGATCAGGATCGAAGAAATCAACTTTTTTTACCCAGTACTCTATGGCGAAGATCGAAACGTATTTCCTTATTGCCGCATATTTCTTTGGCGATTTCTTGCAAGATTTTTCGCTCCTTAGGATTGTGGATAATGCCGGAAACCACTATCACTCCCTTTTCCAGTTTCACCATAAGAGTAGGTATAAATACCCTTAAGTCTGTTGCCACTCGTGCTTTAAGTCGGTAAGCAAGGGCTGCATCATCCAGCTTTGCTTTGGCTGCCGGTGTGAGAAAATGGTCCTTTTCAGCCAATGCAGTCAAAAGAATATTCACTACTTGATCATCGTTTAACTTATTGGTGTTTAAAATCATATCAAATAGCTCATTTTTATCCCACTCGGTATCATAGTTAACCTTAATATAGCAAGCCATGTCGCGATCTCTTTGGGCAATAAGCCGCTGCGCCTTTTCCCTACTCAGGTGTTCCTGTGCCATGATCCGGTCAAGGCGGATTTTTAGCGTTGCCACCAAGTGTATCCGCAGGCAGAAAGGTATATCCTGCAATAATTGAGGACTGCCACGTCCAATGATAACAACCTTGTCATTTCTAGCATATTGCAAAATACACGCCTCTATTAAGGCCAAATAGGCACGATATTCCCAGTCATATCGTTCCCACATAGTTGGGCAAACTTCGTCAAGTTCTCGAGCCACCCGCCCCCAACGTTCTCCGACTTCATCTAAATCCTGGATGAATTGTTCCTTATCCACGTAGTGATAGCCTAAATTTTCACAGACTAGGCGACCGATCTCGCTACCACCACTGCCAAACTCTCTTGAGATTGCCAATATAGCCATGAGCCTCTCCCTCAATTGGTTAAATAGGGAAAAAATTGTGGTCAACCTATGAAATTTATACCTGCAGTATTGAATCCTACTGATCTGTATTTGCACCTGATTTATATCTTGTCAACATTACCTTTCCGTACCAAATCTAATACCTTAGGGAGTCTTTTAAAATCTTCAATTAATATATTTCTTAGCCTCTTCTGATAAATAGCAGATGCAGGATGATATAATACGTAAAAAACCTGTCTGCCGATGCCAGTTACTTTACCCTCCATAACGTGACCATGAACTTTGGAAATCTTCTGATTAGGGAAAAATTGCTCCAAGGCGTGTCGCCCAAGAGTAACAACAAGCTTTGGTTTCAAAGATCCTATTTGCTCCAGGAGCCACGGCCAGCAGGCTTCTACTTCTTCTGACAAAGGATCTCGATTTCTTGGTGGCCGACACTTTAACATATTCGTTATAAAAATATTGTTTCGAGAAAATCCAATCATTGAAAGCATCTCATCTAAGAATTTTCCTGCCGTTCCTACGAAAGGTCTGCCCACTTTATCTTCCTGTGCTCCGGGAGCCTCTCCAATAAACATAATTTCGGCATGTGGATTTCCTTCCCCTGGAACAATATTAGTACAAGTTCCATGAAGAAAACACTGGCAACATTGTTTGATTTTTTTATTTAATTCTTCAGATTTCAAGCGATTTCTCTTTTTATTGGACTGTTTTACCAAGAAATGCCTAAATTCCTAAAGATATTTATACCTTATTTTCTTGAGCCATGGATATTCTTAAATTTTTATGATCCCTCTATCATTCCCAGCCTATTTTAAGGATACGCCCTTCTTTTTTTCACTTTACCCTCATCTCTAGCTATTTCAAAAGGGGCATCTGCTCGTGATGCCCCTTAAATATTATGAATTAATTTTCCTAAAATCAATCTTTTCCGAGTCATTGGCTGAAGCGGAGGTTAATGTCAGTTTGAGGAGGTCCTGACGCTTGAGTTTCCGCAATCCCTTCTCCAAATTGGTTTTGGTCATTGAGAGCAAAGGCCAGACCTGTTCTCGGCTGAGGCCGGCTTCCAGCAGAGTTGAGGTGACAAGTTGAGGATCAAGGCCATAAGAGATCGTTCGGATTGGGCCGTAGACCATATCGCCCACATGGATGACACCGTGTTCCCTAACCCACTCTTTCAGGCGAGCAGCCAGTTCCTTCTCCATCTTCTGCAAGGTCAGAAGCAGAGAGGCAGCCTTTTCCGCTTGATCTCTGGTTGCCGGAGCCAGAACCTCTATGGGCATCAGGGCTTGAGCCATGGCGGGGCAGTGGGCCGGGATCCCACACAGGCCGCAGAAAGATCCCGGGGTGGGATCATAGTCTTGGTCTTCTTCGATGATCTTGATTTTATCTGCCAGGATTTCCGGTACCCCTTCGAGATCCTGAGGTTCCAGGAGGACTTCCCGCTCCTTGCTGTACCGTAGGAAGTGGAGGCGTAAGAGAATTTCTTGGGCGTCGGGATGGGCCACTTGCTTAAGCCCCCAACCGTATGTACGAAGTTGTAAGTCCTTCTCCACAGTCTCGGGTACCACCCGATTGCTCTTCCAGTCCAGGACCACCGCCAGGTCTCCCTGCAGGAAATGGAAGTCGACCACCATGCGGAAATAGGCTTCGGGGGCGGAGAATTCACAGGGCTGCCAGTTGCGGTCAAAGGCCAGCTGGTGTTCCACTCCATAGACCTCTAGGGCGGGAGGGAGGACAAATGAGTTATAAAATCTCTGCCAGATTTGCAGGACATCAGGCGAAGCATCTTTGGGGGCTGCACCTTCGGCCCATTGCCAGTCGGTTTGCTGCTTCTGGTTGATGAGCCGCAGCAGGTAGTCGGCGATCAGGACATGGAGCATTTTCCCGGTGACCATGGCTTCGTTGGATACCCTGGGAACCCCCTCCAGGATGACCTTTTTATAGGCCCAGGGGCACCTCTCGTACAGATCGAGGCGTGAGAAAGAATATTGGGTTAACTTTTTTACAGGCATTTTTCCGCTCCTTCGTAAGATTTCATCCCAGGGGCCTGGTAGAAGTCCAAGGGATAGTGGTTTAACTTATCGCAGGGTTCAAACTGACAGTCGTGCCCGGGGCGAAGAGGGGGCTATGAGGGAAGCCCCTGCATCGCCCCGGGACTGGACTTAAGACATATCGATTCGGGGTTAAAAGAGGGTAGGTTTGCCTTCTTCCGCCATTTCGCCTGGAGGCGGGGGCGGAGGTGGGGCTGAAACCTTTACGCCCTTGTTGGCTTTGGGATTCGGGAGGGGCTGAGGTGGCGGGTGCGGCGCATCCCAGGACACCGGCACCGCCTCTTCTCCCGGTAAAGGCTCGGGTGAAGAGGAAATTTCTGTTGGTGCTTCCGGCTTCTCACCCGGCACAGGAGGGCTTGCTTCGGGAATCGGTTCTGCCAGGGGCTCTTGGCGAGGGTCCGGTTCGGACTTCAACACCTCTTCGGGCTGCACCTCGATGGTCACTCCTTCCGGGTAGAACTCTTCCTGGACCTCCCGCATTTCTTCCGGGGTCTCTTCCAGGTGCTCCAGGGCCTTCCTGGCCTCCGCCTCGATCAGGTCCATCTTGGCCTTGTGATCGGCTCGCCGTTTGGCGATGTCGTAACCGATCTTGGCCAACTCCTGCTCGGTACCGGGAAACTCCAGACTGACGACATAGACAATCATGTTCTGCCCGGTCCCCGGGATCGTGACCGTCTTTGGACTGAGGACCAGCTTGAGGGGGATGCCAGCCAGGACCCCACCGGTGATGGCCTGAATCAGCTTCAGGGAAGACATGATTGAATTGACACTGTTCCACGATGTCGTCCTGAACTTCCAGACCCCGCCTATCCTGTCTACTCCCTGAAGCAGCACCTGCAAGGTCCCATTGGGTTTGCACTTATCTTTGCCAGTATAACTGGCTTCCAAGCGCAGACATGGGCAAGGAACGGGTTGATATTTGCCGTCCTGCTCCAGGCGCTGAGCACTTTCTCCATCGCCGCAACACCAAAGCCGGTTGCCGATATAGCAGGCATACCGGGTCTGGAAATTGATGTCCGGGTCGTTGTAAAGGAGCATCACCGGCAGTTCTTTCAGCTTGCCGCCTTGCGGGGCCAATTTGCGCATCAACTCAAGGTCCGGGAGCATCCGGCCGGCCGCATCCCGCTGCATCGTGGTTACGACGAAGTGGTCCAATTTCTTTGGCTGCGAGAATTGTTTCCCCTGCTGCGAGGTTTTGACCTCACCCCGCTCCCCGATCTTAACTTTTCCCCGCTCCGCCAGCCGGGGCACCAGGTTTTTGATAGCCATAAATTCCTCCTGAATGGAAGGGGAGAGGCGACCTTTATCACCTCCCCCCGATTAGTAATAATTGTTTTACCCTTATAAACTCGTCGGCATCACAAGGCTGAAAAAGTGGGCATTTCCCGGTTCCATGATTCGGCAGGGGTGATCCCGGTCATTGATCTCCAGGAAGATCGTGTCGCCGGCCATTGCCTGAAGCGGCTCCAGGAGATACCGAGCGTTGAAGCCCACCTCCAGGGGAAGCTGGTTTGCCTCGCCTGCTTCCAAGGTCACCGGGAGCAGTTCCCGCCCTTCTCCCACGTCCGGGTTGGCAAAGGTGACTTCCGCGGAATCAGCGGACAAGTTGAAGATCACGCCTTTGAAGCGGTCTGAGGAAAGCTGGGCGATGCGTTTCAGGGTCTCGGTAAGCTCCTTGCGGTTGACCGAAAAGCGGAAAGCAAATCCTTCCGGGATAATGCGTCGGTACTCGGGGAACTTGCGGTCCAGGAGCCGGATGAAGAGGTGCTTATCGGCTACTTGCAAGGCCAGGGTTTTCTTGCTCAGACCCAGGGTCACCTTCTCCTGCCCATCCAGGAAGCGGCCGATCTCACGCATGGCCTTGTAAGGGACTAAGATGCCCTCGCCCAGGTCCAGTTGTTCGCTCTCGGGGAGAACCCGTTCCACCAGGGTGAGACGGTGGCCATCGGTGGAGACCAGGCGGAGGAAGATGCCATCTTCGGTTTCCACTTTCTCCCAAAAGATGCCGGAGAGGTTGAATTGCAGGTCTTCCCCCGACACCGAAAAGATGGTCTTCTGGATCATCTCTTTTAGCAACCGGCTTTCCACCTCCACCAGGTTCCCTTCGCCTGCTTCCGGGATGGCGGGAAACTCGTCCGCGGCCAGGCCGTAAAGTTGGTAATGAGAATCACCCGTCCGGATCTCTATAGCGGCCTTGTCCGTGCCCACCAGGGCCAGGGGACCCTTGGGCAGGTCCTTGAGGATATTGTTGAAAAAACAGGCCTGCACCGTCAGGGCGCCTGCTTCCTTCACTTCCGCAGGATAAAAACCGCGGAAGCTTACCTCCAGGTCGGTGGCTGAAATGAAGACGCCGTTGCCATTGGTCTGAAGCAGGCAGTGGCTCAAAATGGGTAGGCTCCCCCGTTTGTCCACCACGCCCAGGGCGTGGCCGATTCCCTTTAACAAAGTCTCGCGCTCAATGTTCACTTGCATGTCGATTTCCTCCTCGGAATTTGAAAAGGCCCGCCAAAGCAGGCCCTAAAATTGGTGTCCTTCAAAAATGTCAAAGGCGGGTGATTCGGATCACTCGCCTTCGCACCTTACGCCTTGAAGCTTCGTTTTATGCCGGATTCAAGGTCTCCACCGGGACCAGGTTCGCACCGCCATTAATGATCCCGTAGACTTCCTGGCGGCTGGCATTCTCCAGCATGGCCTTCTTCACCTGGTTCAAGTGCTTGATGATCATATCGATCTTTATGAGGTTCACCTGGGCGTTGCCCTGGCAGACCCGGGCCAGCACCTTGCAATCTTCAGGCGAAAAGGACTTCACGATCAACCCGGTGACCGCGTCCAGGGTCTTCTCCCACCGGTTGACGATCTCCAGGTCCTGCTTTTTAGGCATCGCAAACAGGACCTTATCCTTCTTCGAATCCACCATGGCATTGACGAACCGCCGCAAATGATTATAGGTCGGGAGTTCCCCGGCTTTGACCTTCCTGAACACCACTTCCTGATCCTCAGCGTCCAACAGACGGCTGATTTCAAAAGCCTGGGAAGGGGTGATAAGCCCGAAGGTCAGGGCATCCTGGAACTTCGGAGCCAGGTTAAGAAGCGACAGGCGCTCATCCACCCGCCACACCTGCTTGAACCCCAGCTTCTGGGCCAGTTCCTCCTTGGTGTAGCCATTCTTCTCCAACATCTCCTGGAAGGCCCGGGCTTCCTCCAGGGGAGTCAGGTCCTGGCGCTGTATGTTCTCCACGAGGGACATCTCGGCAATCTGCCGGTCATCGGCCTCCATGATGCGCACCGGGACCTCGGTCAACCCGGCCATCTGGCAGGCCCGCCAGCGCCGTTCCCCGGCGATGAGCATGAACTTCTCGCCTTTGGCCACCACCACCAGGGGTTCGATCAGGCCCTGCTCCTTGATGGACAGGGCCAGCTCTTCCAGGGCTGCCTTAGGAAAAACCTTGCGCGGCTGATCAGGATTAGGGTATATTGAGTCAAGCATTACTGATCCCGTTCCAGATTTTTGAATTTGGGGGGCCTGTTTGGGCAGGCCTCCTTCTTTTTGGGGTTTCTCTTTCCGCTCGGGACGGGGGTCTTTGGGTTTAGGGTTATCGCACAGCCCCTCTTTCCGGGTGCATTTCCCGGTACCTCCGGGAATGAGCTTGCCCTTGACGGGGCTGGCTTTCCTGCGCCAAAAGGAGCAGGTGGCGCAATCGCCGGTGGGTTTCTTAGCCATAAAAACCTCCACAGTTTTAATTTAGGGATCACTTAAAGCAACCCCGGTATTTACTCCACCCAAGCTTGGTCGCTTTCCATGGCTTCCTTCCTGGTGTCAAAAGGGCCGAACCACTCGCAAGCGTTGTCGTCCCCGTCCACGTAGCCCAGGTATTCGCCGTCGTATTGCTCGGCGTCCTCTTGGTCCTTGCCCTCCACCAGAAAAACCGTCCGGGTTTCCCGGATGGCATGTCTCAGGTAAAACGGCATCGTTCACACCTCCTTAGAACAGGTTGTTTTGCCTTTTGTCATAATTCGAGGACAGTTCCGGCACCTCCACGCCTAAATGCTTCTCCAGCCACTCCGCCACCAGACGCCGGTGGCAGAATTCCCCGGGCTGCTCCCAACACAGCAACACCGCGTCCGGCCCCAGTTCTTCATAAACCTGGCGCGGGTTCAGCCGGTTCAGAATTTTTTGATAGACCTCCCGGTATTTGATCTCGCACATCTTGAGCATTTTCCTTGTAGGGGCCAGGGCCGGGTACCGCCGGCCATGGAACCACTCCGGGGTCTTCAGGGCGATGGAGACCAAACGCAGGTCCTCGCTGCGATAAAACCTCCAAAAGTTGCTGGTGTGCATCAGTCCTCCCGGTCAGCCAGATCGATAATGCCGCCCAGCAGATTCAAAAGCCCTTCCCGCTCCTCGCAAACCGGGATGCAGGTGTCATGGCCGGGAAGATTTTCGAGCCAGGCAAGCTGCTCTTTGAGCAGGTCCAGGTCCACCGTTATCACCCCGTATTCGGGGTGCTCCACATTTTCAAGACCTATTACCGGCATGGGTTCACTCCTCCTCCGGTTCTACCGGCTCCAAGACGCTTGACCCAGGCCGGTCAAAGGCAGACCAGGCCGGGGTCTGCGCCAATATGTCGAAATTCTCGTTGTCCATCTCCATGCAATCCGGGACCGAATCTTCATCGATGGTGAGATAGGCCACGCCTTCCAGCAGGTCTTGCCTTGAGAGGCGGTCCCAATACTCTTTGACCCAGCCGATCTGGTTTTCCCGGGACCAGGTGAAGAACCCCTTCGGCAACTCTTCCGGGGTGAGCTTAATCATCCCCTGGGCTAAAAAGCGTATATTCAAGCCGTGCTCATTCATGCCATCCCCCTTCCTTTTCTAGATCGCCAAGATTCTGATTAATAAATCGCTCCCCTTCGTTGCATATGGGGCAGACACCCCAAACCCGATGGTTCAGCGGGTGGGGCCAATCCTTCTCCTGGGCGCAGTCGTCACAATAAAGTGATGGACCGCCAATAGCCCTCACTCTTTCCAGCAAGTCCAGCAGCAAGGCCTCGATCTCTGCCTTGGGACCGGCGAAATAGATGGGGGGCATATCACTGTAAGGCTTTTTTGATTGCAACGATATTGAGGCATGGGCATTGCCGGAAACAAAGGTGGTTGCCTCATGTAACTTAAACCAGCCGTTGCGGCCTCGGCATTCAATCATGACCCGGCCTCCTTTGGGTCCAAACCCAGGTCGATCTCAATCCCGGTCATTTCTTTGAACTTTTCTTCTGCCTCGCTGATACCCCGGAGCCAGCCAGATCGGAAGGCGTCTCGTTCATCGCTGGAGGGGTCTCCGCCCTTGAAGCAGATGGCAAGATGCCACTCATATGAGCCTTCAGGGAATTCCCGGCAGACGTAGCACAGGCCGTCCTGAAGTCCATCCAGTTCGTGTTCATCGCCGCATATCCGGCATTCGCCGCTGTCGCAGGTGGTAGGATCGGTCATGACATGGCCTCCTTCCACTCTGTCAAAGGCGCGTAAGAGGGCATGAGGGATTCAGCCTCTTTAATCGCCGCCTCAAGCTCCAAGGCTTCTGTATCGTATAGCCGTGGAGCTATTCCCTGTTCCTGTCGTTGTCTCGGGCCGCCTCCTTCTCTCGGTCTGTTGAAATGAGGCATTACGGCCTTGGCCGCCTGGAGAAGGCGCTTCAATGCTCCGGAACTTTGATCGTCCGGGATATGGGCATCAAACGGGGGATTCGTGGGGCGGAAAACCCGTGTCTCCGGGGGGCGGTCATAATCCATGGTGCTTTCCCGGTCAAATGGAATCCCCTTATTCACCAGCAGTTCTTCCAGTTCGTAGAATTCCCCATAGCGGGCCTCACCGTTGTGAAAAACGATCAGCCCGTCTTGAACGGCAAATTCCATGGCATCGTAAACGCGATGCATTTCAATCTCCCGGCTAGGCCCGAAGATTTGGGGCTTAAATTCGATGTCATATTCCTTTTCCAGCAGTCGCCTGATCTCCTGATCAAAACATTTCGCCGGAAACATGATGGTCGCCGAAGACGTTGGCGCACTCATTTGTCTTACCTCCTAAAAAAGATTTGGGACACCGGGGACACCCCGGATTACCATCGAATTTCGGGTTTCTCGAATTTCAAATAGCCCTTCCTTAACCCCCACTTGATCAACTCCTCGGTGGGGATTTCGCCGCGGATACTCTCGCCGGTCCATTCCTCCCTGCCGTGGACTTCTGTATAAACACCGCAGCCGATCTGGATTGGGTCTTTTTCCGCATATAGGGTAGTGAGGGCCACCCGCTTTCCTCGAATCTGCATGATTTCCATCAAGCACCTACTTAGCTCAGATCGATTAGCCGCTTGTAATTGCCGGAGATGGTGCTTACATCATCCAGCTTCCCAGCGGCCGCGGCCACTTGGTCGGCCAGGCCCGCCAACTGTTGTTTCAAAGCCTCGTTGTCTTTGAGCGCCTCGTAATCGGTGCCGTTGAGGGAAGCCCGCAGTTTGCCCAGGGCTTCTTCTACCTGGTGGTCGCCGAAGATGTTCAGGTCCCGGAACCAATCCTCCATCCGGCGCACGCTTTCCAGGGTGTCGTTTCTGACGATGCGTCCGTCCTTCAGGCGAGCCGACAGATTGGTCACCACTTCCAGGACCTTCTTGCGCAGGTAAACAACCGCCTCTTCCACCATCTCTTCGTATCTCGCCTGGAGTTCTTCCTTGGCCCGCTGGTAGGCTTCGATAATCTCCGGGGCGCTCCCTTCCTTGATCTCGGCACCCTTGATGTCGAAGATGCTCCAAAAAAAATCGAACCTGCGGCGAAGCTGGCTCTTGGTGGGGTAGTGGGGGGCCAGCCGCGGCCAGATGTCCGGGTATTTCTCCCGCCATTGCTCTTGGATCGCCTCGTAATGGGCCACAAACTCCTCGGCTCGGGCCAGGTAGTCGGCCTTCAATTCCTCCAGGCGCTCCACCATCCGGGCCAGGTTGCGCTTGGGGATGGCGCGAACGTATTCCACCACAAAGGGGTACGAATGGTCGTTCAGGTAACTCCTGGCCTTGTTGGCCAGGGCCCCGAACATCTGCCGCCATTCCTCTGGGTAAAGGCGCTTGTTGCCCAGACGGAAGATTTCCGGTACCTCATCTTCCTTCAACCCCAGGTCCTCGGCGCTCAGCTTGGCCTGCCCCGGCCAGGAGCGCACGGCCAACTGGATGGCCACCATCTCTTCAAACCCATTGCCGTTGCTCTTCATTACTTTCCTCCTCTGAAAAAAATTGAGGCCGGTCAGTGCCGGCCTTATTGGGGGACCATCGCTCCCTCATCACCAAACCAGGGAACCACGCCCTGGGCTGGGTGAAAGAGTGAGGGCTTTACTTAAAGAGGGCTGTTTCGATTTCATCGACCCGCCCCGGGTCCACGTCGTCCACCCCCTTAAAGACATAAACCGGGGTTCCCTCAAATTCCCTGATGCGCTCGTCGTCTCCGCCTTCGGTATCAAAATCCAGCACAAAGACCTGAACGTCTTCCGTGTCCGCCATGACATGCTGGATTAACCCTCCTTCCATGGTAATAACCACTCTTGACATTGCCTTACCTCCTTACCCGCAGTAGGGGTTGTTTATGAGATTTTCCATCTCCGGGATAGGGGACCCCAGGACCAGGAGCATCTTTTTAATCTCCGGCGTCCACCACCAGGAGGCAACCTTGCCGTCTGCCGTGAACAGCAGGGTGTGCTCTTCCTGAACCGGCCCTTTACCTTGCTTTGACCTTGCCATCTCGCTTAACCTCCGTTTGATAGAACTCTGGCTTTTTAGTGAATGAGGTTTCCACTCCCAAGGCATCCTTCAGGAATTGCATCTCTTTAAAGCACGCTTGGCCTTTGAAACCCTTGCCTTCCAGGTTGACCTGGCCGTCTTCCCAAAATTCCAGCACGATTTCTGCACTCATACCTACCTCCTGAGGACCAATTGGATGCGGCCGTCATCCAGTTTCTGTTCACTGACCCGGTAGCCCTTCTTCTTGGCCTCGGCCCGGGCCTTTTCCACGCCGTAAGCCTGCTTGAGCTTTCCCAGCCAGGCGTCATCATATTTGTTGTATCTGGTATCGTAATTCGATACCCAGACCCGATATTTCCCGTCCGCCTGCCGTTCGAACCCCAGGTCGTTGGCCGCGGGGCCCACGTGCTGCCGTCTCACTATGACGTGGGCTTTTTGCGCCCGCACGTCTCCCTGGTAGCCATAAAGCGGTTGCGCTTCCCGGTGGACCTCCACTTTTCCCTTGAATCCTAAACGGCCCAGGGCCGCTAACAGACAGCCCTCATCGGTCAATTCGATCTGAACCTCTGAGTAGTGTGACATCTCCGCCTCCTATCCTTCCGGATTCATGACCTGGATTCCGGCCAGGGGTTTGATCTCCACCCCGATCCCCACGTCCAAAAGCTGCCGGATGCAGGCCTCCAGGTCGCCGCCATGGAGAGCTTTGGCCCTGCCATAAAGGATGGTCCAGAGCCACTTGGGAAGCCTTATGGGGATGGGGACCTCCACGATCTCTCTGGTCTCATTGTTGATCTCCACCATCATCACAGCGTTACCCTCCTGGGCCCTCGGGCTTCTTCCTGGACCGCCCGGCTGGCCGGGATGGTCCGAAATCTCGCCCATTCCCGGAGAGCGTCCATCTGTTGTTTTTGGGATTTACTTATAGGAATCACGAACCGGGCCGCGGCCTCCAAATCACCGCCGTTGTAAGCCGCCTCGATGGCCACCTGGCGGATTTCCGCGCCGCTGTATCCTTCCAGGTCTGGTATTTTGACCCGGCCGTCACTTTCGGCCATCAGGGTTCCCAGGGTTTTACCAAGGAACTGCTTGAGGTAAATATCCAGGATGTCCAGTTGTTCTCTGTATCCCGGATTGTCGACAAAAAACAGACAATCCCAGCGCCCCATCCGGGTGTACTCCGGGGGCAGCTTGCTGTAGTCGTTGGAAGTGGCGATCACGAATACCTGGCTTTGATGGTCATTGAGCCAGCTAAGGAAGGTACCGCCCACCCGCTGGGTAGTGCCGCCGTCAGTGGAGGAACCGCCCACCCCGGCCAGGCCCTTCTCGATCTCATCGATGAACAGGATGCAGGGCGCCATGGCATCGACCACTTTGAGCGCTTCCCGCATCTTGGCCTCGCTTTCCCCCACCAGCGACCCGAACACCCGGCCCATGTCCAGGGAGAGGACCGGCCAGCCCACCTCATTCCCCAGGGCCTTGGCGAAGTGGGATTTGCCGGTCCCGGGCACACCCAGGAGCAGGATGCCCCGGAAAGGTAAGCCGGACCTCCGGTTATTAAACCGGTTCAAGGTCCACTCCTTCAGATTCTCCAGGCCCCCCAGGGTGTCAAAGGTCTCGGTGAATTGCGAGAACTGCAAAGCCGCCGACTTCTCTACCATCTGGGCCTTCAGGGTGCAGATGGTGTGGGGGTCGAACCGCTTTTGCCGCACAAGGGCCAGGGCCAGGGCGTTTTCCGACTCTTCCCAGGTAAGCCCCTGGGCCGCGTCCAGGACCGCTTCTTCGTCTTCCGGCTCGATCCCGGTGCTCTCCACCAGGCCGCGCAGGATGGTCTTTAATTCTTCCCGGCTGGGCAGGGGAAAATCCAGCACCACCACCTCCCGGTCCAACTCCAGGGGAAGCTTTGCTTCAGCGGAGACAATGACCAGGGTGATCCCTTTCGTCTTATAAATGGGCAGGTTGTTCTGAATCGCCTGAATGACCGGCGGCTCATTAAGCCAGAAATGAAAATTGCGGAGGAACCACACGGATTTTTCCGCCCCTTTCGCCGCCATGTTGGGGAGATCGAAGGGGTCGCATTCCTGCCATTCTGCCCCGTTCCCCAATTCTCGGAATCCCCTGACCACGTCCCACTGCAAAGTAGTCCGGCCGTTGGCCTGCTGGCAAGCCGCGCCGATGAATCGCTCCGGCTCGTGCGTCCTAATCAGCAGGGCCGGGTAACCGGCTTTCAAATAGTCGGTAATCATCTCCTTGCCTCCATGTGTTGTTCAGAAACTTGAGCCAGGAGCACCAAAAGCGCCCTGGCCTGGGCGATGAAATTCAGGGCCTCATCATCACCCATCTCTTTGCCGTCAGGCCTCGGCTCACCGGCAAGGCCGCAAAGCCCTTTGTCCAGTAGTCCGACAATCCGGATAAGGATGGCCTGCACTTTGGGCGGCCAAGCCTGTCTGTGCCCAGAGGCACAGCTTTCCAGCCTCTGGTAGACTTCCTCGGATTCGATCCAAACGGTGAAGCCGTTGCCTCCATCATCGGAGCCGGTGAGGTAGCCGACTCCGGGGCGGCCATCCCGGACGTCGCAGCCGCATGGGCATGGCCGACAAACCTGCAGCAGCCGACTTTTCTCGCCTTTCCAGGTAATTTCTTTCGTCATGGCCTTACTCCTTCGGGCCGGAGTAGATGAAAACCCCGGTTTCAGTGATCCAATGCCCCTGGCGCCTCGAAAGGCGCTTGCCAAAGTCGCCGTAAGTTTCATGGGTCCAGAGGAGGAAGCGTCCGCCGCACCACCGCGAATCCACTTGATAAAGGACACTCAGGTCATCCTTGAAGGCTTCCCAGCTTCCTGGGAGATTGAGACCCTGCACCTGGGTGCCCACCAAGTAGAGAGGTTTTTCCACCACCCGCAGTTCCGGGATTTTGAAATGATCTTGCTTCTCTGCTGCAGCCGTGCTACAAAGGGCCATCGTTCTAAACCTCCGGGTTTAAGTTGTTTCGGGCCATTCGAGGATGCCGCCCCGGATGGCCCGTTTGTTTATTCGTCTCCTTCTTCCTGCTCCAAACCGGCCAGGTCTGCCAGGTGGCTCACCATCTCGACCAGTTCCTCGTGAGCCCTTCTGAACTGGCCCACGAATTCCATGGGTACGGTCTCGCCATTGGCATCCAAGTTCTGCATGATGGAGAATGCCCGGTCCTCGATCAAATCCAGCGCCTTTCGGATCATTTCCAGATGTTCCCGATTTTCTTCTTGCGTGATCATCTCCTTCTCCTAGGAAAGCCAGCCGGCAATCCGGCGGCAATGGGGACAGGTTAGGCTCTCCCCGGTAGCAGTCCACTTCTCGGTCACCTTGGACATACATAAAGTTGAGGGGCCGGTCGTCTTTGGCCGCCTTCCGGTGGGGGTCGATGATATGCACCTGCCCGGTAGTGCTTTTGACTTTTTCCATCGTCGTTGCCTCCATGAAAATATTGAGCAAGGCGCTCAACGGGAGACAGGAACCTCCAAGCTCCCGCCCCCACCTTCAACGCCTCGATCCGGGTTCTTGAGGGCAACCCGCCCAGGGTTCGTTATCGGCCCACCCACAAGCCATCCAGGGTCATCGATTCCATCGCTTCCCTACCCGGCTGCTAACAATCGCTCACGCCTCTCGCTTTCGCCTTCCTGCCAGCGGCCCCGTCGCTCGCACCACCCGCTGGATAGCTTGCGCCTCAGATACTCACTACCCGGCGCCCTCGATGTTCGCCTCATTTCCGGTTCGGTTTTACGACTCAGGAGTTAAGGTGCCTGAACACCAGAGTTCTTCTCGTGAAACTCAAAAACACGCGAGCCTTTGGATTCATCATCAAGCTGCTCGGTTGCCGGTCGCTTTCGGTGGCGCCGCCTACCTGCGTCTCACCTGGTTTGATTTACCGCTCCAGGTGGCCCAGGACCCTCTCACCGCCCCAATCGGCTGGCTGCCGGGAATTTGCTGTTCTTTTTCCCCTGGTTGCTATCCCAGGTTGCCCTT
>QZIZ01000003.1 GCA_003599195.1 Deltaproteobacteria bacterium | reverse complement strand
GAGGTCCGGGGGGATGAGGGCCTGGGTGGTGACGTCGCCCGCGCCCAGGTCTTCTTCCAGGGCCAGGTCGATGAGGCGGTCGATGAAAGGGGAGGAAAGAAAGGCGGCCATATCAGTCAAAGTCCTCGGTCCAGTGGATGGTGCAGGGACCATCAAAGGATTGCGGTTGGTCGGGCTCCTGGGACTTAAGGCAATCGGCGTCGCATTCCTGGCGCTCCTGGTCCCAGAAGGGGCATCGGTCGTAGATGCAAAACCCCATGTTGGGGATGGGACAGAGGGTTTGGTGGGTGGAGTTCATAATACAGTTTTTAGTTTTTGGTTTTTAGTTTTTAGTTAGGAGGATTACTCCGGGTTTTCGTTTTCAGAGAAATTTATTTCCTCCAGGGAGGGATCGGCGGCGAAGGCGATCCCCACGCCATTGCAGCCCTCCTCCGGGTCCCAGAAATTGCAGCGCTCCCCCACACAGGGGCCGATGTTGGGGAGGGGGCAGTGGGGGGTGGGGTCGATGTTCATCCTTACGATGCCGTTTGCCAAGCCCCGTTCAAATCCTATTGAGCACAGGAGAGATGCCTGTGCCACCAGTTTTTACTTGTCATTTTGAAGGCAGTGAAGAATCCTATATGATATTCGAAAAAGCGAGATTCTTCACTCGCTGCGCTCCGTTCAGAATGACAAAATGGCGGGCTTCCGCAGGGGTCTCAAGTTCAAAATCAAAGTTCAAAGTTGCTGACACTGAAAGCTATAGCCTTTTTTACTGATCACTAACCCCTGACCCTGCCCCTGCTCACTGCACCTGACCACTGACCTCTGATTACAGATCACTGATCACTGATTACTGATTACTGACACCTGATCCCTGGCACCTGACCCCTGGCCCCTGATCCCTGCCCCCCCCTACCCCATCAGTTCTTTGATGCGTTCCCGGTGGGTTTTGAGTTTGGTTAGTTTTTCGCCCCAGGATTGGAGGCGTTCTTTTTCTTTTTGCACCACTTCCGCGGGGGCCTTGGCCAGGAAGTCCTCGTTGGCCAGTTTGCGTTGGGCCTGGGCCAGTTCCTTGCCGATCTTTTCAATCTCCTTGGCCAGGCGGCGGTCTTCCTCGGTGAAGTCGATGATCCCGGTTAAGGGCATGAAGATTTCCACACCGTCCACCACGGCCTTGGCCGCAGCCGCGGGGATGGCCGCGGCGTCGGTATGCAGCTCCTTGAGCCGGGAGAGCAGCATCAGAGACTGGCGGTGGCGCTCCAGGGCCGCCTGGGAGGAGGCCTGGCCGATGCGCAGGTAGACCTCCACCTGGGACGCGGGGGGGACGTTCATTTCGCCCCGGAGGTTGCGGATGGCGGTGATGGTCTCCATCACCAGGCGCAGTTCCTCTTCGGCCTCGGGATTGACGAGGCTGCCGTCGGGTTCGGGATAAGCCGCGGCCATGATGCTGCCGGAGGCTCCGGGGAGCTTCTGCCAAATTTCTTCGGTGACGAAGGGCATGAAGGGGTGCAGCAGCCGCAGGATGGCGCTCAGCACCTTAAGCAGGACCTCCTGGCAGTGGCGCCGGGCCCCGGGGTCGACCTTGTCGTTAAGGCGGGGCTTGATGAGTTCCAGGTACCAGTCGCAGAATTCGTGCCAGATGAACTGGTACAACACGCTGGCCGCCTGGTCGAACTCGTAGGCGTCCAGGCGGGCTGCGGTCTCCCGGCTCACCTGCTGGAGGCGGCTCAAAATCCAGGCCTCCACTGCCGGCAGCGGCCGGGCCTCGGAGGCCGCGGCCGGGTTGTAGTCCTCCAGGTTCATGAGGGTGAAACGGCAGGCGTTCCACACCTTGTTGGCGAAATTGCGGTAGCCGGAAATGCGCTCTTCCGAGAGGCGGATGTCCCGGCCCATGGCCGCGAACGCGGCCAGGGAGAAGCGGAAGGCGTCGGTGCCGTAGGCGGCCATCAGGTCCAGGGGATCGATGACATTGCCCTTGGACTTGCTCATCTTCTGGCCTTCCGGGTCCCGGACCAGGGCGTGGATATAGACCTCGTGGAAGGGGACCTCGCCCATAAAATGAATACCCATCATCATCATCCGGGCCACCCAGAAAAAGAGGATGTCGAACGCGGTGACCAGGACGGTGGTGGGATAAAAGAGCTTCAGTTCCGGGGTCCGGTCCGGCCAGCCCAGGGTGGAAAAGGGCCACAGCGCCGAAGAAAACCAGGTGTCCAGGACGTCGGTCTCCTGGGCCAATGCGGAGCTGCGGCAACCTGGGCACGCGTCCGGATCTTCCCGGGCAACGATGACCTGGCCGCACTCCTTGCAGGTCCAGGCCGGGATGCGGTGGCCCCACCAGATCTGGCGGGAGATGCACCAATCCCGGATATTGGTCATCCAATCATAGTAGCTCTTCTCCCAGCCGGCGGGGATGACCTTGGTGCGGCCGTCCCGGACCGCCTGGAGCGCGGCCTCCGCCAGGGGCTTGACGGCCACGAACCACTGCTTGGAAATCAGGGGCTCCACCACGGTGCGGCAGCGGTAGCAGTGGCCCACGGGCACGTGGTAGCGCTCCTTTTTTTCCAGCAGCCCGTCGCTTTTCAGGTCCTTGACGATCTTCTCCCGGCAGCCGAAGCGGTCCAGGCCCCGGTATTTCCCGGCTTCGGCGGTCATCAGCCCTTCCTCGTCAATGACCTTGATGGCGGGCAGATTATGGCGGCGGGCCACCTCGAAGTCGTTGAGATCGTGGGCCGGAGTGATCTTCAGGGCCCCGGTGCCGAACTCCAGGGAGACGTAGGGGTCGGTGATCACCGGAATCTCCCGGCCCAAAACCGGGAGGCGCACCTTCGCGCCGTGGTAGGCCAGGTAGCGTTTATCCTCGGGGTTCACCGCCACCGCGGTATCCCCCAGCAGCGTCTCCGGCCGGGTGGTGGCCACGGTGAGGGAGCCTTCCCGGCCCACCAGGGGATACTTGATGTAATAGAGGTAGCCGTCGTGGGGGTCGTGCTCCACCTCCAGGTCGGCCAGGGCGGTGAGGCAGCGGGGGCACCAGTTGATGATGTAATCGTCTTTGTAGATCAGTTTTTCTTCATAGAGGCGGACGAAGACCTCCCGCACCGCTCGGGACAAGCCTTCGTCCAGGGTGAAGCGCTCCCGGCTCCAATCGCAGGAGCAGCCCAGGCGCTTGAGCTGGTTGATGATGGCGCCGCCTGATTCCGCCTTCCATTGCCAGACCCGTTCGATGAAGGCTTCCCGGCCCAGGGAGTGGCGGTTGACGCCTTCTGCGGCCAGCATGCGCTCCACCACGTTTTGGGTGGCAATCCCCGCGTGGTCGGTGCCCGGCATCCACAAGGCGTCGAAACCCGACATGCGCTTGAAGCGGACGAGAATGTCCTGAAGGGTGTTGTTCAGGGCATGGCCCATGTGCAGGGAGCCGGTGACATTGGGAGGGGGGATGACGATGCAATAAGGCGGTGACGCGCCGTCAGCCCGGGCCCGGAAGAGTCCGGCCTCTTCCCAATAGGAGTACCATTTGGTTTCGATTTTTTGGGGATCGTAGACTTTATCCAGTATTTCTGCCATGTTGAGCGTTTTCCGTTTTTCTTGGGTCTTTAGTGAGATTTCATCCCAAAAGTACTTGCATATCCCCCCTCACCCTAACCCTCTCCCCCCCTGGGGGGAGAGGGGATAAGAGGAAGAATTTTTCGGCAATTCTTTAAACGAATAATCTGCCTGAGCACTGCTTTGTTGCTCCTATATTTTTGGCCGGAAGCCGCCGGGTCAATGACCCGGCCGTTTCCGGCCGCTGTAAGCCTTTAGAATAAGGGCGCCAGCGCCCTCCCGGGTTTACATCTCTTCTTCGAGCCTCTTTTTCAACGCGGCGATCTCCCGGCGCACCTCCTGGGAGGCCACCTCCGGAAACATCTCCCGGCAGAGCCTCTCGGCAATCTCCTGGACAACCTCCTGGACTATCTGCCGGATCAGGTCTTCGTTTACCGTAGACTCCAACTGCTGCCGCACCTCCGCCAAGGGAGCCGCGGCCGCCAGCGGCGGCGCCGCCGGCTCCGGGACTGGCTCCGGGACCGGTTCGGGGACCGGTTCGGGCGCAGGGGGGGCGGCGGGCTCCTCCGGCGATTCTTTCAAGGATGAAAGAAGGTCCTCCAGGGAGGCTTCCTCTTCTTCCTTGGGGGGAGCGGCAGGCTCGCTCCCTCCGGAAAGCAAAGCTTTCAGGTCCAGGGAATCCAGTTCATCTATCTTTGATGAAATCTCGATAACCGTCTCACTGGCCCCCTCTTCCAAAACCTGGGTCAGATCGATGACTTCATCCTCTGCCTGGGGTTCGGAGGGAGCGCCTTTTTTCTTGCTGGAATCCATGAGCCTCGTCCTTCAGCGGGTTAAGGGATGGGCGGCGGTTGCCGGCGGCGCCGGAAGGGGGGACCTTTTTTGCCTCCCCTGAAGTAAATCCGGAATACCCGTCAACTTAAAGGTTAAGTTATTAAATTTTAATCGGAATTTAGTTAACATGAGCGGTGGTAAATGTCAAGGACTTTGGCTCCGGTAGGGGCGAACCTTGTGTTCCCCCCTACAAGAACATCTCGTTTGATGTGGATTGGCACTAGATGGAAAAAGAGAATACCAGAGACGTAGGGATTACGCCTTCTTTCTTTGCCGTATCGAGGCATTTCAAGAGCCCGGATAAAGGAAGGTGAGGATCAGGACCAAAGCCGCCACCCCCAGACGGTAGAAAGCAAAGGGTTTAAAGGTGTGCCGCTGCAGGAACCGGAGTAAGAATTTAATGGTGAGGTAGCTGGAGATAAGCGCGGCCAGAAAGCCCAGGGCGGCGGCGGTCACCGTTAGACCCTCCGGCGTGGCTTTCAGCCACTTGGGAAGGTGGTGCAGGCCCGCGCCAGCCAGGATGGGAGTGGCCAGAAGAAAAGAGAAGCGGGCCGAGGCCTCCCGGGTGAAGCCGAGAAACAGGGCGCAGGTCATGGTGATGCCGCTCCGGGAGACTCCGGGCATGATGGCCAGGGCCTGGGAGAGGCCGATGAGCACCGCGTCGAAGATGGTCAGACGTGAGAATCCCCGGTGATGCCGGGCCACCCTCTCCCCCACCAGCAGCAGCACTCCCACCGAACCCAGGAGGAGGGCGATGCGCCAGGGCTGGCGGAAAATGGTCTCCGCCTTGCTTTCCAGGAGTACGCCGGCCAGGGCCCCGGGGATGGAAGCCACCACCAGGTAGAGAAACAGATACCGTTCCTCCTGATTCTGTAGGGAAGGCCGCACCAGGGCGCGGGCCATGCCCATCCAGTCCCGCCAGAAATAAGCCAGGAGAGCCGCCACGGTGCCCACGTGGAGCAGGATATCGAAACCCAGACCTGAGCCGGGCATTTTAAAATAGTGTTCCAGGAGGGCCAAATGCCCCGAACTGGAGATGGGCAGGAATTCGGTGATGCCCTGGACGATACCCAGGAAAATGGCAAATAGAGGGTTCATCATCACTTTTTAGCACGCAAGGGAAGAAAGGACAAGGCAGGTTTTCTCCATCACCGGGATTTCTCTAACCGCGCCTCTATAGTCTCGGGTCTAACGGCCACCAGGGAGAGGGAAGCAGGCAGATTGACGGAGACATTGAGGCGATGGCGCCCGGGCGCCAGATTGCCGGTATCCACCGCGGCCTTGAGGTCTCCCGGTTTAAGGTTCCTCAGTTGCAGCATGGGGCCCTGAACTGTAAGGGCCACTTTGGCAGGAGCGAGGCGGGCTTTCTGGGGCTGGGCCGTCACCGGCACCCCGGAGATGGTGCGGGTGATGATCTTCGGGGCCACGTTGATGTCCACCAGAATGGGAGATTGATCCTGGAGCGTCAGATGCAGGTTCTTCAAATCCAGGTCCCCGGCCAGGGTGGCGGAGGCCGTGAGTTGGCTGACGTCCAGGGGAATGGTGGAAAGGAACTTCAGATCCGCAATCTCGGCGTAGGGTCCTTTAGCAGTAATCTCGGAGGGCCTTACTTTTACCCCGGCGATCTCATAGCCTTCGGGGGGCTTGCCCTCCAGTACCGGCTGGATCTGGAGGATCTTGACCGTGGTGGGCGCCAGGGTGATATTGAGAGGGTTGGGCTGGACCCGGGTGACCTGCACTCCCCTGGGGAAATTGAAGGTCTTTGTTCCCAAGGGGATGGAATGGCGGCCCCTTTTATACCCCGAAAGATCGATGGTCTGGGCCAGGCGGGCCTGGGTGAGCTTGCGGATGGCGCTGCCGGGACCGATGACCCGCACCTGGAGGGAAGCGGGAATCTCGCTGGTGATCATCATCCCCTGGGGGGGATTGACCAGTTCCAGGGCCACGCCCAAGGTAGTCTCGGTGGGCTCCTCCACCCCCACTGCGAACCACAGGGCCACCGCCAGCAGCAGGGACAGCAGCTTGAGGCCTTTATGGCGCCCCAAAGAACCGAATAAGCCTTTCAATCCAGGTGCCTCTTTTTCCAGCAAGGGGTTCCACGATATCTTTCAAGGTCTGGCGGAGCTGCAAGCGGGAGAGATTGCGGATAATCTTCCCTCCCCGGGCCAGGGAGACCTGGCCGTAAGTCTCCGAGACCACCAGGGCCAAGGCGTCGCTGTTTTCAGAAAGCCCCACTGCAGCCCGGTGCCGGGTCCCCAGGGTGGGGTCCAGTTCGGCGCTGGCGGACAGGGGGAGGAGACAACCCGCGGCAATGATGCGGTCGCCCTGGATAATCACCGCGCCGTCATGGGTGGGGGTATGGGGCCAGAACAGGGAGACCAGGAGTTCCTTGGTGACCAGGGCGTCCAGTTTCACGGCCCCTTCCATATAGTTGGACAGGCCGATCTGCCTCTCCAGAATGATGAGGGCGCCGATGCGCTGGCTGGCCAGGGTCTCCACCGCGTCGCAAATTTCCTCCAGGATCATGGGTTCGGAGGAGTCGGCGGGGGCCAGGGCCTTGCGGCCCATACGGCTTAAGACCCGGCGGATATCGGCCTGAAAGAGAATAATGACAATTAGGAGAAAGCTTCTGACAATGCCGTCCAGGAGCCATTCCAGGGTGAACAGTTCCAGCCTCCTGGCCCCCAGATACAACAAAAAGAGGAGGAACATGCCCGCCAGCACCTGGATGGCCTGGGTGCCCTTGAGAAAGAGCAGGACCTGGTAGATGATGACGGCCACCAGGATGATGTCCGCGGCGTCCTGCCAGCGTAGTTGGGAAAGGTAGGTCATCACGGTTATTTCTGAGGCAGCTCTCCGGTGCGGATGGCCTCCAGCACCGTGAGAAACTGCCGGGCATAGGCGGCGTTGTGGGTGCGGACGATCTTCGCGCCCTTAAGCACCGCCATTCCCAGGGCGGCCAGGGTGCCGATGTCCCGCACTTCGCCGTTGGGCAGACCCAGGATGTGGCCGATGAAGGCCTTGCGGGAGGGCCCCGCCAGCAGGGGGCAGCCCAGGTCTAAAAACGTATCCAGATGATTGAGGATTTCCAGGTTATGGGACCAGGTCTTGCCGAAGCCGATGCCCGGGTCCAGGACCAGCAGGTCCCGGGAGATTTCCCGGGATGCGGCAAATTCCAGGCGTTCTTGAAAAAAGGCCTTGACCTCCCCCAGCAGATCGCCGTAACGGGGCTCAACCTGCATGTCGCGGGGGGTGCCCTGCATATGCATTAAGATTACCGGAACCTGATGAGCGGCCGCAAGCTCGGCCATCTCCGGGTCGAAGCGCAGGGCGCTGATATCGTTGATCACCGTAGCCCCGGCTTCCAGGGCCGCCCGGGCCACCGGGGCCTTGTAGGTGTCGATGGAGATGGGGAGGCCGATCTCCGCGGCCAGGGCTTGAATGACCGGGACCACCCGGCGCAGTTCTTCCTCAAGGGGCACGGGGTCCGCGAAAGGACGGGTGGATTCGCCGCCGATGTCCAGGATGTCGGCTCCGGCCGCGGCCAGGGCCCGGGCCTGGGCCAGGGCCGCGGTTGCGTCAAAAAAGCGGCCGCCGTCGGAGAAGGAATCGGGGGTGACGTTCACCACCCCCATGATCAGAGGATGGGGGGCTTTCAGGAGATCGGCCCAAGCCAGGCGATGCTTTCCGGTTGCGGTGCTCCCCGAAGCGCCGGGAACTCTGCTCATCCTTACGCCTGTTGGAGACTTAAGGATAGGTCCAAGGCAGGGTCCCGGGGCTCCTCGCCGGCGTCAGGCTCCTGAAGAGATTCCAGAATCTTATCGATCTCGGCGCTGTCCAGGGTCTCTTTCTCCAGGAGGGCCTGGGCCAGGGCCTGCAATTGGGCCCGGTGGGTCCGGAGCAAATCCAGGGCCTGGTTGGAGGCGTTAAGGACCAGTTTCTTGATGGCGCCGTCGATCAGGCGGGCCGTCTCCTCGCTGAAGTCCTTGGCCTGGGCGAACTCCCGGCCCAGGAAGATGTGCTCTTCCCGTTTGCCGAAAGTAACCGGGCCCAGCTCTTCGCTCATGCCCCAGTTGCACACCATTTTCCGGGCCAGATCCGTAGCCCGCTCCAGGTCGTTGCCCGCGCCGGTGGTGAAGTGCTGGAAGACCAGCTCTTCTGCGGCCCGGCCTCCCAAGAGGACAATGAGCCTGGCCACCAGGTATTCCTTGGGGTAGGTATGCCGCTCGTCGATGGGCAGATACTGGGTGAGGCCCAAAGCCCGGCCCCGGGGAATAATGGTGACCTTGTGAATGGGGTCGGTGCCGGGGGTGAGCCGGCCCACCAGGGCATGGCCCGCCTCGTGGTAGGCGGTGTTCTTGCGTTCGTCTTCACTCAGAATCAGGCTCTTTCTTTCCGAGCCCATGAGGACCTTATCCTTGGCCTGCTCGAAATCCTCCATGGTGATCAGCTCTTTGTTGGACCGGGCGGCAAACAAGGCGGCTTCGTTGACCAAATTTTCCAGGTCGGCCCCGGAGAAGCCGGGGGTGCCCCGGGCCAGGATGGAGAGGTCCACGCTCTCGGCCACGGGGGTGCGGCGGGTATGCACCTTGAGGATAGCTTCCCGCCCCTTGAGATCGGGGACGGGCACCACCACCTGCCGGTCGAAGCGGCCCGGCCGCAGCAGGGCCGGATCGAGAACGTCGGGGCGGTTGGTGGCGGCGATGAGGATGACCCCTTCATTGGCCTCGAAGCCGTCCATCTCCACCAGGAGCTGGTTTAAGGTCTGCTCCCGTTCATCGTGGCCCCCGCCCAGACCCGCGCCCCGGTGGCGGCCCACCGCGTCGATTTCATCGATGAAGATGATGCAGGGCGCGCTTTTCTTGCCCTGGATGAACAGGTCCCGCACCCGGGCCGCACCCACGCCCACGAACATCTCCACGAAATCGGAGCCGCTGATGCTGAAGAAGGGAACCCCGGCTTCCCCGGCAATGGCCCGGGCCAACAAAGTTTTGCCGGTACCGGGCGCGCCCACCAACAGCACCCCTTTGGGGATCCGGCCGCCCAGGCGGGTGAACCTCTTGGGATCCTTCAGGAACTCGATGATCTCCGCGGTCTCTTCCTTGGCTTCTTCAATGCCGGCCACGTCGTTGAAGGTGACCTTGATGGTGTTTTCCGTCATCAGCCGGGCCCGGCTCTTGCCGAAGGACATGGCCTTGCCGCCGCCGGACTGCATCTGGCGCATGAAGAAGATCCAGATGCCCACCAGAACCAGCATGGGCAGCCAGGAGATCAGGAGCGTGGTGTACCAGGGAGAGTCGTCCTTGGGCTTGGCGGTGATCTCCACCTTTTTGGACTGGAGGACCTTGACCAGTTCCGGGTCCGCGGGGGAATAGCTCTTGAAGGGTTTGCCGTCGGCCTGCTCCCCGGTGATCTCCTCGCCCTGGAGGGTGACCTTGGTGACCTTGCCGGCCTTCACCAACTCCAGGAACTGGCTGTAGGTGATGGTGGCCCGGGTCCGGGCATGCTCCGCGGTGTTGAAATAATTGAACAAAAAGATCATTACCAGGGTGATGAGCAGCCACAGGGCAATGTTCTTATAAAATGGGCTTAAGCGGTTATTCATTATCTACCTTGCTTTCAGGGAACCAAAGGCTACTACGCGGCCTGATAGTATTAATTTAAGCTGAAAAGGGGAGAAAAGCAAGTTGAATCTTAGAGTTGACAGGCTAAGCCGAGGCTTGATTTTGAAAGTGGCGTTTGACAAAATCGAGGGCTTCCGGGAACTTGGGGCGTAATCTCAGGGCCTTTTTGAAGGCGTCCAGGGACTTTTCCTTTTCTCCTAAGTCGAAATAGAGGATGCCCAGATTGTAGTAGATTTTTTCACTCTTGGGGTCCACCTTCAGGGCCTTCTGGTAGCAGGCCAGGGCCTCCCGATGCTTCTGCTGCTGCCGCAAGGCGATCCCCAAACGATTGTACAGGTGCAGGTTTTGCGGGTCTTCCTGCAAAGATTGGGTGAACAGGTTTTCGGCTTCGGCCGACAACCCCGCCTGGAGAAAGACCTCTCCGGCCTCCTGTCGATGGGAATTAACAAAAGTATGGCCGTTTTTCAGGCATTGCCGCAAATACTGCTGCGCCTCTTCCTGTTGTCCGGTCCGGAGACAGAGCTGTCCCAGATGAAAGAGGCGTTCGGTGTTCAGGGGGCTTAAGGCCCGGGCCTCTTCCAGACACTCCCGGGCCTCCTCCAGGCGGCCGCGTTCTTCCAGCAGCGCCGCCAGGTTCTGATAAGTTTTCAGGTACTTGGGGTTTACTTCCCGGGCCTGCGTAAAAAGCTCCTCGGCTTGCTGGTAATCTCCCAGGGCCAGGAAACACTCCCCCGCCAGGCTGAAGGTCTTAGCCTGTTTTTTATAAGGGGGTTTAATGAGCCTGTCCAACAATTGCAGGGCTTGTTCCGGTTGTCCGTTCATCTTGAGCTTTTGGGCCTGGAGAAAGACGCCTTCCCCGCCGCTGGGGTGCAGTTTTTTCCTGATTATCTCCAGTATGCGGCTTTCCAGGGCCGCGGCCTGAAAAGGCTTGAGCAGATAGCTGTCCACTTCGCTTTCCGCGGCCACGGCCACCACATCATCGGAGACCTCGCCGGTAATCATCAAAAACGGCGTGGTTTCATACCTGGGGTTGGCGCGCATGACGCGCAGGAGTTCCAGGCCGTTCATGCGGGGCATATTGATGTCGCAGATCACCAGATCATAGGGGATATGCTGAAGGATATCCCAGGCTTCCACCCCATCGTTGGCTTCGCCGATGCGGCCGTTAACCCCCAGCAACAACAGCATCTGCTTGAGCATCCGCCGGATGGCGGGCATATCATCCACCACCAGAACGTTCAGGGGGCCAAAGAGGTTCTGGTGGACATCCTTTGCGGGTCTGCGGGACTTAGACGTGGCCATAATTTTTAAAAAGTCTGGGCAAAATGGTACTGAATAATTATCGGCACGATAAAAGGGAAAAATTAATCTCCCTGCTAATCCGGGGGCAGCAAAGCCAGCACGGCTTCCCGGGGAATGCGCCATGGTCCGGAGCCCCATTTAACGGCCTGGAGACGGCCGTCCCGGATCATGCGGTAGACGGTGCGCCGGGAAAGGGCCAGAAAGCCGGCAACCTCATCAGGCCGGAAAAAACGCTTGCTCAAAGGCCATTCCATCGGTTTCCCTCCTTAACCATAACTTTTCATGATCAGGGATGCAAAGGGGGGGCCAGATGAGTTCCGAGTTCCTGGTTCCGAGTTCCAAGTTTATGGCTTGAAGTTCGAAGTCAAGGGTTGAGGTTTGAGGTTCAAACGGGTTTCCATGCCCCTGCTTGACTAAACTCAGACCAAATTTTCCTGGATATTGTTAAAGTCTTCAGCAATTCAACCTCCCGTTAAATAAACAACTATTTCCTGCTTCTTCCCCCCAGATTTATGGCGGGGTGTTTGGGCCCGGCCCCTAGGGGTTAGGGATCAGCCCTAGGGGAAATTGAAAAAGGCAGGTTTCCACTAAATTTTTTTCCTTTTCACCTTTTCCCCTTTCATCCCGGTTTTCCTTCCCTGCCTTTCTTCTCAGATTCGCTTCCGGGTCAGAAGAGGACAACTGTGCCGCCAAACGCCACGATTCTTGAAAGACTGTCATTCGTGAGCATAAAGCGCACCTGCAAATCTCAAAAAGTTCCTCTTACGCCTACCTTGGCACTCGGAACTCGGAACCCGGAACTTTTTATGGAGGTAAAGCTGATGTCCCAAGAACGACTGTTGCGTCCCCGGGAGGTGGCCCGGCAATTGGCGGTTTCCCGCTCCACGGTGTACCGCTGGTTTTGGGAGGGCAAGCTCCAGGGCGTCAAATTGAACAGCGGCACGGTGCGGATTCTGGAAAGCGCGGTGCTCCGGAAACTGGCGGATGGGGATTTGGAAACAGGGGTCAGGGGTCAGGGGTCAGTAATCAGTGATCAGTGATCAGCGGTTAGCGGTCAGTGGTCAGTAATATGGCAATTTTGGGGGGTTAATGGAGATAAAAGCTGAAGAGTAGAAATTATTTAGTTTTAGCTCAAAAAAGAGCGATCTTGCGCAGATTGTCTCAGGCGTTCTGGATATTTCAGCGATTTTCCCCTATACCCTGGAGGACCATGACGGCCAACCGCAAGAGAACCCGATCCGGCAAGAGAGACCTTTACCTGGAAGAAGCACAGTCCCTGTACCTGGCCGGTAAGAGCCTGGAGGAGATTCAAGGGCTGTTTCCCGTGGCCCTCTCCACTCTTCAGCGCTGGCAGCGGGAAGGCCGCTGGGACGAAAAGCGGCTGCAAGTGCTGGTCTCCCCCCGGTGGCTGGGGGAGGCTCTGAAGGGGCTCCTCCGGGAAAAGACCGGGAGGCTGTTGATCCAGGGGGCGCTGAAGCCCCAGGAGTTGGATGAACTTACCAAGATCCTCACCCTGATTGAACGCCTCTGCTCCCAGGGGTCCGATCTGAAGGCCGTGTCCCTGGAGGTGATGGACCGTTTCAGCGAATTCTTAAGGACCTGGGTGACGGACGCAGAAGAAATGAAGATTATAACCGGCCGCATCCAGGAGTTTTTCCGGAATCTGGAAAACGATGGGGAATTGGGGAAATAGTGCTGCCGCTTCTTAACAGGATCGGTTAATGAACCTCGATCATAGAGCCAAAGACGCTATGACATTGAAGAAGAAGCTGACCAAAGCGGAGTTCCGCCAGAAGGCCGACGACATCCTGATGCGCCTCACCCTGGAGGTGACGCCGTTTTGGGAAGACAGCGAAGAGAAGCAAAAGACCCGCCGGGACCGGGCCGCAGCCGATCCCCTCTTTTTCTGCCGCACCTATCTTCCCCACTATTTCGACAAAGCACCCGCGGCCTTCCACTACGAGTTGGTGGGATTCCTGGAGCAGCGGGGGGCAGACGTGGTCACCCCGGTGGCGGTGGCCGCGCCCCGGGAATTCGCCAAGACCACGGTGTGCTCCTTCGGCTATGTCCTGCACCAGCTCTGTTTCAACCGGCGGCATTTCATCCTCATCGGCAGCGACAGCGAGGATCTGGCCAGCGACCTGACGGGGTACCTCTACCTTGAACTCCTTTACAACGAGAGGCTGCAGCAGGATTTCGGGCAACTGGTGAAGGCCAATAAGGCGGTGGATGATTTCGTCACCTTAAACGACATCCGGGTGAAGGCCCGGGGCCGGGGGCAGCGCCTCCGGGGGCTGAAGCACCGGCAATGGCGGCCGGATTTGGTGATCCTGGACGACCTGGAAAACGACGCCAACGTGCGCAATCCGGAGATCGTGCAGCAAATCCTGGATTGGGTGAAGTCTGCGGTCTATCCGGCCCTGGACGCCACCGGCAGCCTGATGATCATCGGCACCATTTTGAGGTGGAAGAGCGCCCTGCACCTGATGCTGACCAGCCCGGAGGAGCCCTATTGCCATTTCCGGCGGCGGATTTACCGGGCCCTCCAGGATGACGGCTCCTCCCTGTGGGAGGCCCGGCATCCCGCAGCCCGGCTCGCCCAGCAGAAGCAGATGATGGGAACCCTGGCCTTCAACCGGGAAAAGATGAACGAACCCGCGCCGGAGTCCGGGTTTTTCAAGGAGGAGTGGATCCACTACTACCACCCGGACATCTTGAAAGACCGGAACCTGGTGGTGGCGGGTTTCTTCGACCCCTCCCTGGAAAGCGGGGCCGGCTCCGATTACAAGGCCGCAATCACCGTGGGTTGGGACCCGGGGGAGATGGTCTTTTATGTGATGGACGCGTTCATTCAGAAAACCACCCTGGAGCAGACCCTGGGGGCCATTTTCAACCGGCACCAGGAATACGGCTACCAGATTTTCGGGGTGGAGGACAACCTCTTCCAGCGCCTGCTGCTCAAGGAATTCGACCGTCTGGGGAAGGAACGGGGCCAAATGCTGCCGGTCAAGGGAGTCACCAGCCGCCTGGCCAAGGAGACCCGGGTGGCCAGCCTCAGCCCCTTGATGGAGCGGGGCAAGATCCGCTTCATCCGGGGCCAATCGGACCAGGAGCTGCTGGTGGAGCAGCTGCTCTATTTCCCTTCCCGCACCCTGCACGACGACGGTCCGGACGCATTGGAAGGGGCCGTGCGGCTGGCCCAGGGAATGGCGGGCGCGGGGGCGGCGGATTATGAGCCGGTCAAGGTGCGGGCTTTCCGGGGACGAGGGGCGTTTTAGAAGTAAAAAGTAAAAAAGGATAAAG
This sequence comes from Deltaproteobacteria bacterium, assembly GCA_003599195.1. Classification (GTDB taxonomy): domain Bacteria; phylum Desulfobacterota; class Desulfobaccia; order Desulfobaccales; family 0-14-0-80-60-11; genus SURF-52. Next base: position 22,224 of record QZIZ01000003.1, on the reverse strand, counting down.
CATGGGCCTGAAGGATATTTTCGGCAGGGTTTTTAAAACCCAGGCCAAACCGGAGACCCGGGAGTTGGCCGCGGTGAGCCTGGCGGAGCGCTGGAGCACTTACCCTAGCGCAGGACTGACTCCGGAAAGGCTTACAGAAATCTTCCGGCTGGCGGACATGGGGGACGTCTACCGCCAGATGGAGCTGTTCGAAGAGATGGAGGAAAAGGACGCGCACCTGTCCTCCCTGCTCCAGACCCGGAAGATGGCGGTGTTGAGCCTGGGCTACGAAGTGCTGCCCTACTCCAGGTCTTCGGAAGACGAACGCATCGCCGGATTCGTCCAAGAAACGCTGGACGCCTTGCCGGACGTGGAGGGCGCGTTCTTGGACCTGTTAGATGCCATCGGTAAGGGCTACGCGGTCTCGGAAATTATGTGGGAGGTGGCGGAGGGCCGGGCGCAAGTTACGGAGCTGCGCTGGATTCCCCAGAAAAGGGTGACCTTTATCCAGGACCTGAAGCCCCGGCTCCTCACCAAGGATGCCCCCTGGCAGGGGGAGGAGCCGCCGCCCTGGAAGGTGATCTACCACCGGTTCAAGGCCCGGAGCGGGTATGCGCCGAGAGCCGGGGTGCTCCGGGTGGTGGGCTGGATGTATCTCCTGAAAAACTATGCGTTGAAGGATTGGGCCGCGTTCAACGAGGTCTTCGGCATGCCGCTGCGGTTGGGAAAATACGACCCCGGGGCCTCGGCCGCGGACCGGGAGGCCCTGATCCGGGCTATCCGGGGACTGGGGTCCGACGCCGCGGGGGTGATCAGCAAATCCACGGAGATCGAATTCGTGGAAGCCGCGTCCCGCCTGAGCGGGAACGCCAATCCCTACCAGACGTTGGCGGAGTTCTGCAACCGGGAGATGTCCAAGGCGGTTTTGGGGCAGACTTTGACCACAGACACCGCCGGGGCCACCGGCACCTACAGCGCGGCCCGGGTGCACGCCCAGGTGCGCCGGGACCTGGTGGAGGCGGACGCCCAGACCCTGGCGGTGACTCTCAGGGAGCAGCTGATCCGGCCCCTGGTGGGCTTCAACTTCGGCTGGGACCGGCCCAGCCCGTGGTTCCGCTTCAAACTGGCGGAGGAAGAGGACCTCAAGACCTTATCCGAAGTCTATCGCAATTTAAAGGAAATCGGCGTGCCCCTGGAGAGTGGCCAGGTGGCGGAGCGCTTCGGCGTGCCGCGGCCCCAGGGGGACAAAAAGCTCGGGGAAGGAGGAAATTAATGCGGAAAAGTTGGATGGTCCTGGGAATGGCCCTGGTCCTGGCCGGGGGGTGCTGCCGGCATCCGGGGGTGTTCCAGAAGGTGCAGCACTCCCTGGAGACGGTGCAGGGCTATTACGGGCCGTTGTTGGCGGAGCAGTGGCAGCAGGACGAAAAGATGCGGCTGGCCGTGGTGGCCGCGGACACTACCCTGCTCCTGGCCGGAGAACTCCAGCGCCAGTGGTGTCTGGACCCCGGGAAAACGGAGCAGTTGGCCTTGCAGGCCAAGGAAGCCCGGGTGTTGGCCCGGAACGCGGGGGTGAAGGCAGCAGGGGCCCCGGGAGAATAATAAAACATGAAAAACCCAAAAAACAACGCTTTGCCCGAGTGGATTCTCCTGCTGCCGCTGGGCCGGGTGGAACTGCTGGACCGGCCGGAGCCGTTGCAGGTGGATCCGGAGTCGCTGGCGCAGATGGTTACGGCCTTCCGCTCCCGGGGGGTGGACCTGGTCATCGATTATGAGCATCAATCCCTGCAAGGCAGGCGAGCCCCAGCCGCGGGCTGGATCAAGGACCTGGAGGACCGCGACGACGGCCTCTGGGCCCGGGTGGATTGGACTTCCCAGGCCCAGGAATATTTGCGCAACCGGGAGTACCGCTATTTTTCCCCGGTGCTGCAACTGGACCCGGAGACCCGGAAACCCCTGGCCCTGATGCAGGTGGGGTTGACCAACGTGCCGGCGATTAAAAGGCTGCCGCCTTTGGTGGCCAAGTGGGACCCGGGGGCAAAAGAGGCGGCCGCGGCGCCTCGGGAAACCCTCGAAGACGGAAGTGCGACGAGAGGTGAGGAAGTGGAGAAACTCAAATCATTTCTGGGATTGGCCCCGGACGCAGAGGACAAAGCCGTATGGACCGGGGTTCTGGAATTTCTCCGAAATCTGTCCGCAGTCCTGAAATTGCCGGAGGAGGCCGCGGCTTTAGAAATCCTGAACGCCGTGAAGGCCGTACAAGCCGACTCGCAGCGGCTCAAGGAGGTGGAAGAGGAACTGCGGCGGCTCAAATCCCGCCTGGCCGCGGAGACTTCCGGCCAGGCCGTGGAAGAGGCCCTGAAGGCCGGGAAAATCACCCCGGCTCAAAGAGCCTGGGCCCTGGAATATTACCGCCAGGACGCGCAAGGCTTTCAGACCTTTGCGGCCCGGGCCCCGCAGGTGGCGCCCATCGGCAGGGTACTGCAACTGCTGGATGAGGGGAGTAATGCTCAGGGACACCTGGTTCCGGAGGAAGTTGTCCTCTGTAGGTCCCTTAATCTTTCTCCGGAGCTGTATCTCAAGGCCAAGGCCCAAACCGGCCGGGCATTTTGATCACAGTTTCTCATGGGCCTGTGGCGCACCCGTAAGACATGAAAAGCCCAGCCCCCCTCACCCCGGCCCTCTCCCCCCGCCAATCAACGGCAAGGGTGAAGGGTGCTCGTGGGCGGGGGGAGAGGGGGGTAAGTCCCAGGTATCCATTGTTTTTTACTGGCCACTGATCATTGGCCACTGACCACTTTTTGAAGCAGAGGTCGTTTTAAAACCCGTTTCATGCGCCATTTTGAGTCGGCCAGGTTTACTGGAAACCGAAAACTGAAAACTGAAAACGGCATTAAACGGAGGTGAGGAATTATGGCAGCCTTAACCAAAGACCGGGCCACCCCCTACCGGGAAGGCGTGGAGGTGGAATACCCGGTGGCGGGAAGCGTGAAAATATTTGCCGGGTCCCTGGTGTGCGTCAACGCCGGCGGTTTTGCGGCGCCTGCGGCCGACACCAGCGGCTTCCGCCTGGCGGGCGTGGCCCTGGAGCAGGTGGACAACGCGACCGGGGCCGATGGGGCAAAAACTGTGCGGGTCAGGCGGCAGGGCGTCTTCGAGTTCGACGCAGCCAGCATCACCCAGGCCATGGTGGGGGACCCCATGTACGCGGTGGACGACCACACCTTTGACGACGCGGCCGGCCCCACCAATGACGTAAAAGTCGGGGCGCTGGTCAAGTACGGGTCCGCCACCAAGGGCTGGATCGATATCGCCAGATAAGGGAGATTACGGATGATTGTCAACGCCGAGGCTTTAGCCAGACTGTACACCGCGTTCACCGCGGTCTTCAACGCTGCGTTCCAGGAGACCGGGACCTGGTACGAGAAGGTGGCCATGACCGTGCCGGCCAACACCCGGATCATGGACTACAAATTCCTGCTCGATTTTCCCATGGTCCGGGAATGGCTGGGAGACCGGCAGATCAGCTCGCTGGAACCCAAGGCCTACCAGATCGAAAGCAAGGACTGGGAAGCCACCATCGAGGTGGAGCGGAACGACATCGAGGACGAGCAGTTGGGTTTTTATAACCCCATCATCGCCGCCCTGGCCCAGGAAGCCCGGAAACACCCGGAAAAGCTGATCGCCGATCTGTTAAAGAACGCCTTTACCAGCGTCTGCTACGACGGCCAGTATTTTTTCGACAACGACCATCCGCTGGGCTCGGGGACCGCTTCCAACAACGCCGGTGGCGCCGGGACGGCCTGGTATCTGCTGGACACTTCCCGGGCTGTCAAGCCCTTTATCTTTCAGTTGCGGCGGGAGGTGGAACTGGTGCGCATGGACCGGCCGGATGACGAACACGCGTTCATGCGCAAGAAATACCGCTACGGCGTGGACTACCGGGGCGCGGCGGCCTACGGCCTCTGGCAGTTGGCTTACGCCTCCAAGCAGACCCTGGAGGCCGCCAATTACGCGGCCACCCGGGCCGCCATGATGAGCCTCACCAACGCCGAAGGGCGGCCCCTGGGGATCAAACCCAACCTGATGGTGGTGCCGCCTTCTTTGGAAAAATCCGCCCGGGAGATTCTCCAGGCCCAATTCATCATCGGCGATCCGGCTACGGGCGGCAGCAAGTCCAACGTCTGGCAGGGCACCGCTGACCTGCTGGTGGTGCCGGAACTGACGTAGTTTGGGGATTTTGCGTCTTTGCGTGGCAGGAGGCGGGCGGGGACGCCCGCCCCACCAAAGACGCAAAGGCGCAAAGACGCAAGGAGAACCATATGGCCAACGCCCTTTACGACAAAGGCCGGGAAGGTTTCCTGGCGGGCGACATCGATTGGGATGCACACGTCATCAAGGCAATCCTCGTTGATACCGCGGACTATACCGTAAACCTGTCTGCCCACCAGTTCTTGAGCGATATTCCCGGGGCCGCGCGGGTGGCAGTCAGTTCCGCGCTCACCGGCAAAACCGCGAGCAGCGGGGTGGCCGACGCCGATGACCTGACTTTTCCTGGAGTGAGCGGCGACCCCGCGGAGGCCCTGGTGCTTTATCAAGATACGGGGGTGGAAGCGACCTCCAGGCTCATCGCTTACATCGACACGGCCACGGGCCTGCCGGTGACCCCCAACGGCGGGGACATCAGCGTGGCCTGGGACAACGGGGCCAACAAGATCTTCAAGCTGTAAGAGAGGTTACCATGGCTTTTCCCGCGACCCTGACCAATGCCGTGGACGGCGTGACCGAAATTGTCGCCGCGCATTTAAACAACCTGGAAGCTAAGGTAGGAATAGACAACTCCGCAGTGCCCACCTCTCTGGATTATTTGTTGAAGAATGCGGGCAGCATCGATCCCGGTCATAAACACACTGCCGGGGCCTTCAGCGGGGGCAACGACGGCGATGTGTTTTATAAAACCGCGGGAGCCTGGGGATCGGGTACTCCGGAGGCCGCGGGATTGGTGACCAAGAGCGGGGACCAAAACATCGCGGGCGTAAAGAACTTCACGAGCATACCCATAGGGCCCGGCAGCAACCCCACGACCGCCAATCAGTTAGCCCGGAAGGCTTACGTAGATCTGATGCTGCCGCTGGCCGGGGGCGCCATGGCAGGAAATATTGCCATGGACAACAACAAGGTCACCGGCTTGGCCGCGGCTTCCGGGACCGGAGAGGCGGTGCGTTATGATGAATGGACCGCCGCCCAGGACCCCGGCCACAAGCACAGCAAGCTCTGGGCCTCTGACGGCGACCCGGAAGCGGTGACCGTGGACACGGCGGGGAAGGTCGGGGTGGGGACGGCGAGTCCGGGGGCAAAGCTGCATGTGTCGGGCGGGAGCGTCTTGCTTGACAACGCTTATAATCTCACCGGAAAAGATAATTCCGGAACGGCAAGAAATCTGGTTTATTTGGACGGCTCAAACGGTCTGTACCTCGGTGATAACACCAATACCATTACGACCATCAGGAGTAGTGGAAATACGGTATTGAGGGCCGGCGGCGCAATCGACGTGTTAGTAATGGAAGGGGCGGGGGCAGCGGCTAACAGTTTATATCTCAAACAAGGCAAAGTCGGCATCGGCATAACTGGGCCAGAAGGAAAATTACATATCAGTGATGCTTCAGACCCTTCATTGCTAATCGGCAGGGCTTCTGGAAGCGCCGGGGACACCGCAGGCCTGCTCTTCAAGGTAACAACAGTCGCTGGTTACAAGAAGGGTGGCATAATATTCGAACGAACCGGGTCCAGCGCTCAAGGAAGCCTCCATTTTGCAACACTTGATACCGACGGAGATGTCAGCGTTACAAAAAATAACGCAAAGTTAACAATCACAAGTGCAGGCGACATTGGCATCGGGACAACCGGTCCGGGCAAAAAACTCGATGTGGCCGGCTACGCCCGCGCGGCCGGTATTTTCAATACCCGCAACTCCGCGCCGGCGGACGGCGATTTGGCCGCGGGGGAGTGCGCCTGGTGGTTCGATAAGACCGACGGCGCGGCCAAGGTGATGTTCAAAGGCAAATCCGCCAACGGCACGGTGGTTGCCGGCTCCCTGAGCCTCAGTTAAACGACCGGGAGAAAAAACTAATGGAAATGAAAATCGCCAGGTATGAATTATACCCCGCCGGGACCCCCACGGGCTATTGTGTCGGTTTTTCCATCACTGCCAATGGCCGCTGTTTTTACCGGGACACTTTGGTTTCCCTGCAAGAGGCCAGGGAAAAGGCGGATGAAGAGATCGTCTCCCTGGCCTATGAACGGTTGCGGCAAGGGATTGATGCGGAAGCGGCCCGCCTGGGAGCCCAATCCCCCCTGTTGATCCAGGTCTGGAGTCCGGCGCCATGACCCTGCCGCCGGCGGAACTCGAAGGGAGCGCGGCTAAATCTGCGGAGGAACAGGACCTGATCGATCAGTTAAATGAAAGGATTAACGGCCTGACCTGCGAGCTGCTGCAAGAGCGGATCAGCCGCATCGATTTCCAGGTGCAGCTCTTATCCCAGTGGCGGCAGAATTGTCAGCAGGAACTGAATCGATTATTAAGCCGCCCGGCAAGCTGCCGGAACCCGGAGAATCAACATGGCTAAATACGGGGCAGGTGACCGCCATGGCGCGGGAGTCCTATACGGCGCAGTTCCCCAATACCTCCAGGGAGCGGGCGATATTCCCGGCGCCGCGGCGTGGGGAATCCCCCTGGTCAACCCCGGTCCGGTGTCCATTCAAGGGGTCGGGCTCATCCTGTCGGCAGAGGCATTCGGGGAGGCCCGGATTTTCCGCATTCCCAAAGGATTGGCCCTGGGCGTCAAGGCCCGGCGGCTGGAGGTAATGCCCCGAATTAACAGATTAAAGGTGAACCTGAATGGCTGAGACCGTTAACCTCAAGCAAGGAGAAGCCAAGAAGCTCACCCTGACGGTGACCGATGAAACGGGCGCGGCCGTGGATCTGAGCGACTGCACTCTGTTTCTGGCCGTGAAGCCGCCTAAGGGGGAAGGCTACGCCTTTTCGAAAAATCACGGCGATTTTGATCTGAGCCAGGCGGCCCTGGGCATTATCTCCGTATTCCTGGCGCAGACCGATACCGACCGGACTCCCGGCCCTTATGTGGGGGAGTTGAAGGTCATCATCCCGGGCGCGCCGGCCACCGTAGAAAAGAGCGGCGACCTGGCCCTGAGTATCGAGCGCGCGGTGACGGCTTAAGATCAACCACGTTCAGCAACCGGGGAGGATACAATGGCCTATTCCACCCAAGACGACTTGCTCACCGTAATTTCCCAGGGGGAACTGGCGGCGTTGACCGCGGAATCCGGGGAGGTACCTGACAGCCAGGTGGTGGCGGAGGCAATAGCCAGGGCGGACGCGGAAATCGACGCGGCCTGCGGGGTGCGTTATCAAGTCCCCTTTTCTCCAGTGCCGGAGCGGGTGAAATCCCTGTCCGCGGACCTGGCCGTTTACCATCTTTACAGCCGCCGGGGGGTGGCCCCGGAAGTCCGGCGGCAAAAATACCTGGATGCCCTGGCCTTCCTGAATCAAGTGGCCGCAGGCCGGGCGACCCTGGCCGGAAGCGGCGACGAGCCCCCGGCTGCGGCCCGGCAATCCCCGGATTTCGTCAGCTCTCACCGTCTCTTCTCCCGGGATACCCTAGGGGAGTGGTAGCGAGGGGCCCGATGGCTGAACTTTCCTGGAACGCGGTGGAGGAGGCCATACTTGGGGCCCTGGCCGGCGAACTCGGCTCCCTGGTCCAGACGGTGGCCTCCGTAGAGGGGAATTGGCTGGATGACCTCCGGAGCCAGGGCCGGCGTCTGCCCGCGGTGCTGGTAAGGTGGCGGCAAAACCGGGGGGAACAGGTAGCCATGGGGTCTGCGGACCTGACCCTCGATTTCACTATCTTAGCCGCAGTGCGCCCTTTAAGGGGAGAGGCCGGGACCCGGCTGCAGGAGGGGGGGATTTACCAAATCCTGGAAGGGGTGCGCCGGGCTCTGTGGCACCAGGACCTGGGGCTGGATATCACCCCGTTTTCCCTGGAAAAGGAAGAGCCCTGGCTCACCACCCGGGAATTGGCGGTGTACGGGGCGGAATACCGCACTAGTTGGGTGCAGAGTTTCTAAGGAGAAGTTTCAATGACCCGGTCCATCCGCAACTTTCTGGCCACCCACAACCTGCTGGCGGTCTCCGCGCAGCTTCAGGAGCCGGCCATCAACTCCGAACAGGAACTGGACACCCTCATGTTGGCGGACCTGAGCAGCGTCCTCAATTACCGGTCCCTAAAGGTTCCCAACCGGGAAGAGTTGACCGGCAAGGAGGAAGCAGACCGGCTCCATGATCTGGGGGGGAGCGTGGGGGGATCTCTGACTTTTTCCCGGGCCCAGCCCCAGCATTTCGCCTTCCTGTTGGCCTTTTGTCTGGGGCAGGTGGAGACCGCGGCCTTAGGGGGCGGCTTTCGTCATGTCATCCGGCCCCGGTCCGGGGAAGTGGACGAGGCCCGGTCCAACCCCAGTTTCACCGCAGCCATGCGCTTCGGACGCCAGGTGCTGAAAAGACGCTTTGCTTCCTGCTTCATCGACCAGGTGCGGGCCGAATTCCCCAAGGACGGCTGGGCCAAGATCAGCGGCACCTTGAAAGGCACCGGCAAGGTGAGTGACAACACGCAGGTGGAGGAGGTCGCCGCGCCCTTTAACTCCTCCAGTCTGACCCTGGCGATCCTTGGCGTGGCCGGGGAGAGCGCCGGGGAAAGATTAAGCAACGTCCAGGCGGTCCAGGTCCTCAACCCGGAGACCCAGGCCTGGGAGGAAGTAAGCTACAGCGCGGTTTCCGCCTCGGTTCCTGGGGTCATTACCATTTCTCCCCCTGGAAGCACGGCCACGGCCACCACCTTCCGGGTCTATTACCTTCCTCCGGAAAGCGGCTGGATGGTCCTGCCTCCCCGGGTGGAAGAGCCGCCTCTGAAGGTGAGCCGGATGCAAGTGAACCTGGGGGGCCGCTGGGACGGCAGCGCCATTCTCGGAGGCCACCAATTGAACGCGGAACTGCGCCGTCTGAGTTGGACTTATGACAACCACCTGACCCCGGAGCGCACCCCGGGTGCGGGGGTGGAGTACGCCAACCGCTCCTTTCGGGCCGGGCGGGAGCAGAAGCTGGAATTCGACCGGGATTTCCGGGATTTTTTGCTGGCCCAACATCTTAAGGACAACGACACCCTGACAGTCCATCTCCTGGCCCAGGGGCCTGAGCTCGAGCCGGGCTTAAACTATCAGGTGGAATTGATCTTTCCCAAGGTTGGGGTTTTGGCCGCGCCGGTTAAGGTGGCCCAACGCCGGCTGGCCGAAGAGGTGGAATTCGCTGTGCTCGAAGACGATACCTACGGCTCGGTTATCGTCAGGGTACAGAATATGGTGGGCGGTTATGCGGCTTGATGAGAGTGATCAGTAATCAGTGATCAGTCATCAGTAAAAAAGACCGACCACTGATCACTGATCACTGATTACCTGATTACTGATTACTGATCACGGCCGTAAGGAGCAAGCATGGCCAGGATGTTAAAAGAAAGAGTGCACTCTCTGGTGGTGCACGACCCGGTGTCCGGCGCGGAGGTTACTCTCCATTACCGCCTGCCTACTTCGGAGGAACGGGTGGCCTATCAGTTGTCGGCCTTCCGTCTGGAGGGGGGAGAGCGGCGCTTCTGCCTGGGCGAGACCCGGCTCAAGTTCGGGCTGGAGATCATGACCGGCTTCGGAGCCGGAGATTTCCTGGTGACTGAGGCTGACGGAGAACTCCCGCTGGACCCGGGGCGCCACCCGGATTGGAAGGAACGGCTCAAAGAGCACGCCCCGGATTTGGTCTCCTTTCTGGCCCAGCGGGTATTTGAGGGCTTGCGGGTGGTTCCGTAGCGGCGAACCTTGTGTTCGCCCTTGCGGACCTTGGGCGAACCCAAGATTGGACCTATAAAAAATCCATTTGATATGGGATAGCATGAGTGGGAACTTTATACCTCCTGAACCGGGTATCCTTGATGACTGGCCCCTGCTCCGGGAGTTGCAGGCCGTGGCCGCGGGAAGGGTTTGCGGACCTCGCGAACAGCGCCGCTGCCGTGCAGAAAACGGCGCGTTCGCGGCCTGGGCCTGCTCCGCGTGCGAGGAATACCTGCGGACTGAGGCCCTTTCCCCCTGGACCCGGCATCTGCTGTTTCTTTACCGGCTCCGCCGGGCGGGTTATCCCTTTAAGGCCAATGACCTGAGCCTGGAGACCTGGCTGCTGTTGGGATTAGTCCAAAATATCCTTGAAAGAGATGAGGGAGGGAAATATGCCCAGAGACCGGGCACCGGGAGATAACCGCCGGGAATTGGAGGCATTCCGGGCCCAGCAGGAGGAGATGCTGAACCTCAGCCGGGAATACGGCCGGGAGCGCACGGCAGCCTGGACCGCCGAGGTCCGGCGGATGCAGGAAAGCTGGGCCGCGTTCTCCCGGGAATGGCAAAGTTCCATGGAGGAGATGTCCTTTCTGGCCCAGGCCGGGTTCGACGGCCTGGCGGCCAAAGGCGAAGCCGCGGGCAGCTCCTTGAGCCAAAGCCTGCGGCAGTCCCTGGGAGAAATTTCCGGGGATCTGGAGGATTGGGTGGAAAACTTTCTCCGCCAACTGGAGAGAGTAAGCCAGTCCTGGCTCGGCCTCTTCGGCGGGGGCGGGCACGGCGGCGGCTGGCTCTCCTGGCTGGGAGGAAGCCTGGGGTTCGGAGGGTTGTTCCACCAGGGCGGCATCGTCTCCGCGCACCAGGGAACGGTCGTTTCTTCCGGGACCTGGGGAAGCGATGAACAACTGATTTTGGCCCAATCCGGCGAGGGCATCCTGCCCCGGGAAAGTATGGCCCGCCTGGGAGCGCAGAACTTCGAGGCCTTGAGGTCCGGGCGCTTCGAGCGGTTGGGTCCGGAAGGAGGGCCGCGCCTGGAGGTCAACATCCAGGTGCAGACATTGGATGCCGCGGGGGTCAACCGGGTGGATTGGGACCGCCTGGTGCAGCGCCATATCCTGCCCTTGCTCCAAAAAGAAGCGGACCGCCGCTGGTAGAGAGGCCCGGGATGGCTGACAACGATATGGCATGGATCAAACTTCGGAATCGTTGGCGGGCGGGACGCCCGCCCTACGGGGGAAGCTAGCGATGGCCAACGCCAAATTGGAGTGGACCCCCTTAGGCGACAGCCGCCAGAGCTACACCCTGCCGGTCAATTTTTCCCGGGATTACCAGGAGCTGCTCAGGGACGAGACCGACCGGGAACGGGCCTTGGACGGAACTCTAAGGGGTTATTCCCGGGGCCTGAAACAACGCTGGGTCCTGAAATTCCAGTATATTTCCACGGCCCAGAAAGACCAGTTAACCGCCATCAAACAGGCCCAGACGGATATCGACTTTTACCGGGATGCGGGGGCTGCAAAAACCTTTACCGGGTCCTGGACCAACGATTTGGATTTCCGGGAAGTGGCCCCCGGTTTTTGGGCGGGCTCGGTGGTGTTGGAGGAAGTTTGAAAGAAAAGTAATCAGTGATCAGTAAAAGCCAATTCCAGACACTGATTACTGATGACTGATCACTGATCACTGGGAGTTTATGAGAACCGCCAGCAGCGAATATCTCCAGGAAGAAGCACGGAGCCGCGAATCCCGGCCCCGGGTGAAGGCCGTCCTATATCCCTTTGATCTGGATTACGGCCTGGCGCCCGGCTCCGGGGAATTTTTGCATACCGCGTATGGAGGCGAGCCCGGGAAGCTGGTTCTGTCTGAAGGTTATTTTACCACCGCGTCCTGGACCTCCCCGGTGATGCACTCCTATTCCCCTTACCTCAACCTGGTGGCGGCCTTTTGGGACGACCAGGCCGGGCGGATGGAAGCCCGGGTGTATCTCCGGACCGCAATAACCCCGGGGGATGTAGGCGCCGCGGCTTATATATCCTTGAACCGTAGCCAGGAATACCCTCTGCTGCCGTACTTTCAGGTGCAGGCGGAGTTCCGGGAAACGCTGCGGCATTGGGCCGTGGACGCAGCCGAAGACGCGGATGCCGTCACGGCTTACGCAGTAAATCAATCTCCTGAGGCGGGCTATGAAAGTTACAGCGCTGAAGGGGGCTTTCCCGGTTATCTGGCGAACCTGCGGCTGGAAGGGCGCCTCAGCCTGCCGGAGGGTGAGATTCTGGACCCCGGCGCGGTGCGGGTGGAGTTGGGCCGGGACTTCAGCGAACTTAAACCCGGGGATCATGCCCTGCTTTTGGACAATCGCGAAGGCCAATGGCTGGCCGGCGGAGAGAATTTCTATCTTCTGGGCCTGCCCTGGACTCAAAAGCAACTCGCCCTCTATCACGGTTGGGAACTGCCCCGGGGCCGGGTGGAATGGCAATTGGTGTATCAGGGCGAGTTGGACCGCCTGGCCGGCATGGCCCACGCCTGGCGGGGGGAACACCGGGTGTGCCTGGAAAGCCGGGATTGGGTGGCGGCCCGGCTGCAAACCCGCATCGGCGCTCCCTCGCCCCAAGGGGAGAGGCGGCCCTTTATGCGGGGGCCGTACCGGGCCGGGGCGGAGCTCACGGAAACCATTCCGGCCCAAATTACCGAACCGGTGAAGACCGGCTCCGGGACCGCGGCGCTGCAGGTGATGGGAGATTACCGGGGAGAATTCGACCAGGACTATCTTCTGCACATTGAAAACAGCGGCGATGTGGGTTCCGCTTCCTTCCGCTGGTCCAACAACAACGGCCAGAGCTGGCGGGAGACAGGCCTGGACACCACCGGCGCGGAGGATCCCGTGGAGCTGGAAAACGGGCTGGCGGTTTATTGGGAGTCCGGATCGGGCACGGACCTGATGGCCGGAGACCGCTGGACTTTTTCCGCCCAAGCCCAGGTTTACCGCTACCAGATCTATGGCGGGCCCTTCACAGACATTAGCCAGGTGTACCTGAACGGGGAGGAGAGCCGGGACCGGGTGGCCGCGGACCCCGAAACCGGGGTGATCGAGGTCACCGGCCGCTCCGCGGCAGTGGAGGCCAGGGTGGTCAAGGACGCCGCCACCCACCCGGTGGATATCATCACCGATATCCTGACCGCGGTGGGCTTAAGCCCGGCCATTGAGCAGGACAGTTTCGAGATGGCCAAGAGCCTCACCCCCGAATACGCCATCGGCGTCTGCTTCGAGAACCTGCCCGCGGCCCAGGCCCTGCGGGAAATCCTGAAACGCTGCCTCTATGACTTTTGGACGGACTTCGGGGAGATCAAGATCAAGGCGTATTTGGGAGAAGACTAAACCGATACTTGCGTCTTTGCGACTTTGCGTCTTTGCGTGAGGTTTTATTTTTTCTCACGCAAAGACGCCAAGGCGCAAAGGGGCAAAGGAGATTTAATGGCGCGGATTCAATGGGCGCGGGCGTCCCAATTCAACTGGGTCTTCGACAACATGGGGGGCACTCCCCTCCAGGAGGCGGTGGCCGGCAATTGGGACAGCGCCGCGGCAGTGGTTCAGGCCGATGGCCGGGTCGGCATTGCCGGCCCCAATCCCGGCGGCGGCCGGGTCTGCCTGGTCCGGGGGGTATGGCCGGCGGAGACCGTCTTCCCGTGGGAGGGATTCTGGGCCGAGCCTTTGTCCGGGGATCTCACCAACTATTACCTGGCCGGGTCTTACGCCAACCTGGGGGATACCACCGAGATCACCTTGGGGACTCCCCTGCCTGCGGGAACTGCGGTCCAACTCTACTATATCTACCTCACCGGCGAAAAGGCCGCCAAGTATGAGCCATTGAATAACTACCCCTGCATCCGCCGGGCCTACCGGGGCCGGGACGACTACACCTATGATTTCGCAGTTGACCGCATCCTGGACCTCATGGCCATTCTGCACCTGGCCGGACAGGAGCAAGGCCGGGATTACCGGCCCATGCTCAAGTTTTTATGGGAGGCCTTTTATCCCCGGGCGGAAAGCTCCGTTTCTCCCTTAATTTTCGACAACTTCGAACGCCAACGGTGGGACCGGGGCGCTTATCTGCTCTACCGGGGCGCGACCAGCGGGCTTTCGGCATTTCAAGCTTTTGACATCGAACCGGCCCTCGACTCTCACGGCCGGGAACTGCATATCCGGGCGGAGCTGCCCAACACCCTGGACGCGGCCTGGCTCGGCTACGGCCTGGATTGGTCACTGTCAAGCGGCCCTTTCGCCGCGGTGGACCGGGTGCGGCTCAAATTGCGGGGATCAGCCAAGAGCCGGCGGTTGCACAGCCTCACCAAGATGGGAAGCGGCAGCGCCGTGATGGTGGTTACGGGGGATTATACCCCCCAGGAGAAAAAAAAGTTTGTGGTGCAGATCCAAAACAGCGGCGAGGTGGGCCAAGCCACCTGCCGCTGGTCGAAGAACGCGGGGCAAACTTGGGAAGCAGGCGGTGTCCTCACCGGGGACCGGGAGCATCCGGTGGCTTTGTACGGCGGCCTTCAGGTCTATTGGGAAAGCGGGGCGGGCACCGACCTGGCGGCCGGGGACTACTGGCACTTCTGGGCCGGGGAGCCGGAAGTCTGGCCCCGGCGCCTGCTGGTGTGCCTCAATGATTCTACTGCCGATGATCCGGACCCCTGGGGACCGCAGCATACATTTGTACACGCCCTCCCGGATCGATACCCGGAGACCGCGGAATTTGAACTGACCTTTGGCCAGTTCTGGCGGCGGGACAATATCATCCATGACGGCGACCGGGTGCGGGCCATGTGGGGATCCTGGTACGCCGCGGGTGCGCCGGACGACAGCGACATCACCATCTGCGACCGTGAGGAATTCCTGGAGTTCGGGGGGGAGACTTTTTATACCCCCTTGCAGGTGACCTGGGACCTCTCCCCCCAGGCCACGGGCTGGGGCGCATGGGCGGGGATCGACCCCGGGCGCTGCGATTCCAGCGGGCAGACCCAGGTTAATTTCCTCATCAAGCCGGTGGTTTCCGGGTACAACTACCTGAATCTGCGGGTGAAGGTCAAGGACGCCCGGGAGAGCTATTTTTATAAAGACGTCAACGTCCAGGTCAACTCCTGGCAGCGGATGACGGTGGACCTGGGGGACATGAACCTGGATTGGGGCAGCCACCCCCTGACCCACCCCCTCCAGATGGTGGAGGTGGGCATGCCCTCCTCCCCTACCAGCAATGGCGTTCTTTATCTTACAGACCTCAAGTTTGGGGACCACCTCACCTTTGCCGGGGCAGAGCGCCTCCGGGTCCTGGAATTCAAGATGGAAGCCCAGGGCCTGCCGAACCATGAGTGGTGGCTGGACGAGGTCAGCCTCAATCTAGAGGCCGAGGACCCCTACCCTTTCGCCCCCCGGCTGGCCATTTCTCTCACTCCTTACGGCCTGAACCCCTGGCGCGGCCCCACCCCGGTGCATTACGCCCAGCCTTTGGCCCCCTATTTAACGGGGGCTCTGAACCTGGCCCAGAATTACCTCAACCTGCACCGGGACGCGCAGGATGAATTTCACCTGCGCTATGGCGGAATTAAAGGCCCCATCCTGCCCGTGCACACCAGAAACGATGTGGAAAACATCGCCCTTTGCGGCGAGGAGGATTTCACCAATTTCTCTTGGTGGCCCAAATACCGCAATTACGGCCTGGTGAGCGGGACCTGGCACTTTAACGAGAGCCTCACCGACGCCTCCGGCCGCGGCCACACCCTGTGGTGGAGCAGCGGCAGCCCCGCCTACGTCCCCGGCGTCTGCCAGCCGGGGAATACCGCGTTGAGTTTCGACGGCGCGGCCCACGCCAGCCTGGCCAGCAATTCTCTATTCGAGCCGGGTCTGGACCCCTTTTCCATCACCCTGGCCATCAAAGGATCGCCCCAGGGGAGCGGCTGGCTCTGGCTGGCGGACAAAATGGCCGCGGACGGCTGGGTGATCCAGACCAAGGAGGCGGGAAACACCGCGCTCCAGTTGAAAGTGACCACCAGCGCCGGGGATTCCTACGCCGATATCCCGGGGGTGTTGGACGGCAATTGGCATCTGCTCACCTGGATGGTGTCCCCGGGAGAAGGCAGGATTTATAAAGTCAAAGACGGCGCGCTCTTGGGGAACAACAATCTGGCTGCCGGAAACGGCATTAACAATACCGCGTACCTCAATCTCGGCTCCGGCGGGGTCTTTTCCCTGGACTGCTTTAAGTACGAGCGCCGGCTGCTGTTGCCGGAAGAGTACCAAAACACCTGGGGCATAATCCAGGGATCGGTGAACGGCAGCGCCTACCCGGAGGTAGGCTACGGCCTGGGCCAGTACTGGTCCTTCATGCGCCTGGCCCAGTATTTCTTCGTCAGCAACGACCCCCAGGCCTGGGCTATCCTGGAGCACTGGCTTGGCTGGCTGGATCTGTTTGTCCAACCGGACGGCCCGGGGTGGAAATTTCCCCAGAATTTCTCGGAATACGGCTTTTCTTACGGCCCCGGCTATGACCCGGGCATGGCCGCGTCCCTGATTTTGGGATGTCTTTACGTCTTCCTGCGCAACGGCGATGACCGCGCCGGAACCCTGGCCCGGCGTCTCCTGGACGATCTCCGGGAAAACCGGGGAGATAAGGACTATGGCGGGTATCAAAGCGATTACCACTATGCCTGGATGACCGGCCTGATCCTCCAGGCCTGCGGCCTGGCGGTAAACGGCGCGGCGGGCCAGGCCCATGCCTTTCCGGCCACTTCCCAGGATGCGGCCTACTTTGAGGACCTCTTTGCCTGGGTCTTCGATCACACGGGGGACGGCAAACCCAATGTCCTCAACGCCGATTTCATTCCTTTTTCCTATACCGAGGCCGCGGACGCCTGGGACTACGCCCCCCATTACCTCCTCATGCAGCAGATGGGGTCGCTCGAAGGGGTGGCTCTGATGCTGGGCGCGGCCCTGGAATACGCCAAACATGGTGGCGATTGGGTCTGGTTTGAGCGGTTGCTCCGCTTCATCCTCCTGGACAACCTGGCGGAATTGGCCCCCGGGCAGCTCCGCTCCCTGACTATGAACTACGACCTGGAGGGGATAAAGAATCTGGTGCGCCTGCGTTACGCCGACTATGACCGCAACAACGGCAGTTACGCCGAAGCCCGGGATGAGGCGGCCATCGCCACCTGGGGGGAGGAGGCCGCGGACCTGGATTGCCGCTACGGCCGGCCGGTGATCCTGGAGAACCCGAAAGTGGCGCAACTGCTGGCCTTCCGCCTGCTGCAACGCCTGTCCCAGCCCTGGGAACTGGCGATTGCCGAGACGTGGCTGGAAGGCGCCAGGATCGAGTTGGGGGATTCGTTGGCCGTGACCTCCGATTTTCACGGTCTTAAGCGGGAGGAATTCACCGTAATCGGCAAAGACCTGGACCTGGGACGCCGCACCACCCGCCTGACCTTAAGCAGGCCGCTGAACCGCACCGGGGCCTGGGCCGTGAACGCGGCCGGCACGGATTACGATAACCATGCCATCGACCAGGATAGTTATTATGACGCCAACTGGCAGTACCGGGCTTATGGCGGATAATCGGGGAAGGAAAGTAATCAGTCATCAGTGATCAGTGATCAGTAGATATGGCCACTGATTACTGATCACTGATTACTGATCACTATTTTCCCCATAGACATCTGAAAATCTAAACCAAGCGAGGTTATCCCATGTCCCTAATCCACCTTCCCCAGGCCAAGTGGGCGACCGGCACGGGCCGCCAGGTAATTCTGAAAAGCGACTTCGAAAAGATCGAGCTAGCAGTGCTGGAAGGTTTCCAGTTGGCCCAGGCCCCGCCTTTGGAATACGTGGACCAGGCGAATATCCGGGTCAACGCCACCGGGGACTGCAGGGCCCGGGCGCTGCTCTGCGGCTTTCCCTCGCCGCTGCATCCGGGGCAATGGGTCTCAGGCGGGCTGTCGGACGGGCGCTACCGGGAGAATTCCACATCTCTGACCCTTAATTTCGCCACTTCCGGGAGCCTCTGGGGCACGGAGAAGGCCGATCAGTGGTACTGCGTTTATGCCCTGGCAGGCCCGAGCGACACCAGCTTCAGCCTCAAGGCCATGCCGCTGCTCAGGGTCTCCTCCCAGACGACCCAGATCATCACCTTGAGGAATAACGGCAATACAGGGGACATCGGCTACGGCCTGGCTGCCAACGAACTGGCGGACGGCAAGATCCTGGTGCTCTCCGGCCCATCCCGGGGCCTGGTGCGGGTGATTACCGCCAACAATGCCGATAACGGCACTGCGGGCAGCGTTACTTATGGGGGCGCGGCACTGACCCTGGCCCAGGGGGATTGGTTCAGCGTCCTGCCCAATACCAATTTCCGCTACCTGGGAATGGTTTTAAACGGCAGCGACAGCCACCTGGTCCCTTTTTACCAGGAAGGGAGGCAATTCACTTTTGTCATCCCCAGGCAGGCCGCGTCCGGCGCGATTAACGGCTACACCCTGTTTGATCTGGGGCTGCTCGCGCCTCCCACCGCCCGGCTTTTTAAGGGATTCGCCGCGGCCCTGTCAGGCTATGACCTGAAACTGGCCGTGTCCTATGACGGCAGCAATCCCGCTCTGCTCCTTCATGCCGCCCCTCCTGCCGGCGATTTCCAGGGGCAGCGGGGGGCCGTGCCTTTCAGCTGCCGGCTGCTGGAAGGGAGTAAGCTTTATCTGAATAACGAAAACACCGCCAATCAGGTGGTGAAGGTTACGGGGTGGGAGGAGTAGTGCTGTTTATAGTTTTTGGTTTTTAGTTTTTAGTTTTTAGTTAAATTCCTCGGATTATCAATGACTTCTTGCAAATTAGGAAAAGCCTGCCCCCCTCACCCCAGCCCTCTCCCCCCGCCAGTTAGCGGATGGGGGAAAGGAAGTCCCTAGGGCGGGGGGAGAGGGAGTAACTACCAGGCATACCTTGTTTTTTTACTGACCACTGGCCACTGACCACTGACTACTTTTCGAGGCAGGAATGACTGTCAAAGGATTATGGGAGATAAGATGCTTGCCGGAAAAAAGACTTACATCAGCGCGGCGCTGTTGGCCCTGGCCACTTTTGCCAGGGGCGTGGGCTGGATCGACCAGAGCCAATACGACCTGATCCTGGGGCTGGCCGGGGCCATGGGCCTGGCGGCCCTGCGGGCTGGAGTGGCCAAGTCTTAAAGGCGGTTTTCGGTTTTCAGTTTTCGGTTTTCGGTAGAAGAATAAGGGACATATGGGCTACCAGGATTTGGGAGAGCATACAGGAACTCTGGTCTCACTGGTGGGGGTATTCGCCGGGGTGAGCGCCTTCCTCCTCTGGCGGCTCCTGACCCGCATGGAGAAGAAGCTGGACGAACTCCACCGGCTCTGCTGCGATTGCCGCCAGGAGCTGGGGGAGCGTTTCCTTGGCCGTTTCGAACACGAAATCGAACACCAGGACCTGTGGCAGGCGGTGAATCATCACGCCCATGATGTGCGGGGCAGGGTGGTGAGATGAGTAAAGCTTTCAGCTTTCAGCGGTCAGCTTTAGCAAAAAATTAACCACAGAGACACAGAGGTCACAGAGGTTCACAGAGAAATAAATTTTTGCCACATGGCGCTTTGCGCCATGGGCAAATTTTTACTCTGTGTAACTCTGTGTTCTCTGTGCCTCTGTGGTTAGGTTTTTAAGCTGACCGCTGACCGCTGATAGCTGACAGCTTCTTTATCCCCCCAGGTACGCCTCCACCACCTGGGGATGATGTTTCAGCTCCCCGCTGGGGCCGGAGAGGGAAATCTCCCCGGTTTCCAGGATATAGGCCCGGTGGGCCACTTCCAGGGCCAGGTTGGCGTTTTGCTCCACCAGCAGGATGGTGGCCCCTTGCTGGTTGAGGCGTTTGATCACCTTAAAGATCTCCCGGACCAGCATGGGGGCCAGGCCCATGGAAGGCTCGTCCAACAGCAGCAGCCGGCCCCGGCTCATTAAGGCCCGGCCCACGGCCAGCATCTGCTGCTCGCCGCCGGACAGGGTGTTGCCCCACTGCTGCCTTCTTTCGTGCAGCCTGGGGAAAAGCCGGAAGACCTCTTCCAGGTCCTCGTTAATTCCGGTGTCTTTGCGGGCATAGGCCGCGAGGCGCAGGTTCTCCAGGACCGTGAGGTTGCCGAAGATCCCCCGGCCTTCCGGCACGTGGGCAATGCCTTTCTGGGCCCGGAGATGGGCCGGCAGGTTAAGGAGGTCTTCCCCGGCAAAGGTGATGGACCCTTTGGCCGCGGGCAGCAGCCCGGAAATGGCCCGCAAAATGGTGGACTTGCCCGCGCCGTTGGCGCCGATCAAGGTGACGATCTCCCCTTCGCCCACGGCAAAAGAGACCCCGCGCACCGCGTTGATGCGGTCGTAGGCGATCCAGAGGCCGGTTACTTCCAGTAGGTTCATGGCTATCAGCTTTCAGCGGTCAGCTATCAGCTTTTTTAGGTGAGGGGGACGTCTTGGCCAACAGGCTGTAATTGGCCCGAAAGACGCCACCCCCACAATAACCCTCCCACCTCGAAGGGGAAGGGGATTTTTCGGTCGCTGCGCTCCCTATTATTGACAATTCTTAGAAAATGAAGAATTTTGCAAGAGGTCCTTTTTCCTTTTCCCCGCTTCCCCTTTTTCCCCTTTATTATTTTACAGTCGCAGACTTGACTACGGCCTTTTCCGGCGCTTCCTCTGCCAACGCCCCATCCTTACCCAAATAGGCCGCCAGCACTGCGGGGTGTTGATGGATTTCCCGGGGGGCGCCGGCGGCGATGGTCTCCCCGAAGTCCAGCACCTTGACCCATTGGCACAGATTCATCACCACCCGCATCTGGTGCTCGATTAGGATGATGGTCAGGGAAAATTCCTCTTTAATTTCCCGGATGACCCGGATCAGGTCCTGGGCTTCGCTCTGGTTCATGCCAGCCGCGGGTTCGTCCAGGAGCAGCAGCTTGGGGCCGCTGATCAGGGCCCGGGCCATCTCCACCCGGCGCTGCTCGCCGTAGGGCAGATTCCAGGCGGGCATGTCGGCGTAGGGCGTTAAATTAAAGCGGGCCAACAGCTCATAGGCCCGCTGTCGCTGCCGCTCTTCTTCCTGTTTAAATTTCCCGCTGCGCCCCACCGCGTCCAGGAGACCATACCCATGCTGTCCAAAGGCCCCCAGGCGCACGTTGTCCAGGACGCTCAATTCCTTAAAAAGCCGGATGTTCTGGAAAGTGCGGGCAATGCCCGCGGCGCTGATGCGGTGGCTGGGCCAGCGGCTGATGTCCTCCCCCTGAAACTTGATGGTCCCCCGGCTCACCTTGAACAAGCCGGTGATCAGGTTGAAGATGGTGGTCTTGCCCGCGCCGTTGGGACCGATGAGACCCGCGAGTTCGCCTGCTTCCACTTCCAGGGAAAATTCGAAGACCGCGCGCAAGCCCCCGAAGTTGTGGGAGAGGCCGGTGATTTCTAATAGTGGCATAAGTTTTTTTTAGGGAGATGATAATCAGGCGCCGGGGGAAGTGATCAGTAATCAGTGATCAGTGATCAGTGATCAGTAAAAGAAAAATACTGATCACTGATTACCGGCTGCCGAAGTCCCTTCGCCTCTCCTCGAACTACCTTCCCTCAACCACTTCCATTCCCTAAACCCCATAATCCCCTGGGGCCTGAAGATCATCAAGAGCACCAGCAGCAGCGGCCCCACCACCCAGCGCCAGAGGCCCAGGGGCCGCAGGATTTCCATGAGCACGGTAAAAATCGCGGCCCCCAGGAGCGACCCGGTGAGGCTGCCCACGCCTCCCAGATAGACCATGACCAGCATGTCCGTGGATTTTAGAATAGAGAAACTCCGGGGGTTGATGAACTGGAGCAGGTGGGCGAACAGCCCGCCGGCCACCCCCGCGAAAAACGCGGAGATGAGAAAGGCGTAGAGCTTGATGCGCCGGGTGTCCACCCCGGTGAGGTTGGCCGCCACTTCGTCTTCCCGCACCGCCATGATGCCCCGGCCGAAGTTGGAATTAATCACCCGGCGCAACACCAACAGGGTAATCAGCACCCAGGCGGTCACCCAGAAGAGATCGGTGAGGCGGGGCATGCCCAGGAAGCCCCGGGGGCCGCCTAAAACTTCCAGGTTCTCCAGGACGCTCTTGACGATCATGTTGAAGGCCAGGGTGACGATGGCCAGGTAATCCCCCCGGGTGCGAAACGACGGAAAGGCCACCACCAGCCCGGCCACCGCGGCAGCCAGGCCCCCCGCCGCCAATACCGCGGGGAAGGCCCAGGGCGCCCAG